>CANGHD010000071.1 GCA_947453525.1 Paracoccaceae bacterium | reverse complement strand
GGTCAAGCAGTTGAAGCTGAACGCATCGGTCAAGATCGCGCCCTATGGCCAGATCGTCGACTTCGCCACCGTCGATTTTGACTGCGATGTCGTATTCACGTGGAACGGCACAACCTCCGGCTGCCGGCTGCCGAATGGCGACGGCATTCCGGCGGGACGCGCCGGTCTGACCATCTGCGACGCCACCTCCGCCGCCTTCGCGATGGACCTGCCGTGGGACCGCTTGGATGTCACCACCTTCTCCTGGCAGAAAGTGCTGGGCGGCGAAGGCGCGCATGGCATGCTGATCCTGTCGCCCCGTGCCGTCGAACGTCTGGAAAGCTACACCCCCGCATGGCCGTTGCCGAAGATCTTCCGCCTGACTTCCAAGGGCAAGCTGATCGAGGGCATCTTCTTGGGAGAGACGATTAACACGCCTTCGATGCTGGCCGTCGAAGATTACCTCGTGGCGCTGAAATGGGCCAAGTCGGTCGGCGGGTTACACGGCCTGATCGCCCGCGCCACGGCCAACGCCACCGCCATCTGGGATTTCTGCGCCGCCAACCCATGGATCGCCAATTTGGCCGAAACGCCCGACATCGCCTCCACGACCTCGGTCTGCCTGAAATTCACCGACCCGCGCATCAAGGACGGCGAGGCTTTCGCCAAAGCCGTCGCCAAGCGGATCGAGAAAGCCGGCGCGGGCCTCGATATGGGCGCCTACCGCGACGCCCCTCCCGGCCTGCGCATCTGGTGCGGCTCCACGGTGGAAACCGCCGACGTTCAAGCGCTGCTACCGTGGATCGCCCATGCCTTCGCAGCCGAAATCGCAGCGCAATAATTTGGTAGGATGGGCAATTTGCCCATCTCCCCTCACCCCAATTCATAGGAGCCCCACATGGCCCCCCGCGTTCTCGTTTCCGACGAACTCTCTGAAACCGCTGTCCAGATCTTCCGCGACCGTGGCGTTGAGGTCGACTACATGCCGAAACTCGGCAAAGACAAGGAAAAGTTGGCCGAGATCATTGGCCAATACGACGGCCTCGCCATCCGCTCCGCCACCAAGGTGACCGAGAAGCTGCTGGCCGCCGCCACCAACCTGAAGGTTATCGGCCGCGCTGGCATCGGCGTTGACAATGTGGACATCCCCGCCGCCTCCAAGAAAGGCGTGATCGTGATGAACACGCCCTTCGGCAACTCCATCACCACCGCCGAGCATGCCATCGCCATGATGTTCGCCGTCGCCCGTCAAATCCCGGAGGCCAACGCCTCCACCCAAGCCGGCAAGTGGGAGAAGTCGCGTTTCATGGGGGTTGAACTCTTCAACAAGACCCTCGGAGTCATCGGCGCGGGCAATATCGGCGGTATCGTCTGCGACCGCGCCGTTGGCCTGAAGATGAAGGTCATCGCCTACGACCCCTTCCTGTCCGATGAACGCGCCAAGACCCTTGGCGTCACCAAAGTGGAGCTGGATGACCTGCTGGCCAAGGCCGATTTCATAACCCTGCATGTGCCGTTGACCGACAAGACCAAGAACATCCTGTCTCGTGAGGCTTTGGCCAGGACCAAGAAGGGCGTCCGCATCATCAACTGCGCCCGGGGCGGTCTGATCGACGAATTAGCATTGGTCGAAGCCCTGAACTCCGGCCATGTCGCGGGCGCTGCTTTGGATGTGTTCGAAGTGGAACCCGCCACCGAAAACCCGCTCTTCGGCATGGTCAACGTTGTCTGCACCCCCCACTTGGGTGCTGCCACAACCGAAGCGCAGGAAAACGTCGCCCTGCAAGTGGCCGAACAGATGTCGGACTACCTCTTGACCGGGGCCGTGCAAAACGCGCTCAACATGCCCAATGTCACGGCAGAAGAGGCTGCCGTCATGGGTCCGTGGATCAAGCTGGCCTCCCACCTCGGCGGTTTCATCGGCCAGATGACCGAGGAACCGATCCGCGCCATCAACATCCTTTATGATGGCAAAGTGTCGTCCATGAACCTCGCGGCCCTCAATCAGGCCGTGATCGCCGGTGTAATGAAAACCGCCAACCCCGATGTGAACCTCGTTTCCGCCCCCATCGTTGCCAAGGAACGCGGCATCCAGATATCCACCACGCGGCAAGACAAGACCGGTACCTTTGACGCCTATATCAAGGTCACCATGGTCACAGACAAGCGTGAACGTTCCGTCGCCGGCACCTGCTTCAGCGATGGCAAACCACGCTTCATCCAGATCAAGGGCATCAACATTGACGCGGAAATCGGCCAGCACATGCTCTACACCACGAACGAGGACGTTCCGGGCATCATCGGTCTTCTCGGCATGACGATGGGCAAAAATAACGTCAACATCGCGAACTTCACCCTTGGGCGGTCCGGCGTCGGGCAAGACGCCATCGCGATCCTGTACCTTGACCAACCGATCGACCCCAAGGTCGTCAACACGCTGGAATCCACCGGCATGTTCAGCCAGGTCAAGTCACTGGAGTTCGTCGGCGCCTGACACCTGTGGCACCTATCGCCCCTTGCCCTTTCATTCTGGCCTAAATATCCCGGGGGTCCGGGGGCAGCGCCCCCGGCTTTCCGTCGTCGGCGGGCAGCGCCCCCGGCCTTCTCTATTGGGGCAGCGCTATGCATATCTACGCCATCGGGGACATCCACGGCCACTTGGAGCTTTTGAAGGCCGCGCACCACCGCATCCATGCGGATATCGCGCTGCATGGCCATGCCAGAATCGTCCATCTCGGTGATCTGGTCGACCGCGGCCCGGATTGCCAGGGCGTCGTGGACTATCTTATGCAAGGGGTCGCGGCGGGGCGGGATTGGGTGGTCCTGAAGGGCAACCACGACCGACTGTTCACCGCCTTTCTGACAAACCCCAAGTGGCACGACCCCAGTCTGCGGGTCGAGCATTCCTGGCTTCATCCCAAGATCGGCGGGGCGGCGACACTGGCGTCTTACGGCGTGCGAAGCCCGGCAGATCGTCCGATTGGCAAGGTCCATGCCGATGCCGTCGCCGCCGTGCCTGCCGATCACCGCCGCTTTCTGGAAAGCCGCCCGACGTCGCTGGCCTGCGAGGATGCGATTTTCGTCCACGCTGGCATCCGGCCCGGCATCACCTTGGCCAATCAGGACGAGCAAGACCTTGTCTGGATCCGCAGGGAGTTTCTGGAGGACACCCGCGACCACGGCGCCCTTGTCGTCCACGGCCATACCGCCATCGACAAGGCCACGCATTATGGCAACCGCCTGAACCTCGATAGCAGTGCTGCCTATGGCGGGCCCTTGTCGGCGGCCGTCATCGAAGGCCGCCGCGCCCATCTTCTGACCGATGCAGGAAGGGTGCCGCTGCTGCCCTCCTAACGCATCATCGCCTTATAAGACATCATCGAAAGCGCCGTCGTCATCGCCGCCACGGCAGCAACCAGCCAGAAGAAGCCATGCGGCCCGAAGTTATCCATGAACCGCGCATAGATCGGCGGCGAGACGATGGCCCCCACCAGCCCGACCGCCAGAATGACCGGAGACACCCTTGGGTCATCGCCCATCTTGCGCGTTGCCGTCACATATTCACCCTGAAAGAACAGGCCCGCCGCAATCCCCATCGGCGGGAAGAAGAAAGCCGGGCTGATCAATGCTGCGCCCAGCGCGCAAAGGCTGGCGAGCGCCACGGCCGCGACGAAGATGGCAAAGTCTGGCAGGCGATGGGTGACAAAAATCAGCACCACCCGTGTCGCCAATTGTGCGACGAAGAACAGCGACAGCAGCAAGGCCGCCGTCTGCTCGGACACCCCGGCGCGGATCAGCGCCGCCGGGCCAAGGCCAGCCAAAGAAGCCTCGATCCCGATGGCCAAGGCGGCAAGGCCAAGGATCGGCAGATGCGGCTTGAAGCCCCGCCCATGCGCCTCGGGTGCCAGACCGGCAAGTCCGATCGACCCCGACAGCAGCCAGATCATGGCCGAAATCGCCGCCATCGCCCAGAACACCGGCCGCAAGTCGCTGCCGACCAGCGTGAAGGCATAGGGCGCCAGGATCGCGCCGACGGAATAGAGCGCGTTCAGCATGCCCACCTTGGAGGCGCCGGTCTCGCGGTACAGCGTCAGAACCCGCGGGTTGAACAGCGCGGCGACCGAGCCATAGCCGATCCCGTAAACCACCGCGCCGGCCAGCACCACCGGCCACAAGGGCGCCAGCGCCAGAACAACGCTGCCCAGCGCCATCATGAACAGCGGAAGACGCGGCGTGATGAGCGCGCCCTTGAAATACATCAGAACAACCCCGGTCAGGCATCCGATCCAAAGCGTCGAAACCAGCCACCCCGCCATGGCGGTGGTCAAATGGAACTGCGCCTCGAAGACAGGAACGGCGGGGCCGAAGATCCCCGCCCCCGCGCCGATGATCACAAAAGACGAAAGGCCCGACAGAAGAAACACGCTCTTGGTCGAGGCTGCCATACGAAATTCCCGGAAGATGTTGCCCCGGAGGCCTACCCATGGGACCCGGCAAGGTCAACCGCAGGATCAGCGCAAACGCACCCGAGTGCGGGCGGACCTGCCCTCCGCATCAATAACCGACAGAGTCACAAACCCCCGCCCCAAGGCGGGCAGAACAATCGAAGGCTCCTGCTCGCCGCTCAGCACCGGGGCACCATCGGCCAGCCATGTGAACGGGGCGGTGCCGCCCGAGACGCGGACCATCAGGCCCTCGGGCAGCAGTTCCACCTCTGACCCATCCGGCGGGAACGTCACTTGCGGGGCCGATGCGTCGGGCGCAAAGGCAGCCTCGCGGCTGCGGAAATGACGCAAGGGCTGCGGCAATTGCGAATTGGCCAGCATCAGCGTATCGGGCGGCGGTTGCGGTTGCGGGTCCAGCGCGGGCTTCAGCCTTGCGAAAGCCTGAAACAGCACCGGCGCCGCCAAGTCCGCGCCGAAGGCCCCCGGAACCGGCGTGCCATCCGCCCTTCCCATCCAGACGCCGATCACATCCTTGCCGTCAAACCCGATCGCCCAGGCATCGCGGTGGCCATAGGATGTGCCCGTCTTGTAAGCCAGCCTGTTGCTCGGCGCGCCCGGCGGCGGTGCCAGCCCCGCCAGAATATCCCCCACCTCCCAGGCCGACACCTTGGTGATCACCCGCTGTCCCTCGGGGTTGTCCACGCCAAACGTATGCGTCAAAGGCCGCACCACCCCACCGCGCGCGATGGCGGCGTACAGTTGCACCATATCCTCCAGCGTGACGCCAATGCCGCCCAAAGCCACCGCGAGGCCCGGCTGACCGGTCGGCAGCACCGATTTCATCCCCGCTCGATCCATCGCCTGAAGCAGTTTGGCCGGACCCAGACCATCGGTCAGCGCCACGGCCGGGATGTTCAAAGACAGTTGCAGCGCTTCCCGCACCCGGATCGTGCCGCGAAACTGGCGGTCGAAATTCTGCGGACGATAGCCGTTGAAATCGGTCAGCCTGTCGTCAATCGTCGATTCCGGATGGACCAGCCCCTCGTCAAAGGCCAGCCCATAGATCAGCGGTTTCAGCGTCGACCCCGGAGAGCGCACCGCCATCGTCATGTCGACAAACCCCTGGCGTTGATCGCCGGTATAGGCCGCCGACCCGACCGAGGCCAATATCTCCCCCGTCGCATGATCCGCAACCATCATGGCCACCTGCATCCGGTCGCCCCGGCTGGCGACGGTCTCGGCGGCCAGCTTCTCCAAGGCGGACTGCAGCCCTTTGTCGATGGTGGTCTGGTGCCGCGTCTGGTTGGGCGCCTCGGCCACCACGCGGTCGGACATATGGGGGGCCAGCGCCGGGAAGGCCCGCCGTTCGGTCGGCACCTTTTCGGTGGAGGCTGACCGCGCCTGATCGGCATCAATCAAGCCATCTTCCAACGCCCGTTCCAGCACCCGGTCCCGCGCCGCCTTCACCTCGTTGCTGCGGTCGGGGCGGCGGGTTTCCGGGCTTTGCGGGATGGCCACCAGCAGGGCCGCTTCGGCGGGGGTCAGACGGTGCGGCTCCTTGCCGAAATAGGCCAGCGTCGCCGCCCGCATCCCTTCGACATTGCCGCCATAGGGTGCCAGCAGCAGATACAGCGAGAGGATCTGATCCTTGGTCAGATGCCGCTCCAGCGCCAAGGCCAGCCGGATTTGCCGCAGTTTGCCGGCAATGCGCCCGGTGCCCGAATCCTCCAAAAGCCGGGCCACCTGCATCGTCAGGGTCGAGCCGCCCGAGACGACATGACCATTCCAGACCGCCTGCCCAAAGGCCCGCATCAGCGCCTTAAGATCAACACCGCCATGCTGGTAGAACCGCTTGTCCTCGTAATCCAGCAGCAGGCGGATGAAGAACGGGTCAACCGAGGCCACATCCGCAGCCAGCCGCCAACGGCCGCCATCCGCAGTATAGGCACGCAACAACGCGCCGCTGCGGTCCAGCACTTCCTGACCGCTCGGCAGCGCCAGATCGGGGATCGCTGTGGCATCGATCCACCGGTCCACCCCATCGCGCGCGAATGCGGCGAGCCAGAGGCCCGCCGCCGCCCTGATGACCGATCTGGCCCGCATCACTTGGTAATGGTGACCGTGCCTGCGTCCGAATGGGCGTTCAGGTCGGGCCGGTACATATCCTCAACCGAGGCTGCCGGCTGGTGATAGGTGCCCGGAGACACCGCTCGCACAATATAGGCGAGCCGGAAGCTGGAGTTGTCGGTCCGGTCAATCGCGGTCAGGAAACGGTCCTGCCGGAACTCCGAATGCGCCACATCGGTTGCCAGATCGAGGAAGTCGAGCGTGCTGACGGACCCTCCGGTGATCAAGTTAGGGTTGTCAATTTCGAACCCGGCGGGCAGGGGGTCATTGACCATCAACCGCGCTTCCCCTCGACCAAACGGAGTCACCTCCAGCACGGCCACCATCCGGTCGCCGACCTTGGCGCCGTCCAGCGAAGCCGGCTGGCCATCCATCGTGTAATAGCTGCGGGTGATCGCATAGCCATTTCCGCCTGCCGTGACCGGATCGGTGGGCACGCCGAAGGTGGTGACGGTCAGCGTGGTCTTGTCGCCGTCGTTCTTCACCACCACCGGATCGGTGAAGCTGGCATCCAGGACCTTGACCATGGCTCCCTTGGCAGGAGCGCCGTTCAGGGTGATGCCGGACGTGTCAGGCGTTCCGATCAACGCATTGGCCGCCAGCAGCGTCCAGGATGCTTCCTGCGTCGACAAGTCGGCCTGCGTCGCTATGCGTGTGATCAACGCCTCGCGGTCCACGGTTTTAGAGCCTGCCTCGACCGCCAGCGTCAGGACCGCCGCCGCATCGCGGCGCGGAGTGCCATAGTCGGCCCGCATGATCTGCTCTTCGCTGACAGGCAGACCGTCCAGCGCCTTGACCGCCTTGGCAAACATCGCATCCGCGCGCGGCTGATCGCCATAGCTCGCCAAAGCCGCACCCAGTTGCGCCATCGCCGCCGGAGTCGCAAAGGCATCGCCCTTGACGTCGGCATAGTAGCGCAAGTCACCGACCGCCGCCGCCCCTTCGCGGGCCAAGACCATCAGTGCATAGGCCAAAGGCTCGCCACCGTTGTCGAAGTCGGGATAGTAGTTCACCTGATTGCGCAGGTTGTCCAAGGCCTGCCGGAAGGCTTGATCCGGCACCGCATAGCCCTGCGCCTTGGCTCGGCTCAGGAAGTCGGTGACATAGGCATCCAGCCACATGTCGCCCGAGCCCGGCTCCCACAGCCCGAACGAGCCGGAGGCGCTTTGGTTCTGCAGCACCGCCGCAATTGCCTGTTCGACGCGGCCCTTTATGTCGGTCGCACCCGGCAAGTCCATCGCCTGCGCGACCTGATCGAAGTACAAAAGCGGGATGGCCTTGGAAGTGATCTGCTCTGTGCAGCCATAGGGATAGGCGTCCAGCGCCGCCAGCACACCCGGAGCGTTCAGCCGGGCTATCGGGCCGATTGCCATGACCGCCTTGCCCGAGCCGGGCAGCAGCCCGTCAAACACGTTCTCGTCAAAGGTGAAGGCCTTTCCCTTGGCGAGTTCGATCTGGCTGACCCGCGAAACCACCGGGTCATTGATCTGCACCGGCACCTTCAGGTCCTTGGTCAGAACCTTGCCATCCGGGGTGGTCAGGCTGACCTCGATGGTTTGCAGCCCAACGGCATCGGCCTTGACCGGAATCTCCACCACCGCCTTGCCGAGGTCTTTCAGGTCTATCCCAGCCGGCACCTTGCCAAGGGTCAGCCCGGTGGAGGTCACAGCCAAAACCATATGCCCCGACGGCCCTTTGGAATGGACAATCTCCAAGAGCAGGCGGCTTTCGTCACCGGGCTGCAGGAAGCGTGCGACCGAGGCGGTCACGACCACCGGGTCGCGCACCAGAACGTCGGTGTTGGCTTCCCCCACGCCGCGCTTGCTCCACGCCACGGCCATGACCTTCACCGTGCCGTTGAAGGCGGGCAGGTCAAAGCTGACGCGGGCATAGCCATCGGCGCCGACCTCAACCGGACCGGCGAAGTTGGCCACCAGCTCCTCTGTCGGCGGAGGCGCTTGCAGGCGGGCATTGGCTCCGGCGTCACCGCCGGACCTGACAGTGCCTTCGGCCCCGTTCAGACCGTCGATCAACCGGCCATAAAGGTCACGGATGCCAACGCCCAGCTTGCGCTGACCAAAGTAGTGGTCTTGCGGATCGGGCGGCAGATAGCCGGTCAGGTTCAGGATACCGACATCGACCGCCGCCACCGTCACATAGGCCGTATCGCCGGGCTCTACGCCCTCAACCTTGACCGCGATATCCAGCGGTCCACGAGGGGCCGTTTCCGCCGCCGTTTCGATCGTCGTCTTCAAAGCGCGCGTACCCGGCTCGATCTTGGCAAAGGCCAAGCCCAAGGCCCGCGCCGGATTGCGGCCGGCCGCCACGTCCATCGGGCGCAGCACCGCGGCCGTCACATAGGCACCTGTACCCCAATCGTCGGTCACAGCGACCGGGATCAGGTTTTCACCCTCTTTGACCGCCACTTCCTGATGGCTGACCACTTCATTCGAAAGCACCGTGATCAGCGCGGTCCCCGCGGCCTTCGGCACAATCCGCAACATGGCCGTATCACCCACGCTGTAGGACGGCTTGTCCAGCGACAGTTGCAGCGTATCCGGGGTCGAGGACACGTCCGCAGGCGCATACCACCCAGCATAGAACTGCACCGAGGTCGTGGCCTTTTCCCCATCGCTGCGGGACACCGTCAGTTCATACTCGCCCCACTTCACCGGAGCAGCAATCTCCGCCGGACCGGACGCCGTCAGGTCCGCATCGCCCTCGCCAACCCGGGCGCGGGAGACGACCGGCTCCCAGTTCCAGCTGCCGCTCTGCTGGTACCACTGGTAGGTGGTGTCAACGCGGGTCAGTTCCCAATGCACCTTCATCGCGGTGGGCTTGCTGTCATCGCCGACGCCGATCAGGTTGAAGCGGGCTTCGGCATTTTCAGCCACCACGCCATCGAACAGACCCTTCACGCCGATCATCGCGGCCGAGGGCGTCAGCGGCTTGCTGATCTTGCGCTCCACCGGGCGGCCAGAGCCTTCGGCGACGCGGACCACGAACTTGACCTGCAGCGGGATCATCGGATCCTCAACCTCGGGCAGGGTGGCGTCGATGCTGGCGTGGCCTTTTTCATCGGTGCGGATGTCCGAAAAGGAGGACAGCTGCGCATCATAGACAGCGTCGAACTTGCCGAATTTGTAGCCCGGCCAGGCCTCCAGCCCATCGGCGGCGCTCACGATCACGTCGCCTTCCACCGCCAGATCGGCCCCCGGTGCGCCGAACAGATACTTCGCATCCAGCGACACCTGTGGCAGGTCGCCCAGATGGATCGGCTGATCGCCGGCGTCCAGTTTGAAATCGATCCGCTCTGGTAGAAAGTCCTCCACAAGGAATGTTTTCGACGACAGCGCGGGCGCATCCAGATCGGAATAGACCGCCATGCTCCACTGTCCGCGCGGGGCAGT
This sequence comes from Paracoccaceae bacterium, assembly GCA_947453525.1. Lineage (GTDB taxonomy): Bacteria > Pseudomonadota > Alphaproteobacteria > Rhodobacterales > Rhodobacteraceae > Stagnihabitans. Next base: position 7,955 of record CANGHD010000071.1, on the reverse strand, counting down.
GCCCGAGATCGGGAAGTCGAACACATGACCGCCCGCACCGACGTCATCCGCCATGGCCCGGACATATTCCACGCCATCGGGGCGCATCAGAATGGCAGTCAGCGGCAGACCGGTGATCGCCTCTTGCTTGGCATCGCGCGCCAGCGCCGTGGCATGCACGGTCTCACCGGCACGGTATGCGCCACGGTCGGTGGTCAGGAACACATCCACCGGAGGTGCCGCCTCGTGCCCTTCCACGCCCCGGTCAGAGAGGTCAAACTCCGGATCGGTCAGCGAAAGGAAGGCGGTGTCGAGATCGCCATTGCGCGCCACGACCATTGCCGGGGCCGCACTGTCGGTGCCACGAATCAGGCCAGGTTCGAACAGGGCATGGCCATCGGCATCGGTCTTGACGGTGGCCAAGACCTCGTTGGCCACCGACAGCAACTGCACATCGACGCCCGCCTTGGCCGTCGCATCGCCCAAAGACCGGACAAAGACATTCAGCCCGTCAACCCCGCTCATGGTCGTCAAGCCAAGGTCGGACACCACGAACCATTGCCAGGTCGCCGGAACCGCGCTGGGATCAACCCCCGGGACCGAGGCGCGCAAGGCATAGATCCCCGCAGGCTGGCCCTTGATCGCCTCATCCAGCGGCAGGCGCGTAGTGACGTCCTTGTTCACGTCCTGACCGACCGTCGCCGTTCCGGTCCACAGTTTGGACGCCATCTGGGCTTCGAAATCATACTCGTTGTAATCATACATCGGCGCGTCGAAATAGCCGTTCTGCATGACCCGCAAGAGGTTGCGGTCCGTCACCTTCCAGACCTCAAGATTCAGCTTTGTCGTGTTCACCGTTACCACCGGGATCGAGGCATTGCCGGTTTTCGGCAGCACATAGCCCCGGCCCGTGAAGCGGGCCCCCGGATTGCGGTCGCGGATATACGCCGTCACCGCCACGCTTTTCGCCAGCACCTCGCCGGTCAGTGAGGGTAGGCCTTTGCGGAACGTCAACGCGTAACGGGTGCCGAAATTGATCCCCTCGACGCACAATTGGCGTGAACTGGCCATCGAGACCGACAACCCGGCTTCCGGCAATTGCACGAAGGTCGAATAGTCGACGCCCGAGGCGACCAGATCGTCCGAGAAATTCACGCAGACGCGCGGACGGGCGCTATCAGTCTGGACCTCGTTGTCCGTGATGCGGAAGCCGTACTTGCCGGCGGCCGCGTCCAGCAAGGCCGCCGTGTCATCGCGCGGCTGCAAGGTTTGCGCCAGACGATAGGCCTGGACGGTGTCGCGGCCCCGGTCGATCGCCTCCAGCGCCTGACCCATCTGGACCAGAATCGTATGCTGCAAGGCCACATTGTCGGCCCGCAGATAGGCGTTGATCGTGGCGCGGAACGCGTCATCGCGCCATGTCGCGGCGTTGTTCTGGTCATTCCCCGCGGCCAGCAGCAAAAGCCGCGCATATTCCAGCCAGTTGTCAGGCGTATCGGACACATTCAGCGCAGCGCCAACAAATCTGTAGGCCGAGACGAAGTCCGCGTTGTTTTCCGCCTCTTTGGCCGAAGCCAGATGATCCTCGGCGGTGATACCGTCGGTCACATGACGATTGGCCATGTCAGAGGCGATGTAGGTCGCTGCGGAGATGTCCCAGTCAGGCAGGAAGGTCAGTTCGGCCCGACGCGTCTGCGCCACGGCCTCGGCCCCTTTGGCGGCCTTGATCACAAAGCCGGAATAGGCACCGCCAAAGGCCTTTCCTTCGCCCGCACCGGACTTCAGGAAGCACGAGTTGGCCTTGGTGTTGAAGGTGATCGCGTCGCATTTCTTGTTGGTCAGACACGCGGTTTCGCAGGCATTCAGCGTCGTGTCGAAGATCGACGTAAGATCACCGCCCGGAAGATCGGTATTCTCGGAAAGTGACAGTCGTTTTGCCGGGATCAGATCATCGGCCTGAGCCGATAACACCGACAGGAACACACCCAACAAGACCACGGCCACAGACCGCAACGCATAGCCACGCATCAAAAATTCCTCCGCCCAAAGGTGGTACAGTCATGGCATGACACGCCCCGGTTCGGCAAGGAATTAACCCACCATCGTTAAGGGAGAGTTCACATTGATGCGGCAAGTTGTCGGCAGTCACAGGCGTGATTCAGGGATTGGGGCGGGCGCAGTCGGGGATGGATATCGTGGAACGTCTGGCCAGAGAACGCCGCGCAAGACTGGCTGCCGAGCGTTTGCTGGAGCAGAAAAGCCGGGAATTGTTTGCGGCGAATGAGAAGTTGGGGATGCACGCACGCTCCCTGTCGGATCAGATCGTCGAACAGCGCGTCGTGGCCCGCAATGCGGTGTCAGAGGCGCAGATGCTCAAGGGTCAGCAGTCTCGCTTCATCGAGGATCTGGACCGGGCGCATACCCATGCCGTCATGGCAGAACGGCGGCTATGGGACTCGATCAACACCATCAACGATGGCTTTGCGGTCTATGATTCGGACCTGAAGCTGGTCGCCGCCAACAGCGCGTTCCTGCGCCCCCTGGAAGGCCTGCCCATCGCCCCCGGCATCGCCTATGCCGAGATGATGCGGCTTCTGGCCGAAGGCGGCCGGGCGGAGCTTTCGGGCGTCTCGCCTGCGGATTTCGTGGCAGACATGGTCGGCAAGCTCGACACCGACCCGATCCAGCCTGTCACGCTGCAAATGACCAATGGGCTTTGGATCAAGTTCGTAAACCGCCGGGCCCGCGATGGCGATCTTGTCTCATTGGCCGTCAACATCACCGAACAAATGCGCATCTGGGCGGCCATTGAGGCTATTCCCGATGGCTTCGTGCTTTTCGACAGGGAGGACCGGCTTTTGACCTGCAACCAACGGTATCGCGACATCTATGCCGTGTCTGCCCCCGCCATGAAACCGGGCGCCAAGTTCGAGGATATCCTGCGCTTCGGCCTTGAACGCGGCCAGCACACCGACGCCGTTGGCCGCGAGGAGAATTGGCTGGCCGAACGCATGGCCCAGCACCGCCGCGCCGACGGGGTGGCCGAACAACACCTGTCCGACGGGCGCTGGATCCGAAGCCAAGACCACGTCACGCCGGATGGCGGCCGGGTGGGCCTTCGCATTGATATCACGGCCCAGAAAGAATCCGAAGCAGCCCTTCTGGCGGCGCGCGAGGCGGCGGAGGGGGCCAATCGTGCGAAATCGGCCTTCCTCGCCAACATGTCCCACGAAATTCGCACGCCGATGAACGGCGTGGTGGGCATGGCGGAACTGCTGTGCGACACCTCGCTGTCCGAGGAACAGCGCCTCTTTGCGGAAACGATCAAATCCTCGGGAGAAGCTTTGCTCGTCATCATCAACGACATTCTGGATTATTCCAAGATCGAGGCGGAACGGCTGACGCTCCACCCCGAACCCTTTGATCTGGAACGCACGATCCACGAGGTCGCCATGCTGCTGCAGCCCAAGGCGCGGGCGAAGGGGCTGGACCTGATGATCGACTTCGACATGTTCCTGCCGACCCGTTTCGTGGGCGACCCCGGCCGGTTGCGACAGGTCTTGACCAACCTTGTCGGCAACGCGGTCAAGTTCACCGAAACGGGTCATGTCCTGATCCGCGTTGTGGGCTTGGAAACCGAACCCGGCGAACAGCAATTGCACGTCACGGTCGAAGACACCGGCATCGGCATCGCACCCGAACACCTCGACCATATCTTCGGCGAGTTCAATCAGGTTGAAACCGAATCCAACCGCAAGTTTGAAGGGACCGGCCTTGGCCTCGCCATAACCCAGCGCCTGATCGAGCGGATGGCAGGAGCCGTCTGGGTCGACAGCGAACCCGGCAAGGGCTCCTGCTTTGGCTTCCGGGTGACCTTGCCGGTGGCGGAAGAGGCGATTGTCCCCGATCTACCGATTTCTCTGCGGCGTGTGCTGGTGGTCGATGACCTGTTCATCAACCGCACCATCCTGGAGCGCCAGTTGCAACCCTGCGGGGTTGCGGTGACGCTCTGCCGTTCCGGCGCCGATGCACTGGAAGTGCTGGGCCGCGACCAAGCTTTCGATGCCATCCTGACCGACCATTCCATGCCAGAGATGGACGGCTTGACGCTCGCCACCCACATCCGCTCGCTGGGGCTGGCGATGCCGATCGTGCTGCTATCGTCCAATCCGACACAGGCGCGCGGCTTTGAAGGGTCAGAGCATCTGGCCGCCATCCTGCAAAAGCCGATCCTGCGGTCGGATCTGTACCGTCGGCTGAAGGAAATCGGCGGCATGCCCGAGAGCGAAGCGGTGCCGAAACCCCCGCTGCCCGAGGTGAACCGCACCATGCGCATCCTGACCGCCGAGGACAACCGGACCAACCAGCTGGTGTTCCAGAAGATGGTCAAGGACGTCGACATCGACCTGCGCTTCGCCAACAACGGGCGCGAGGCCGTGGATATGTTCCAAAGCTACAAGCCAGACCTGATCTTCATGGACATCTCGATGCCCGAGATGGACGGCCGCGAAGCCGCCCGCGCCATCCGCGCGCTGGAGGCGGGAAAATCCCATCTGCCCATCGTGGCCCTGACCGCCCATGCGATGGACGGCGACGCCGACGACATCTTGGCGGCAGGGATCGACCGCTACATGACCAAACCGTTGCGCAAGGCTGCCATCTTCTCGGTCATCGCCGAATTCTGCCCGGCCGAAGCCCGCCCCATTGCGGTGCAGGAACCTGCAGCAATGACCGGCACCTGACGTCCCGCAAGATGGGCAATTTGCCCCTCCCACCTGGTACCACCGCCGGGGCTCGTGTCAGGCATCGCGTAAAACAGCGAGAAAGGCGGGACCGAAGCGCTCCACCTTCTGCTCGCCCATGCCCTGAAAATCCGCCATTTCGGCCAGACTGGACGGGCGCCGTTCGGCCAGTTGGCGCAGGGTGGAAAGGGTGCAGGACAGATACTTTCCCGTGCCATCCTCGCCCCGCGCCAGCGCCAGTTGCGCCTCGGCCAGACGGTCGAAGATCGGAGCGGCGTCTCTGCCTGACAGCTTGCGCCGCGCCGGATGGACGGTGTCGACCGAGTGGCCCAGAATGACCTCCAGAAACGCCTTGCCGTAGCTTTCCAGCTTGCGGGCACCAATGCCGTTGATGCCGATCATCTCATCCAGCGTCGCCGGTCGCTTTTCCGCCATTTCGATCAGGGTCTTGTCGGGGAAGACGACATAAGCCGGCACGCCCTGCGCCTCGGCCAAATGGCGGCGCTTCGCCTTCAGCGCGGTCAGCAGCGCCACATCCTCTTCATCGACCTGCACGCGGGCTGTGTTGCGTTCGGATTTGTCGGCCTTGTCGATGGTATCGGCCCGCAGGGTGATGCTTTCTTCACCCTTCAGGATCGGCACCGCCGCATCGGTCATCCGCAGCGCCCCAAAGCGATCCGGGTCAGGTCGCACCAGATCGCGCCCCATCATCTGGCGAAACACCGCCGCCCAGGCCGGTTTGGACATATCACGGCCTACCGCGAAGGTCGGCAGCTTGTCATGCCCGCGCTCCAGCACTTTGGGCGTCGCGGTTCCGGTCAGGATATCAATCAGATGCCCCGCGCCGAAATACTCCCCGGTCCGCAGCACGGCCGACAGGGCCTTGCGCACCGCCTCGGTCGCGTCAAACAGCTTGGCCGGACGCTGGCACAGGTCGCAATTGCCGCAGGGGTCCGAGCTTTCGCCGAAATAGGTCAGCAAGACCTGACGGCGGCACAGCATCGCCTCGGCCAAGCCCAGCAAGGCATTCAACCGCCCGTGATCAGCCTGCTTGCGCTCCATCGGGGCGGCTCCTTCGTCGATCTGGCTGCGGCGCAGGCGGATGTCATCTGGCCCATACAGCGTCAGCGTGTCAGCTGGGCCGCCGTCGCGGCCTGCACGGCCAATTTCCTGATAGTAACCCTCGATCGACTTTGGCAGATCGGCATGGGCGACCCAACGGATATCCGGCTTGTCGATTCCCATGCCAAAGGCCACCGTCGCCACCACGATCAGCCCATCCTCCTGCTGAAAGCGCAACTCGGCCTGACGCCGCTCCTCGGCTTCCATGCCGGCGTGATAATGCAGCACCAGATGCCCCGCCTCACGCAAGGCCTGCGCCAGAACCTCGGTTTTGGCGCGACTTCCGCAATAGATGATCCCAGACTGCCCCTTCCGCGCTGCCGCATAGCGCAGGATTTGCTCGCGGGGAGAGTCCTTGACAGCAAAAGCCAGCCGGATGTTCGGCCTGTCAAACCCGCGCAGGAACGACACAGGCGGCACGCCGTCGAACAGCCGCGTGACGATTTCCGCTCTGGTTTCCGCGTCTGCCGTCGCGGTGAAGGCGGCCAAAGGTACACCCAAAGACTGCCGCAGCGCACCGATCCGCAGGTAATCGGGCCGAAAATCGTGGCCCCACTGGCTGACGCAATGCGCCTCGTCCACCGCGATCAGGGAAACACCGATTCGCCGCAGCATCGGCACCGTGGCCGCCGCCGCAAGCCGCTCAGGCGCCAGATACAGAAGCTTCAGCCGCCCCTCATCCAGCGCCTGGAAGACGCCTTCCGTTTCCTCTTCCGTATTGCCAGAAGTCAGCGCCCCCGCCTCGACCCCCGCCGCTTTCAAGGCCCGCACCTGATCGCGCATCAGCGCGATAAGGGGCGAAATCACCACCGTCACCCCCTCACGACACAGGGCAGGCAGTTGGAAACACAGGGATTTTCCGCCACCCGTCGGCATGATGGCCAAGGTGTTCCGCCCGGCGATCACCGCCTGGACAATCTCTTCCTGACCCGGACGGAATCCGGCAAACCCCCACACTTGGTGAAGCAGAACGTCCGGAGAACTCATGGGATCAATGCTGTACACATCGGCAGTCTGCCGCCTTTGTGGTAAACGAAAAGTTAAAACGCGTACATGTTGTTGCGGATGACGACTTCCAGCGCATAGACCGCGAACAGCAGGATCAGCGGTGCGAAGTCGATGCCGCCGGTCGAGGGAATCAGCTTGCGGATCCGCGAATAGATCGGCTCCAGCGTCCGGTTGAGGGCATACCAGATTTGCGCAACAAGCGGCTGCCGCAGGTTCAGGACCTGAAAGTTGATCAGCCAAGACATGATGACTTGAACCAGAACGATCCAACGCAGGATCTGAACGGCGAACAGAACGATTTGCAGAAGCGATGTCATGGACCAGCCTTTCGATTGCGACCATCAGGTAGCGCGCATGGACCCTAAGTGCAATCTGTCCCGTGGCGCTTGCTTAATTCCGCCGACTGAGGCTTGATCGCGGAAAAACGGGGACAGGCATGGCAAGCAAACGCATCTGGGGCTGGTATTTCTTTGATTGGGCCAGCCAACCCTACTCGACCTTGCTCTTGACCTTCACCTTCGGTCCGTACTTCGCGGAAGTTGCCAGCGCAAAATTCCTTGCCAGCGGCATGGACCAGACCACCGCCAACGCCGCAGCGCAGGCCTATTGGACGACGGGGCAGACCCTGTCCGGCATCCTGATCGCCTGCCTTGCGCCAATCCTTGGCGCCATCGCAGACGGGTCGGGCCGCCGGATGCCATGGATCTGGGGGTTCTCGGCCCTATACGTCATAGGCTCCGCCGCGCTCTGGAGTCTGTCCCCGGTGCAGCCCGACCTCTTCATGGCGATGGTCTGGTTCGGCCTTGGCCTGATCGGGATGGAGTTTGCCACCATCTTCACCAATTCCCTGATGCCAGACCTGACGGGCGACGCGGATATGGGCAAGGTCTCCGGCTCCGGCTCGGCTTGGGGTTACCTCGGCGGGATCGTGTCGCTGATCCTGATGCTGTTGTTCTTCAACGAGAACAGCGCCACCGGCCACACGCTGATCGGCATCCCACCGATCTTCGGCCTTGATGCGGCTGCGCGAGAGGGCACCCGTTTTGTTGGCCCCTTCACCGCGATCTGGTATGTGGTGTTCATGGTGCCGTTCTTCCTGTGGGT
>CANGHD010000070.1 GCA_947453525.1 Paracoccaceae bacterium | reverse complement strand
CGGGCTGGCCGGGTTGGCGGTGGGCGGGGTGGGTGTCGCCTCGGCCGTGCGGGCCTTCATGGAGGCGCGTGTGGCGACGATTGCCACGTTGAAGGTGCTGGGGGCGGAAGGGTCCTTGGTGCTGCGCATATACCTTTTCCAAATCGCGGTGATTTGCGGGATCGGCGTGGCTTTGGGGTTGGTGCTGGGGGCGGGAGGGCTCTTGTTGGGCGCGCCGCTGCTGGCGGGAGTGATGCCATTTCCGGTGAGTTTCGGACTTTATCCGGGGCCACTTTTGGAGGCGGCGTTTTATGGTGCGGTGACGGGGCTTTTGTTCGCGCTGTGGCCTTTGGCGCAGGCGGTGCGGCAGAAGGTGACTGCTTTATATAGGGGCACGGCGGCGCGGATCTGGCCGAAGGCCGTGCATCTTGCGGCGATGGCGGGGTTGCTCGCGCTGTTCATCGGCGGGGCGGTTTGGTTTTCGGGGAGTTGGAAGCTGGCTTTGGGGACCTTGGGCGGGGTCTTTGCGGCACTGCTGGTGCTGGCCTTGGCGGGCTTGGGGTTGAAGGCGCTGGCGAGGATGCTGGCGCGGCGTCGGTTTGTCGATGGGCGGCCCGGGGTGCGCTGGGCGCTGGCGGCGATCGGTGGACCCCGCTCCGAGGCTTTGGCCGTGGTTCTGTCACTGGGGCTGGGCCTGTCCGTGCTGGCGGTGGTGGGGCAGATTGATGCGAACTTCCGCGCCTCGATTGCACGGGATTTGCCGGCCAAGGCGCCCAGTTTCTTCTTCATTGATTTGCAGGATGCCGAGGTTCAGCCCTTTCTGGCGATGGTGAAGGGCAATCCGGCTGTCTCGAAGGTGGAGACGGCGCCGATGTTGCGGGGGATACTTACCAAGATCAACGGGGTGAATGCGCGCGATGTCGTCGGGGATCATTGGGTGGTGATGGGGGATCGCGGGATCACGTTTTCCGACGCGCCGCCGCCCGGGACCAAGGTGACGGCGGGGGTCTGGTGGCCGAAGGATTACACCGGGCCGGCGCAGATATCCTTTGCGGCGGCGGAGGCTTCGGAGATGAAGCTGAAACTTGGCGACAAGCTGACGGTGAATATTCTGGGGCGGGATATCGAGGCCACGATCACCTCGTTCCGCAAGGTGGATTTTTCCAGCGCGGGAATGGGGTTTGTGATCGCGATGAGCCCCTCTGCTGTCGCGGGGGCGCCGCATACCTCGATTGCCACGGTTTATGCGGAGGGCCCCGCGGAGGCAGCGATCTTGCGCGATACGTCCAAGGCGTTTCCGAACATCACGGCGATTTCGGTGAAGGATGCGATTGGCCGGGTGGTCGATGCGCTGGGGGCGATTGCCACGGCGACGGTGCTGGCGGCGGGGGCGGTCTTGGTGACCGGGGTGGTGGTGCTGATCGGCGGCGCTGCGGCGGGGGTGCCTGCGCGGATGCGCGAGGCGGCGATCCTGAAGGTGCTGGGGGCGACGCGGGGGCGGATTTTGGCGAGCTTCGCCTTGCGCTCGGCCCTGATGGGGGGGGCGGCGGGGTTGGTGGCGATTTTGGCCGGCGGAATTGGTGGCTGGGCGGTGCTGCGACTGGTGATGGATTTGCCATACAGCTTTGAGCCTTGGTCGGCTTTGGGAATCGTTTTTGGGGGGATGGTTGCCACTTTGGCGGCCGGAGTGGTGTTTGCGCTGGCACCGATCTCGGCGCGTCCGGTGCGGGTTTTGCGGGACGCCGAGTAAGGGGCTTCGTAGGGTGGGGTTATAACCCCACCCTACGAAGACGGCTGGCGCTGCGCTTGGGGCAAAGAGCCTCCGTCGGGAGTATTTGGCAAGGCGCAACTGCAAGGGGCGGAGGTTGGCCGTCGCCCGTTGGTTACCTTGTTTGAACGTCCAACCAATCGCGGAAGGCAGCCACCACGTCGGGGTTTGAGTCGACGAGGTATTGCGGGGCGGGGTATTCGCCGTCGTGAACCTCGGTGGCGAAGCGGGTCATCGCCTCGATGCGCAGCGCTTGCAGGCGGGCGTGTTCGGCGGCGAAGTTGGCATAGACCTTGGCATGGCGCGGGATTTTGCCGGTGTTCTGGCCGAGCACGTCGTCGGTGAAGAGGTATTGCGCGTGGCCCGCGGCGCCGGCACCCATCGAGATCAGGAAGAGGTCGGTCTTCTCGGCGATTGCTTGGGTGATCGAATGGGGGACGACCTCGATTTCCACTGCGAAAGCGCCGGCGTCGGCCAAGGCCACGCATTGGTCCCAGACGCGCTTGGCGCTGTCGAGGGTTTTGCCCACCGCCTTGAAGCCGCCGGTCCAAGTGGCTTTCGAGGGGATCAGGCCGACATGGCCGCAGACCGGAATGGCGTGGTCGGCGAGTTCTTTCACCGTTTTGAGGCTGCCCGAGCAGTAGACGCCATCGGCGCCGGCCTTGTAGAGCGGCAGGGCCCAGCGGAGAAAATCGTCGGTGCCGCCGATCTCGTAGAAGTTGTCGCCGGGGAAGGCGAAGGCGTAGGGCGCCACCTCGCGGAAGCGGCGGTCGTGGATCATGGCGGGGGGGATGGAGAAGAGTTCCACACCTGCGGCAGAGGCGGCGGCGGCCTCGTCCAGGGTTTCAACGCGCAGCATGGCGTATTGGTGCTGGCCGCGGTTGGCCAGAAGGTCGGCGACGGTGGGGCGTTTGGCCATCAGGATACCTCGATGAAGACGCGGCCGGCTTCGACCTTGGTTTTGAAGGTTTTCAGGTTGATGCAGACGGGCGCGCGCTTCGCCTCTCCGGTGCGGTAGTCGAACTGGCCGTTGTGCTTGGGGCATTCGATGATGTGGTCCATCACGAGGCCGCCGGAGAGGTGGACGTTTTCGTGGCTGCACAGGCCCGCGGTGGCATAGAACTTGCCCTCGGGCGAGTGGTAGATGGCGTAGGTCGCACCGGCATGGTCAAAGCGGATCAGATCCTCTTCGTCGATGTCAGAGGTGGCGCAGGCGTCAATCCAGGGCATTCGCGGTTCCTATGTTTATTCGGCTGCAGACGCACTTTGACCTAGTGCGGCTTCGTGGAAATCCATCCGGTAGGGCTTGGCAGAGGCGGGTAGGGCGCGCTGCAGGAAATAATCCTCGTAGGTCAGTTGACGCCTCAGGGCGGGCCACATCTCTGCAAAGGCTGCGGCAATCGAGGGGTTGGGCGCTGGCAGGTCGTGCTTTATCGCTTCGTGCAAGGCCGGAAGGGCGTGGTAGGGGACCATGGGGAACATGTGGTGTTCGACGTGGTAGTTCATGTTCCAATAGATGAACCGCGAGACCGGGTTCATGTAGACCGTGCGTGAGTTCAGCCGGTGGTCGATGACGTTGTCGGCCAGGCCGCCATGTTGCAGCAGGCCGGTCATGATGTGGTGCCAAGCGCCGTACATCCGGGGCAGGCCGATCACCATCAGGGGCAGGATCGAGTGCATCCAGAGCGCCAGCACGGTGGTTGCGGCATAGATCGCAAGGGAAATCCGTGCGACGCGGATCACTTTGGGCCATTCGCTTTGCGGAACGAAGGTCCGTTCCTCGGCGGTTGGGCCCGAAATGGCGTTGGTGATCATCCGGGGGATATAGCCCCAGACCTCGGGGATGCCGACGAAGGACAGGCACAACTTGGCCAGCACGCCGGGGCGCATCACGGCGATCTCGGGGTCGCGGCCAACGATGTAGGTGTCGGTGTGGTGGCGGGCATGGCTCCAGCGCCATGTGGCGGAGTTGCGCATGATCATGAAGCTGGCGATTTCATAGACCGCGTTGTTCATCCAGGGCGTTTTGAAGGCGGTGCCGTGCGAGGCCTCGTGCCAGCGGGAGTCAGAGGCCGAGCCGTAGAGCACGCCGTAAGCCAGCCAGACCGGGATGGTCCAGAGCGAGGGCCAGAAGGTAATGCCGATGCCAGCGAACAGGATCATCAGCCCGTAGAGGATCACCGTGTCGCGGATGGCGGGCATGTCGGAGCGCTGCATGAAGGCCTTCATGTCCTTGCGCGGAACGTCGGTGTGATACCACTCGGCGGCAGCAAGGCCGATCTCGACGGCGCGTTTGCCGTCAGGCCCCAGAAGGCTATAATTGCGTTTCGACATGTCACTCCCCTCCGCAGGACGCGGGCCTCTAACGAAACGTAACGGAAAAACCACCATTCACGCAACGATGGACGTTTTGGTTTTCGTCATTTATCGTCAGGCCGGAGTTAGAGGATGACGAAAAGACATCATGGCAAGACGACCTGGATTGGTGGAACTGGCAGAGGCGGCTGGTGTGTCGCTGGCGACGGTGGACCGTGCGCTGAACGGGCGCGAGAGGGTTCGGGGCGATACCGTCGCCCGGATTGCCGCTGCGGCGCGCCGCTTGGGGCATCCGGCGGCGTTGCGGCTGTCGGGGGTTTTGGCGGACTTGCCTGAGGTGCGGTTTGGCGTGGTGCTGCACAAACAGGGCCAGGATTTCTACAAGGCCTTTGCCGAGGAGTTGCACCGGGCCTTGGGTGAAGCCAAGGGGGTTCGGGGCAAGCTGGTGCTGGAGTTCTCGACCAGCCAGGCGCCGTCCGAGATGGCACGGCTTCTGCGCGGCATGGCGGGGCGCTGCGATGTGCTGGCGGCGACGGCGGTCAACCATCCGGAGGTGACCGAGGCGGTGGAGCATCTGCGCGGCACGGGGATGCATGTGTTCTCGCTGCTGTCGGAGTTCGCGGAAGGCGCGCGGACCGGGTATCTGGGGCTCGACAACCTCAAGCATGGGCGGACGGCGGCTTGGTTGATGGCTTTGGCGACCGAAGGTCCGGGGAAGCTTGCTTTGTTTGTCGGCGGGCATCGCTGGCATGGGCATGAGCTGCGCGAGACCGGGTTCCGCGCCTATCTGCGCGAGCACGCGCCGCGGTTGGAGGTGCTGGAGGCGATGGTCAATCTGGAAACCCGCCAGCTGACCTATGAGGCGACGCTGGCCCTGCTGGCGCGGCATGCCAACCTGCGCGGGGTTTACGTGGCGGGTGGCGGGATGGAGGGGGCGATTGCCGCGCTCCGCGAGGCGCGACGCCCGGAGGTGGCGCTGATCGTCTCAGCCCTGACGGCCGATAGTCGGGCGGCCTTGGGCGAGGGGGTGGCGACACTGGTGCTGGACACGCCTTTGGAAAAATTATGCCGCGCGCTTTACGCCACGATGACACGGGCGGCGCTGGGGCAGGGCGAGGTGGAACGGCTGCAGGTGTTCCTGCCCCCGGACCTCCATGTCGGCGAATCAGTCTAGCGGATGAATAGGGCAGTGAAACTGCCATTTTCAGCCATAGATTCGGGTCGCGCCGGCGCGCGTGGTATTGATACATCCTGCGGGAAGACGACGAGATTCTGGAACGCATGTTCTGATTTTGGAATTTTAAGTTGATAATCCCCGGAAATGGAATATGAATTCCACCAACGCGGGGCAGGAGAGCCCCTCGATTTGGGAGAATCACGGCTCATGCTGCCCTTTGCACTGAACCACATGACGGCGCCGAACATGGCTTGGGAAGACTTTCTGGATCTGGCCAAGGGTCTGGGCTGCGTTGCGGTCGAGTTCCGCAACGATCTGAAATCGCCTTTGTTTGGCGGGTCTAATCCGGCCGTGGTCAAGGCCGCCGTTGCCGCACGGGGCTTGCGCTTTCTGGCGCTGGCCGAAGTCAAGATGTTCAACGACTGGTCGGACGCCAAAGAGGCCGAGGCCGAGGCGCTGATGCAGATCGCCGTGGCCGCCGGGGCGGAGGCTGTCAGCCTGATCCCGCGCAACGACGGTGTGGCGACAGATCGTGCCGACAGCTTCAAGGTCACCGAAACCGCGCTGCGCAACCTGCTGCCGATGCTGAAAGCCCATGGGCTGAAGGCGATGGTGGAGCCCTTGGGCTTCGCCGTCTGCTCCTTGCGCTACAAGGACGTTCTGGCCGAAGTGATCCACGCCGTCGGCGGGGTTGGCACCTATTTCATGGTCCACGATACCTTCCACCACGCGCTGGCGGGCTTTGGGCCGATCTATCCGGACCTGACGGGGATCGTTCACGTTTCTGGCGTCAAGGACTCGATCTACCTTGACGACATGCGCGATCCGCACCGGGTGCTGGTCGACGCCGATGACGTTCTGGGCAATGTGGCGCAGATCCGGGCCCTGAAGGCCGCGGGCTACACCGGCGCCATTTCCTACGAGCCTTTCGCACCCTCGGTGCATGACATGGCTGATCCGGCGCCTGCGCTGGCGGCCTCGATGGAATTCATTCGCGCAGGCGTGGAGGCCTGAGCGACGGAATACCGCCCCGAAGTGGGCGGCCCGGCTGGGAGAACGGGGACGCCGGGCCCCGTATGTGGAGGAGAGACCATGAAGAAGTATCTTGTTGCCGCCGCCGTAGCCCTGATGGGCACGACCGCAATGGCTGACATCGGCGTTTCGATGGCCAAATTCGACGACAACTTCCTGACCGTTCTGCGCAACGGGATCCAGGCCTATGCCGACAAGAACGGCCAGAAGGTTCAGATCGAAGACGCCAAGGATGACGTTGCCAAGCAGTTGGACCAGATCAACAACTTCATCGCGTCGGGCGTTTCGGCGATCATCGTGAACCCGGTCGACACCTCGGCCACGCAAGCCATGTCCGACGCCGCGGCCAAGGCGAATATCCCGCTGGTTTACGTCAACCGTCAGCCGATCAACGTCGACACGCTGCCCGACAACCAGGCTTTCGTGGCGTCGAACGAAGCCGATTCGGGCACGTTGGAAACCAAAGAAGTCTGTACCGAGCTGAAAGCCGCCGGCAAGACCGAAGCCAATGTCTATGTGATGCAGGGCCAGCTGTCCAACCAGGCGGCCGTGATGCGCACCAAGGACGTGCATGACGTGATCGGTGGTGCTGATTGCGGCGTGAAGGTCACCATCATCGACGAGCAGACCGCCAACTGGTCGCGCGACGAAGCCCAGACCCTGATGACCAACTGGCTGTCGACCGGCAAGCCGTTCGACGCCGTCATCGCCAACAACGACGAGATGGCGATCGGTGCCATCCAGGCGATGAAGGCTGCCAACATCGACATGAAGACCGTCATCGTGGGCGGTGTTGATGCGACCCAGGACGCTCTGGCGGCCATGGCTGCCGGCGACCAGGACATCACCGTGTTCCAGGACGCAGCTGGCCAAGGCGCTGGCGCGGTTGACGCCGCTGTGAAGCTCGCGGCTGGCACGGCTGTGGACCAAAAGGTCTACATTCCGTTCCAACTGGTGACCCCGGCCAACATGGCCGACTTCACCAAGAAGAACTGATCCGCCTCTGTTGCGGGTGGGGGCGGCATGATGGCCGCCCCCATTTTACTTGCCCGAGTGGAGAAATCGGGCGTTATGATCCATCAGGACAATCGGGGGAGGGGCGTCCATGTCGAAGCCGACATCGCAGCCAGCAGTTGGCCTTGGTGGCCTGAAATACGATCCAAGCAAACGCACGCGGGCTCCGGAATGGAACGTCTTTGCGGCTCTGGTCTTCATCGTCATCATCTTTGAAATTCTGAACCGCCTGAACGGGACCAGCTTCCTGTTCAACATGCGCGACAACGTGGCGGGCATCTTCAACCAGCAGCGGCTGGACATCATGATCCTGCAGGTTGCGATCATCGGGATCATCGCATTGGGGGTCACTCAGGTGATCATTTTGGGCGGGATCGATCTGTCGTCAGGGTCGGTGGTGGGCGCTACGGCCATGATCACCATGAGCTTTGCGCAGACTGCCCTCGTCAACGGAAACCCCAACCCCAAGGCGCTGTTCGGGCCGGAGTGGATGGATCTGCCGGTGATCGTGCCCATTGTGGTTGGGTTGGCCTGCGGGATCGTTGCCGGGTTCGTCAACGGTGCCCTGATCGCCTATACCAAGATACCACCCTTCATCGCCACGCTGGGGATGATGGTTTCGGCCCGCGGCGCTGCCAGCTGGTGGTCAAACGGCAGCCCGGTGTCTTTCCCGACCGTCGCCTACGGGCAGGTCTCGAACGGGGACATTCTGGGCACGCTGACCTTCGGCCTGCTGCACTGGGAGGGGCAGAACCCCGCCGTGGTCTTCGTGGCGCTGGCCGTCTTGTTCCACGTCATCATGATCTACACGCTGTACGGCAAGCGCAGCTACGCCATCGGGTCGAACGAGGCGGCGGCGCGCATGTCGGGCATCAATGTCGACCGTCACAAGGTGCTGGTCTATACGATCGCGGGGATGTTGGCCGGGGTGTCGGCGATCCTGCTGACATCAAAGAACCTGACCGCGCAGGCGGGGATGGGGATGCAATACGAACTCGACGCGATCGCCATGGCGGTGATCGGGGGGGTAAGCCTGTCGGGGGGCCGGGGGTCGATTGTCGGCACGGTGCTGGGATCAGCGATCTTCTCGGTGATCATTTCGGGCTTCACCTCGATCAAACTGGATGCTTATTACCAGGAGATGGTCAAGGGCGCCATCATCGTCGGTGCCGTGGTTCTGGACCAGTGGCGCCAGAAAAGCCGGGCAAGAGGGTAACATGAGCGATATCATTCTTGAGACGCGCGGTCTGACCAAGCATTACGGCGGCGTGCACGCGCTGGACGACGCGGATTTTACCCTGAGGGCGGGCGAGCATGTCGCCGTGGTGGGCGACAACGGCGCGGGAAAATCGACCTTCGTGCGCCAGATCACCGGGGTGGAGCAACGCACGGCGGGCCAGATCTTTTTTGACGGCAAAGAGGTGAACCACGCCGGCCCGCTGGATGCGCGGGAATCCGGGATCGAGACGGTGTTCCAGACCTTGGCGCTGGCGGATGATCTGGACGTACCTTCGAACCTGTTTCTGGGGCGCGAGCTGTTCAAGTTCCGGCTTGGGCCGTTCTCCTGGCTTGACCGCAAGGCGATGCGGGAACGCACGATGGAGGCCTTGAAGACGACGGCGGTGAAAATCCCCAATGTCGACAACCCGATCCGCAACATGTCGGGCGGGCAGCGGCAATGCGTGGCGATTGCCCGGACGGCGGCGTTCGCCTCCAAGCTTGTCATCATGGATGAACCGACGGCAGCCTTGGGCGTGCAGGAAACCGCACAGGTGGAAAACATCATCCGCGGCTTGAAAGAGCGTGGCGTGCCCTTGGTTCTGGTCAGCCATAACCTGCGGCAAGTCTTTGATCTGGTTGACCGGATCGTGGTGTTTCGCCGGGGCCGGATCGTGGCCTCCTTGCGGCGGGACGAGACGGATGGCAATGACATCGTAAGCTATATCACGGGTGTGAAGGGCAATGCCGACGGGGCATATGCCTGAGGAAAGGGAACTATCATGACTCTGCGTTTCGGGCTTTTGGGCGCTGGCCGTATCGGCAAGGTGCATGCCAAGGCGGTGACTGGGAATTCCAAGGCGAAACTGGTGGCGGTGGCGGATGCCATGGCCCCGGCGGCCGATGCGATTGCCGCGCAATACGGCTGTGAGGTGCGCACGATTGCGCAGATTCTGGCCGCGTCGGACATAGACGCCGTGGTGATCTGCACGCCCACCGACACTCATGCCGATCTGATCGAGCAGTTCACCAATGCAGGCAAAGCAGTGTTCTGCGAAAAGCCGATCGACCTTTCGCTGGCTCGGGTCGAGGCTTGCCTGTCCGTGGTGCGCGCCAACAAGGGCACCCTGATGGTGGGCTTCAACCGCCGCTTTGATCCGCATTTCAAGGCGGTGCGGGCCGAGATCGATAAGGGCAGCGTGGGTGAGGTCGAGATGGTGACGATCACCTCGCGCGATCCGGGTGCGCCGCCGCTGGACTATATCGCCCGCTCGGGCGGGATATTCCGCGACATGACGATCCATGATTTCGACATGGCGCGTTGGTTGTTGGGCGAAGAGATCACCGAAGTGTCGGCGATGGCTTCGGTTCTGGTCGATCCAGCGATTGGCGCGGCAGGGGATTCGGACAGCGTTCAGGTGATGCTGAAGACGGCATCGGGCAAGATGGCGCTCATCTCCAACTCTCGTCGTGCCACCTATGGTTATGACCAGCGCATCGAAGTCCACGGCTCCAAGGGCGTTGTATCTGCGGAAAACCAGCGTCCGGTGTCGATCGAAGTGGCCAACGGCTTGGGCTATACCCGCCCGCCGCTGCATGATTTCTTCATGACCCGCTACACCGAGGCCTATGCGGCCGAAATCGGCGCGTTCATCGACGCGGTCGGCGCAAAGACGGCTGCAGCGCCGTCGGGCGAGGATGGCCTGCTGGCGCTGGCCTTGGCGGAAGCTGCCTTGCTGTCGGTCAAGGAAGGCCGCACCGTGAAGGTGTCGGAAGTTACCGCCTGATCGGATTGCTTCCTGTCAGAGGATTTCGGGCGCGGGGGAAACCTCGCGCCCTTTTCAGTTGGTGATCAGCAGATAGGCCGCAGGGGTGGTGCCGTCATTCGTGACGGTGACGCGGAAGCTGCCGGTCTCCTTCGGCACAATTCCGCAAAGCGCCGAGGCGCTGGCCGAGGCATCCACACAGACCGGATTTCCAGCCTGATCGCTGACCGTCAGGGTCAGATGACCCGCTGTTGATAGATCGGCAGAAAGTCGCAGAAGTCCAATCTCTCCGTAACTTTTCCCGGCCAATGGCAAAGAAAATGTCGTATTTCCCCCGGCTGACTGAATGAGCGACGTCACCATGGCAACCGGTCCTGGCGGGGGAGTCTCGGTCTGGGCTTCGGCAATCAAGTCGCCCAGCAGATCCTTGTCCGGAACCATGGCCCCCGCCTCGGCCATCATGGCGCCGGGGTTGAGCGCGCCCGGCAAAGGTGCGGCTTGGGCGGGGTCCGGTACGACCTCTGGGCCCGCCAACGGCTTGGGATCGGACGGCTGGCCAGGTAGCGGGTCCTTGGCCGCCTTGGTCTTGTCCTTGGGATTCTTGACCGGATCCGGCCGGGTTGCCTTGGGCAGAGGCCCTGCCACCGTACGTGCCACATCGCGCAAGGTTATCCCTTGCATCAACCGCGCTGCGGCGAAGATCAGAAGCGGATCGTGGGCGGATTGGCCAAGAAGGTAAAGCTGATGCGCCTCGATCAGGCGGGCCACGGTGCCGGGGCGGCCCGTGGCGGGGCTGACATTGGGCGTGGTCTCTGCAAAGGCTGGCAGGGCGAACAGGACAAGACATAGGGTCAGGCGCATGGGGTCTCCTCTGCGCGCATGGTGGCGGAAACCGGTGGAAAAGAGAAGCGCCCTTCCGTTGGCAGCACCATTGGGGTTAAGTCGCGCCAGATACGGTCGCGCCAGATAAAGACGGGCCACATGAAGGAGCCGCCGTTGCAGATCACCGCCCGCACCCGTGAGATTCTGGCCCGTCTGATCGGTTTTGACACGGTCAGCTCCAACCCCAACATGGCCTTGATGGACTATGTGCAGGGTGTTTTGGCCGGGGCCGGCATTGCCAGCACGCTGCTGCCTGATCCGGCGGGGGGCAAGGCGAACCTCTACGCGACGGTGGGGCAAGGCGGCGGCGGCGTGATGCTGTCGGGCCACACAGACGTTGTCCCCGTCGAAGGGCAGGCCTGGACCTATCCGCCCTTTGCCATGACCGAGGCCGGGGGGCGGCTGTACGGGCGCGGCACGGCGGATATGAAGGGTTTTTGCGCGGCGGCGATTGCCACCATGATCGAGGCTGCGGGCAAGAAGCTGGCGGTGCCGCTGCATCTGGCGCTGTCTTACGACGAAGAGATCGGCTGCATGGGCGTGCGCTCGCTGATCACGATGCTGGAGGGCGCGCCGGTCCGGCCCCGGTTCTGCATCGTGGGAGAACCGACGGGCATGCAAGTTGCCACCGGCCACAAGGGCAAAGTGGCATTGCGCGCCACCTGCACCGGGCGGGAGGGGCATTCGGCACTGGCGCCGCTGGCCTTGAACGCGCTGCATCTGGCGGCGGATTTGATCAACGCTGTCAGGGCATTGCAGGCCGACATTGCGGCACGGGGCCACAAGGACGGCGATTATGACGTGCCCTATACTACGGTTCATGTGGGCAAGATGTCGGGCGGGGTGCAGGTCAATATCGTGCCCAACACCGCCGTGCTGGACTTTGAAATCCGCTCGCTGGCCGAGGATGATCCGGTGGGGCTGATCAACCGGTTGAAAGCCGACGCCGAGGCGATCTGCGCGCCACTGCGGGCAAGCTTCCCTGAGGCCGCGATCCGGATCGAGCGGCTGTGGGATTACCCGGGTCTGGGGACGCCGCCGGACGCCGGGGTGGTGAGGTTCGTCAAGGCGCTGACCGGGGCCAATGGCACGATCAAGGTGGCGTTTGGCACCGAAGGCGGGCTTTTCGATGCGCGGCTCGGCATACCGACGGTCATCTGCGGGCCGGGGTCGATGGCGCAGGGCCACAAGCCGGACGAGTTCGTCACCCTTGAGCAGATGGAACGCTGCGAGGCGATGATGGCCGCCCTGCTTGGGCGGCTTGAGGCGGGGTTCTGATGGCCATTACCCTGACCGCGCTGTCCGATCTTGCGGCCTTGGGCTTCGATGCGATCATCGACGCACGTGCCCCGGCGGAATATGCCGAGGACCATCTGCCGGGGGCCATCAGCCTGCCGGTGCTGGATGACGAGGAGCGCGCCCGGGTTGGCACGATCTACAAGCAGGTGTCGCCCTTCACCGCCCGCAAACTGGGCGCGGCGCTGGTGGCGCACAATGTGGCGCGGCATCTGGAGGAGTCTCTGGCCGACAAGCCGGGCGGCTGGCGGCCTTTGGTCTATTGTTGGCGGGGGGGGCAGAGGTCCGGCTCATTCGCGCTGATCCTGTCGCAGATCGGTTGGCGGGTCGAGACGATTGCGGGTGGCTACAAGGCATGGCGGGCACTGGTGGTCAAGGAATTGTACGACACTCCGGTGGCCGCAAGAGTGGTGGTGCTGGATGGCAATACCGGCACGGCCAAGACAGACGTTTTGCATCGGCTGAAGACGCGGGGTTGCCAAGTCCTTGATCTGGAAGGGCTGGCGCGTCATCGCGGATCGTTGTTTGGCCATATGACTGGCGGCCAACCCTCGCAAAAGGCATTTGAATGCGCTCTGGCGATGGAACTCTCGCGCCTTGATCCGGCCCGCCCGGTGGTGGTGGAGGCGGAAAGCGCCAAGGTCGGCAACCTGCGCCTGCCGTCGCATCTGTGGGCGGCGATGGGCAAAGCGCCGCGCGTGATCATAGAAGCCAGCCTGCCGGAACGGGCGCGGTACCTGACCCGCGCCTACGCCGATATCGTGGCGGATGGCGAAAGATTGGCGGGGGTCATCGAGCTGTTGCGTCACGCCCAGTCGCGCGAGACCATCGAGGCTTGGACGGCGCTTGCGGCTGCGGGTGAGTTCGAGGCGCTGGCGCATGACTTGATGTTGGTTCACTACGACCCGCGCTATGAAAAACACCGTGCAAGGATGGCCGTCGCAGCAACAACCGTGGAGGCGCCGAGCCTCGCAGAGGCGGATCTGGATGATTTGACCGCGCGTGTGGCAGACAGCATTGCCGCGCTGATCCGGTAACGCGGGCAAATTGCCCATCCGACCACTGCCGCCTGTTGGTCAATCGCCGGTCGGACTGGCGGCAAGGATGATCTCCGCCGGGCCCGTCGTGACCTGCCCGACAATGGCGGCGCTGGTATCTCCGACGGCTTGAAGCTGCGCGATCAGGTCGGTGGCAAGCCTTTGTGGCACCGAGGCCAGGAGCCCTCCGCAGGTCTGCGGGTCAAACAGCAAAGCACCGCGGGGTGTGGTCAGGCCCGCGCCTCTGATCCGGCCTAGAAGCGCTGCGCGGTTGGCGGGGGCGAGGGACGAGTGTTCGCCGGCGGCGGTCAGCGCCTCGGCTCCCGACATCAGGGGGATGCGGTCCAGCCAGAGGTGGGCACGGGTGGCGGAGGCGTGCATCATCTCGAACAGGTGACCGGCGAGACCGAAGCCCGTGACATCGGTCATGGCATGGGCTTGCGGGGCCAGAACACGAGAGGCCTGGGCCAAGGGACGCAGCATATGGGCAAGACAGGCGGCGACGGCCTCGCCCAGGATCAGGCCCGGCAAACGGGCCATGGCCATCTCGGCGGCGAGGATCGTGCCGGACCCTATGGCCTTGGTCAGGATCAGCGCGTCACCGGGGCGGGCGCCGCCTTTGGTCGTGACCTGCGCGGCGGTGCCGGTGACAGTGAAGCCCACGGTCAGTTCGGCCCCCTGGCTGGTGTGGCCGCCGACCACATCGGCACCGGCTGCCGTGAAGACCTCGGCGGCGGCGGTCATGATGTCTGCCAGAGTGCGGCTTTGCAATTCGGCAGAGAGGCGCGGCAGGATGATCTGGGCCAGCGCCACTTGCGGGTCCGCCCCCATCGCCCAGATGTCGCCAAGCGCGTGGATCGCGGTCAGGCGCGCCATCAGGCGCGGGTCGCAGGTGAAGGCACGCAGATGGTCGGTGGTGAGGACCTGCACGCCAGTTGCCGTTCGCAGGATGGCGGCGTCGTCGCCGGGGCCTGCCAGAACCTCGGGATGGCGCGACTGTGGCAGGGCCGCGACCATGGCCGACAGGCCCTGCGCGCCGACCTTGGCACCACAGCCGCCGCACAGCGGCTTGTCGCCCATGGCCTCGGACAGACCCTGCACGGCGAGGGCGGGCAGGGCGGGCCCGGACATTGCGGGGAAATCCGCGAATTTCGCCATGAATGTCCGATCGATGCGGTCTTTCAGCCGCCAGAGCCAAGGCCCCCCGGCGCGCAGGCCCCATTTGTCGGCAAGGGCGGCTTGACCGCCCAGCGAGATCAGCTTGAGGTAATCCTTCTGCGGCTGGAAGGCGCGCAACTTCTGGCCGGTCAGACTGGCGCGCAGGTTGGCCAACAGCACTGGAGCCGCGCGCACGGCAAAGACACCGGCTTTGGGGCGCGGCGCGTGGGAGAGGTGGGCGCAGTCTCCGGCGGCGAAGATCAGCGGGTCCGAGCTGCACAGGTTGGCGTCGGTCCGCACATAGCCGTCGTGCAGGACAAGACCGGTTTCGGCCAGCCAGGCTTGCGGACGCGCACCGGCGACGGTCAGGGTGAAGTCGGACGTCAGCGTGCGGCCGTCCTTCAGGAAGATAAGGCCGCGTTCGGCCCGTGCCGGGCTGGCCGCGTTCAAGACCTCGACGCCTTGCGCCGTCAAGGCGGTTTGCAGGCCACGACGGCTTTTGGTCGACATCTGGGGCAGAAGCTGCCTCCCACGGTCAACCAGCGTCACCTGAGGCTGCGCGCCCGATTGCCGCAGACGATGGGCCGAGGCGAGGGCCAGTTCGACGCCGCCTATGCCGCCCCCGATCACCACGATGCGGGGGGTGGGCAGGGAACGCGCCACGAACGCCTCCCAAACGCGAGCATAGGCGCCCAAAGGTTTGGCGGACATGGTATTTTCAGGAAATCCCGGCAGGTCGGGCAGGTCTGAGGTGATGCCGATGTCCAGCGAGGCAAGGTCATAGGGCAGGGGTGGGCGGTCTTGCAGCAGGATGGTTTGCGCGGCCCGGTTCAGCCCCGTGGCGCGGTCAAGGATCAGGCGGGCCCCGGCAAACCGGGCGAGGCGGACGAGGTCGATCAGGATCTCGTCGCGCCTGTAATGGCCCGCGATCAGGCCGGGCAGCATGCCGGTATAAGGGGCCACCGGATCGGGGTTGATCAGGGTGAGCCGCACGCCGGGCAGGGGCTTCATCGCCCACATCCGCAGCACCAGCGCATGGGTGTGCCCGCCGCCGATCAGCACGAGGTCCTTGACGAGGGGCAGGTCTTGCATGGGGCATCCTTTTGGCGGTGACCCTACTGCGGGCCGACGCCTTAGGGAACAGACGTTGCAAGGCTCCGGGCCTTGGTCTAGCCATAGGGCATGACCCAGCGCCAGAGGATCGAGGTCAAGCAGACCCTGCGGCTGAAGCTCTCGACCGGGCTTCGGGCCTCGATCGCCATGCTGCGGCTGGATGCGGCGGGGCTGGCGCGGCATCTGGAGGAACAGGCGGCGGAAAACCCCGCGCTGGTGCTGGTGCAGCCCACCCCGCGCGACTGGCTGCCACGCTGGACCGGGGTGCTGCCGGGGGCCGAGCGGGTTGATCTGGCCGAGGTGGTGGCGGGGCCGGGGCCCAGCCTGATGGCCCATGTGGGCGCCGAGATCGACCGGCGGATGAAGACGCCGCAGGACCGCCGGATTGCCCTCGCGTTGGCCGAAGCGCTGGCGCCCACGGGCTGGATCGATCGGCCCCTTCTGGCCGTCGCGCGCGAGCTGGGGTGCAGGCTGGCCGAAGTCGAGGCTGTATTGCACAGGTTGCAAGAGATTGAGCCGGTCGGCCTTTTTGCCCGAACCCTGGGCGAGTGCCTGAAGCTGCAGGCGCAGGAGGCCGGAGTTTATGATGGCGTGATGAAGGTCGTGCTGGCCCAACTGGACATGCTGGCGCGTGGCGAGACGGGCCTTATCGCGCAAGTGGCCGGTGTCGAGGAGTCTGAAGTGCTTCGGCGGTTCCGCGTGATCCGCACAATGAATCCCAAGCCGGGCACCGCGTTTGACCCTTTGATGGCCGAGACCCTGCGTGAGCCGGACCTGCTGGTCCGGCCGCGCCCGGATGGCGGTTGGGAGGTCAGTTTGAACGGCAGCGCCTTGCCGGAATTGCACATCATCAGCGGCCAGACCACCGAGGCCAGAGCGGCGGCAAGAATGCTGGAGCGGATGGTTCTGGCGCGCAACGAAACCTTGCTGCGGGTCGGGGCAGAGGTCCTGCAGCGCCAGCGGTTGGCCCTGGCGGAGGGACCGGTGCGGTTGCAGCCGATGACCATGGCCGAGATTGCCGAGGCGCTGGACCTGCACGAAAGCACGGTGAGCCGGGTGGTGGCGGGCACCTCGGTCGACACGCCGCGCGGGGTCTGGTGGCTGCGGCAGTTGTTCAGCCGGGGTCTGGGCGGCGAAGAGGTCTCGGCCGCCGGGCTGCGGGACCTTCTGGCCCGCAAGATTGCGGGCGAGGCGGCGGGGGCCCCGCTGTCGGACGAGGCCTTGGCGCAGAGCCTTGCGGCGGATCTCGGAATTTCGGTGGCGCGGCGGACCGTGGCGAAGTACCGGGGGATGTTGGGCATTCCCCCGGCACACCGGCGCAAGCTACGCTAAGATCATGATTTGGCGCGGGAAATCGTGGACTATTCCTCGACCTTCATGACGATCTTGCCGATATGGCCCGGCGCCTCGATCCGCCAGTGGGCGGCGGGGGCTTGCGGCAAGGGATATTCGCTGTCGATCACCACGCGGAACTTTCCGGCGGCGATCAACGGCCAGACATGCGCTTCGACCTGTTCGGCGATGCGGGTCTTGGCGAGGTCGGATTGTGGTCGCAGGGTGGAGCCGGTCAGGGTCAGGCGGCGCATCATCAGATCGGAGAAGTTCACTTCGACCTTGGGGCCTTGCAGGAAGGCTATTTGAACCAGACGGCCGTCATCGGCGAGGGTCTTGAGGTTCTGCGGCAGGTAGGGGCCGCCCACCATGTCAAGGATCAGGTCGGCACCGCCGGTCTTGCGGACGATCTCACCCCAATCCTCGGTCCGGTAGTTCATGCCACGCTCCGCCCCGAGTTTCTCGCAAAAGCGCGCCTTGTCGTCATTGCCGGCAGTGGAAAAAACCCGTGCGCCCAAGGCCTTGGCGATCTGGATGGCGGTGACGCCGATGCCCGAGGTGCCACCGTGGACGAGGAACCGTTCGCCCGCTTTCAGCCCGCCGCGCATGACGACATTGGACCAGACGGTGAAGCAGGTCTCGGGCAGGCAGGCGGCCTCGCGCAGGGTCAGGCCTGCGGGGATGGGCAGGGCGTGGCCTTCGGCGCAGGCGGCATATTCAGCGTAGCCGCCGCCGGGCAGAAGGGCGCAGACCTTGTCGCCGATGGTCCAGCGGGTGCAGCCCGGCCCGAGGGCCACGACGGTGCCGGAGCATTCCAGCCCCGGCAGGCGGCTGGCGTTGGGCGGGGGGGCATAGGCGCCGGCGCGTTGCAGGGCGTCGGGGCGGTTCACGCCGGCATAGGCGATACGGATCACGATCTGGCCGTGGCCCGGCACGGGAACCGGCAT
>CANGHD010000069.1 GCA_947453525.1 Paracoccaceae bacterium | reverse complement strand
CGGCAGGGTGTCGAGGCGCTTTTTCTCGGTGAAGGTCAGGCCCTCGGCGATGATCTTCTTGACGGGCTTGGGCGGCTCGACCGAGGTGCGGGGCGCTTGCGCCACGGGGCCGGTCTCTTTCTTGCCGCGTTGGGCGGCATAGTCGGACCAGCCACCAGGATAGACCATGGCATGGGCATTGCCTTCCAGCGCCACGGTGGTCGTGGCCACGCGGTCGATGAAATCGCGGTCGTGGCTGACCAGCAGCACGGTGCCGTCGTATTCGCCGAGGATGTCCTGCAACAGGTCCAGCGTTTCGACGTCAAGGTCGTTGGTCGGCTCGTCAAGGATCAGCAGGTTTGACGGTTTGGCCATCAGCTTGGCCAGCAAAAGCCGCGCCTTCTCGCCCCCCGACAGCGACTTCACCGGAGCCCGGGCCTGCGATTCGTCAAAGAGGAAGTCTTTCAGGTAGGCCACGACATGCTTGGGGTTGCCCCGCACCATGACCTGATCGGAATTGCCGGACACCGCCATCAAAGGGTCCGAGGTCAGGTTGTTCCACAGGCTCGCTTCCGGGTCCAACCGGGCGCGGCTTTGGTCGAAGACCGCGATGTCCAGCGAGGTGCCCAGGGACACCGTGCCCTCATCCGGTGCAAGCTCTCCGATCAGCATCTTCAAGAGCGTGGTCTTGCCAACGCCATTGGGCCCGACAAAGGCCACCCGGTCGCCGCGCAGGATGCGCAGGTCGAAGTCCTTGAACAGCAGCTTGTCACCGAAGGCTTTGCCGACCCCCTTGGCCTCGATCACCTTCTTGCCCGAGGTGGTGCCCGAATCGAACTCCATCAGGGCATTGCCCTTGCGGCGGATCTGGCTTGAGCGTTCATCGCGCAGTGCGGCCAAGGCGCGCACGCGGCCCTGATTGCGCTTCCTGCGGGCGGAAATGCCCTCCACGGCCCAACGCGCTTCGGCCTTGATCTTGCGGTCCAGCTTGTGGCGGGCATCGTCTTCGGTCTGCCAGGTCTCTTCGCGCCATTCTTCAAAGCCCTGAAAGCCCAGTTCACGGCGGCGCAGAACGCCCCTGTCCAGCCAGAAGGTCTGCCGCGTCAGGCGGTTCAGAAGCGCACGGTCGTGGCTGATCAGCACATAGGCCGCCCGCGTTTCATTCAGGAAATCTTCCAGCCATTCGATGGCGGCGATATCAAGGTGGTTGGTCGGTTCGTCGATCAGCATCAGTTCCGGCGCCTCGGCCACCAGCTTGGCCAAGGCCGCCCGGCGCTTTTCGCCACCTGAAGCCGACGCAACGGGAGTGTCCGGCTTGAAGCCCAACCCCTCCGCCGCCACCTCAACCCGGTAGCCCTCGCCCTCAGGGATCCGGCTGCCGGCATAATCGCCCAGCGTCGCAAAGCCCGACATATCCGGGTCCTGCTCCATATAGCCCACGGTGACGCCCGGAGAGACGACCCGCAGGCCCTTATCGGCCTCAACGAACCCGGCCATCACCTTCATCAAGGTGGACTTGCCAGAGCCGTTTCTGCCCACCAGCGCCAATCGGTCGCCGGGCTGACAGGTGAGGGTGATGCCCTCGAACAAAGGGTTGCCGCCGAAGGTCAGCGACAGATCGGAGAGTTGAAGAAGGGGTGCGCGTGCCATGATGCCCTGCCCCTAAGGCCTCGGGCGGGAAGGGTCAACCCAAATGGCGGCCAGACCGCAGCGCGCCGCCCGGATCAGGGTGCGGCTATGGCCCGCAACGCGCGGGCGCGGGCGGCAGGGATCTGGGCTATGGGCAGGGCGGTGAAGACATGCAGCGTGTCCAGATCGCGGTCGATCACGGCGTGGTCGGATACCCAGCCACCCATGGTCAGGTAGGTGCGCAAGAGCGGCGGCAGGCCGGCGGCCGTGCCGGGGCCGGCCGGGAAGCCCACCCGCTCGGCCGCCCGGGGGCCGGGAATATAGGCGGCAGGCCCGACATAGGGCGGCAAGGCGGCCAGAGCAGGCAGATGCGGCGCAGGATCCGCGCCGACAAAGCTGGAGCAGCCAAACAGCATGGCCACTCCGTCGGCATCGACGATCGCGGTCAGTGCCCCCCAGATCAGGCGCAGGATGTCTGGATCATGGCGTGCCGGATGCAGGCAGAAGCGGCCCAGTTCCATCCTATGCCCCGGAAAGGCCGACAGTCCGGTCAGGTCATAGACCTGCGCCGCATAGCTGGCCGACAGATCCTGGCCCGCGGCAAAACCAAGGACGCGGCAGCAGGCCACCAAAGCGCCAGTGCCTTCACGGACCACAAGATGGCGGCACAGCGGGTCGAAGGCATCGCCGTCATGTCCGCGCGCGCCCGCCGCACTATGGGCCGCCTCGCCTGCGGCTCCGGCCAAGACGGGGCGGCGAAAGGCCAGATGGCGCAGCGCCTGCGCCTCGGTCAGATCACTGTCGCCCGACAGCAGACTTGCGGTATAAGGCCCTCGCGTCATGGGCTGCATGGGTTCTTTCCTTCACGCTTGCGCGCGGCACCCGCAAGGGCGCTTGCACGCGGACGGCAACGCCCTAGATTTGGCACTCACAGTTTGGAGGATGCAATGGACAAGGTCGTGAAAACGGATGACGAATGGCGGGCAATGCTGGATGACCTCGCTTACAAGGTCACGCGCAAGCACGCAACCGAACGCGCGGGCACCCATGACAATTTCCCGAAAGACGCTGGCACCTTCCGCTGCGTCTGCTGCGATGCGCCCTTGTTTGATCAGACCACCAAGTTCGAAAGCGGCACCGGCTGGCCCTCGTTCTACGCCCCCATCGATGGCGAAATGGTGGGCGAGCAACAGGACAACGGCTGGTTCATGAAGCGCACCGAGGTGCATTGCAACCGCTGCGCCGCCCATCTGGGCCATGTTTTCCCCGACGGCCCGGCCCCCACCGGCTTGCGCTACTGCATCAACGGCGTGGCGCTGACGTTCGAGCCGAAGGACTGACGCGCCGGCCCGTTCCGTTTTGTGCAGGTATCCCCGCCGGAGGCCCTGGTTCCCCCAGAGTTTCCGGCGGTTTGTCTGGCGATACGGGCGGCGCTTGCAGGCCCGGCACCCTGTGCGGTTACCTGTTGAACAGCGTGGCCGGGTCGATCCGTCCGAAAGACCCGAAGATCTGCGCCAAGGCGCTGCGACCCTTGATCGGCTCTGTGGTGATGCGACGCGAGATGGTGATGACCTCGCCCTTCTCCAAGCCGAATCGTTCCACATTCGACACCTTGCCCGCGGGATCGAAGGTGATCGCCACCACCTGACGGTCCATCTCGTGCGGTTCACGCCAGCCAACGGTTTTCCACCGGCTTTGCACATAGAACCATTCGACATCGCCGATCAGACCCTCGGCCGAGGGTCGGCCAAGAAAGGCCGCGACCGAATCGCGGGTGTCGACGCCGGTCTTGAGTTGAGCGAGATCCTTGTCTTCGGGCACATAGCCGTGATTGGAGTAAAGCGGAGTGCAAGCCACGGCCAGATTTATGGCCAGACCGGCGGCCAAGGCCGTCACTCCCCTGCGAAGGGCCACCGCCAAGCGGCCCGCGTTACCTGACAGCGCCTTGGCTTTTCGCCTGCGGCCCTGCACGTCTTCCTGTCCTGCCTCGAACGCCATGCCTTCCCCTGCCCTGTCAGGTCTAGATCTGTCATCCCCAGCCAAAACGTCCGGCAATAGGCTTGCCTTGCGCCTTGGTCAGGCCGATCTTTCGAACCATCGCCGGGCCAGCGATCCGTCTTCTACCGAGGCTTACATCATTGAGGGCCATCGGTTCAAGAAAGGAACGCTTGACCCTCGCCCCATCACGGTTCTAAGCCCGCCTCACCCGTCTTGCGCCCGTCACAAGGAGCCCGCCATGACCCAAACCACCCCGATCCAGACCGCGCTGCCCAGCTTGCCCTTCAAGGTCACGGCCATCGCGGGCCGCACCTCGACCCATGTGCGGCTGCGCCCCTCGGCCCCCGAACGCAAGGCCATTGCCGATGCCTTGGGGTTGCTGGACCTGCCCAGGCTGGAGTTCGATGGCGAAATCCGCCCGGCCGGCAAACGTGATCTGGTGCTGACCGGCAAGCTGGTCGCATCGGTGGTGCAGCCCTGCTCGATCTCGCTGGAGCCGGTGACGACGGCGATCAGCGAGGAGGTGCGCCGGCTCTATCTGTCCGACTATGCCGACCCGCAGGACAACGAGGTGGAAATCCCCTCCGATGACACGCAGGAAGCCCTGCCCGAGGTGATTGACGCCGCCTCGGTGGCGATCGAGGCTCTGGCGCTGGCGCTGCCCATGTATCCGCGCGCGCCGGGCGTGGAACTGGGCGAGGCGGTGTTTGCCGAACCGGGTCTGCAACCCCTGCGCGAAGGCGATCTGAAACCCTTCGCGGGACTTGCCGGGCTGGTGCTGAAACCGAAAGACCCGGGCAACGGCGGGGCCTAGGGGGCGAGGCTGTCGGGCGGGTTGCGGGCCAACAAAAGGACTTGCGCCCGGCCAAAATCCGTCTATGTTCCGCGCCTCATTCACAGGCCAGCAATTGGCGCGGCCTGACCGGGCTTGACCGCTGGGGTTGCCCGATGAAAGTGCCAAGAAAACAGGGGCCTGTCCCCAAGAACTTTAGGTGAGACATGGCTGTCCCGCAGACCAAAACGACCTCCTCGAAAACCGGCATGCGTCAGTCGCATGACGCCCTTGTCGCCGCAAATCCGGCCGAATGCTCCAACTGCGGCGAGCTGAAGCGCCCGCACCACGTGTGCGGCGCTTGCGGCCATTACGATGCCCGCGAAGTCGTGGCTGCCAAGTCTGCCGCAGTGACGGACGAGGACGCGGCGTAAGCCGCTTCCGCCGGGCAGTCCCCATGTCCCAAGCGAGCCAAGGCCGAAACGGCGAAGGCGCGCCCAAGACGGCGAATGGAGCCTTTGCCACGGCGTCGGAACGGATTGTGCTTTCGGTTGACGCCATGGGCGGCGACCGTGGACCGGCGGCTGTGGTCGCCGGTCTTGCCATGTGTGCCGGTGAAAAGCCGGACGCCGATTTCATCCTGCATGGCGACGAAGCCGAACTGGCCAAGATTCTGGCCCGTCACCCCGACCTGACGGGCCGGGTTGACCTGCGCCACACCACCCGGATCGTCACGATGGAGGACAAACCCTCCCAGGTCATGCGGCACGGTCAAGGCACCTCGATGTGGAGCACGATTGATTGTGTCCGCTCGGGCGAGGCCAAGGTGGCGGTGTCCTGCGGCAACACCGGTGCCTTGATGGCGGTGTCGATGATCCGCCTGCGCAAGTTGCCCGGCGTCAACCGTCCGGCCATCGCCTGCCTGTGGCCCTCGCGCAATCCGGGGGGCTACAACCTGATGCTCGACGCGGGTGCCGACATCAAGGCCGATGCCGCAGACCTGCTTCAATATGCCATGATGGGTGCCTCCTATGCCCGCAACGGCATGGGGCTGGAGCGCCCGCGCGTGGGCCTGCTGAACGTCGGCACCGAAGAGCACAAGGGCAGCGCCGAGTTGAAATCCGCCAGCGACCTGATCGCCGCTGCAGCCTCGCGCGGAGATTATGAGTATATCGGCTATGTCGAAGGTGTCGATCTGCCCTCTGCCCGCGTCGATGTGATCGTGACCGACGGCTTTACCGGCAACGTGGCGCTCAAGACCGGCGAGGGCACGGCGCGGCTGATCGCCGATTTCCTGCGCGAGGCGTTCAACGCCACATTCCTGTCGAAATTTGCAGCCGTCCTGGCGACAAATGCGCTGAACCGGCTGCGCAAGCGGATTGACCCGCGCCGCTCCAACGGTGGCGTGTTTCTGGGCTTGAACGGGATCGTGGTGAAATCGCATGGCTCCTCGGATGCCACCGGGGTCGCGGCGGCGCTCGACATGGCCTACAAGCTGGCGAAAAGCGGTTTCCGCGAAAGGCTTGCGGCGCGGGTTGCATCCACCCTGTCCAAAGGGCAGAGTGCCGCCGAAGGGGCCGCCACACTGCCCCGTGAAGCGGGAACGGGGCATCCGGAATGACATTGCGCGCCGTGATCAGGGGCGTCGGGCATTATCTGCCTGACCGGGTTGTGCCCAATGCCGAACTGGAACTGCTGGTGGAAACCAGTGACGACTGGATTCGCAGCCGGTCGGGCATCGAACGCCGCCATTTCGCCGCCGAGGGCCAGACGACATCGGACCTTGCCTCCGAAGCCGCATTGGCCGCCTTGGCCCATGCCGGGATGGAGCCGTCCGAGATCGACGCCATCGTGCTGGCGACCTCGACCGCCGATCTGACCTTTCCTTCGGCGGCGACCATGGTGCAGGCCAAGATCGGCATGACGCATGGCTTCGCCTTCGACGTGCAGGCGGTCTGCGCCGGCTTCGTCTATGCGCTGTCGATCGCCAATGGCATGATCCTGTCGGGTCAGGCCAAGCGCGTGCTGGTGATCGGGGCCGAGACCTTCTCCAAGCTGATGGACTGGAACGACCGCACGACCTGCGTCCTCTTCGGCGACGGTGCAGGTGCCGTGGTGCTGGAGGCGCAGGAGCTTGCCGGCACCTCTGCGGACCGGGGAATTCTGGCCACCGACCTGCATTCCGATGGCCGCTTCAAGGACCTGCTCTATGTCGATGGCGGCGTGTCAACCGGCGAAACCGGCAAGCTTCGCATGCTGGGCAAAGAGGTCTTCCGCCATGCCGTTGAAAAGCTGGCCGAGACGGCGCATGCCGCGTTGGAAAAGGCCGGGCTGACCGCCGAGGATGTCGACTGGATCGTGCCGCATCAGGCCAATATCCGGATCATCGAAGGCACCGCCAAACGGATGCAACTGCCGATGGAGCGCGTCGTGGTGACGGTGCAGGACCATGGCAACACCTCTGCCGCCTCGATCCCGCTGGCCCTGTCGGTGGGCGTGCAGCGCGGGCAGATCAAACCGGGCGACCTTATCGTGACAGAGGCGATCGGCGGCGGTCTGGCCTGGGGTGCGGTGGTTCTGCGCTGGTAGTCTGCGGCATGAAGATCGGGGGACTTCACGTCCCCGCCCTGGTGGGATAATTGCGTCAATATGAAAGGGGCAGAGGGGGTTCCGGTCTTGTTCTCAGTAATGTTTCACGCCGAAACAACGCGTTCCAAGCCATTGTTATTGACTCGCAATTTGTTCCGGCTCATGTTTTGCGTGAAACATCCGGGGGGACAGCATGGCTGAGAAGACACTGACGCGTATGGACCTGAGCGAATCGGTCTTCCGGGAGGTCGGCCTGTCGCGCAACGAATCCGCGCAACTGGTGGAATCGGTGTTGCAGCATGTCTCGGACGCGCTGGCGGCGGGCGAAACCGTGAAAATCTCGTCCTTCGGCACCTTCTCGCTGCGCGCCAAGACCGCCCGCGTCGGCCGCAACCCCAAGACCGGCGACGAGGTTCCGATCTCGCCGCGCCGGGTGCTGACCTTCCGCCCCTCGCATCTGATGAAGGATCGCGTGGCGGGGAACGGCAAGTAAGGGCGGCGCGCCGGATGGACAAAGCACCTGACGCGTTTCGCACCATCTCCGAAGTCGCCGAAGTGCTTGAAACCCCGGCCCATGTGCTGCGGTTCTGGGAAAGCCGGTTTCCGCAGATCAAGCCGGTCAAACGGGCGGGCGGCCGGCGCTATTACCGGCCGGCCGACGTGGCCCTGCTCTCGGGCATCCGCCAGTTGCTGCACACCGAGGGGATGACCATCCGTGGTGTGCAGAAGGTGCTGCGCGAACTGGGTGTCCGCCATGTGGCGGGCTTGGGCGGCGAGGTTGGCGACTTGGACCTCGAGGCCGATCTGGACCTGATGGCCGACGCAACCGATGAGGTGCCGGTATCCGGTTCCGTGGTCGTGTCGATGCCCGCCCTGCCGCGTCGTCCTGCCGATGATCTGCCGCTCTCGGCGGCGTCCGTCGAAACCCTGTTCCCGCCGCCGGAACCGGACACAGTGCCCTCGCCCATGACCGAGGTGCCGCGCGACGGCGAGGGCGGTTTCATTGCCTTCTCGCCGCCGCGCCCCGTGCGGCCGAAGCCCGCCCTTGACCCCAAGCAACCCCTGCTGCCCTTCGCGCCCTTGGCCCAATCCGACGCCATCCCGGACGCGCCATATGTCTTTGCCGAGCCGGAACCGCGGCCAGAGGCGACGGTCAGCCCGATCGTCGCCGCACCGTCAGGGCAAGAGGTGGTCGGACCCGAACCTGCCGAACAGACGGACCGCCGCAGCGCCGAAGTGCCGGACCTCGCGGGTCTTGCCGCCCGCCTGCGGCGGCTGGCCCAGCCGCTGTCGCCCGCGACCGCCGCGGCCTTGGCCGAAGCGCATTCCCGTCTTGGTCTTCTGCACGCGCAAATGGCCGAAGCGCAGCGCCTGCGCCGTCCGGCCGTTTGACGAGATGAATTTTCCCGCTTGCCCCTGCGCGGATTATTGCTATGAAGCGTCACGATCGTCGGGTCGTAGCGCAGCCTGGTTAGCGCGTCCGTCTGGGGGGCGGGAGGTCGAGAGTTCGAATCTCTCCGGCCCGACCATTAACAAAACCGCCCGCATGGCCCTGCGCCTGCGGGCGTTTTTTTGTTTGGAATGTTGGGTTTGGGCGGAATGCCCGGCCAGAAAGGCTGGCGCATGCTGACCCAAGGCGTCTTGCCCTCGCAGGTCCTGCGCGAGTTGATCGCGACGGGTTCCATCCATGCCAGCCCTGTCATCGACCCCGCGCAGGTCCAGCCCGCCAGCCTTGATCTGCGGCTGGGGACAAGGGCCTTCCGGGTGCGCGCCTCGTTCCTTGCGGGGGCTGGCCGGAAGGTGGCGGACCGATTGTCGGAGTTCATCATGCACGAGGTCGACCTGTCGCGCGGCGCCGTGCTGGAAAAGGGCTGCGTCTATGTCATCCCGCTGATGGAGGCTCTGGCCCTGCCCGAGGGCCTCTCTGCCGTCGCCAATGCCAAAAGCTCCACCGGGCGGCTGGACCTTCTGACCCGCACCATCACCGATGGCGGCACGGAATTTGACCGCATCCCGGAAGGCTATCACGGGCCCCTTTATGCCGAGGTTTGCCCGCGCAGCTTCTCGGTTCTTGTCCGCCCCGGCCAGCGCCTGAACCAGATCCGCTTCCGCCGTGGCCACGCCACGCTCTCCGACACGGCCCTGCGCCAATTGCACGCCACCGATCCGCTGGTGTCGGGCGAACCCGTCATCTCTGAAGGCCTCGGCTTCTCGGTCGACCTGCGCCCCGCCACGGGCGACCTTCTCGGCTACCGGGCCAAGCCGCATACCGGGGTCATCGATCTCGACCGCATCGGTCACTACCCCGCGCGCGACTTCTGGGAGGAGGTCCGCGCAACCAATGGCCAGATCATCCTCGACCCCGGCGCCTTCTACATCCTCGTCAGCCGCGAAGCCGTCACCATCCCGCCCGACTACGCCGCCGAGATGGCCCCCTACCTCGCCATGGTCGGTGAATTCCGCGTCCATTACGCCGGTTTCTTCGATCCCGGATTTGGCCATGCCACCGCCGGTGGCGCGGGCTCGCGCGGTGTCCTTGAAGTGCGCTGCCACGAGGCCCCCTTCGTCCTTGAACATGGCCAGGTCGTGGGCCGCCTTGTCTACGAACGGATGTCAGAACGCCCCGACACGCTCTACGGCTTGGGACTGGCCTCGAACTACCAAGGTCAGGGCCTGAAACTCGCCAAGCAGTTCAAACTTGGCTGAGCCCCGCAGCCCTCAAATTCATCTGTCCAAAAATATCCCACAGGGAGCGCGAGGGGTGTGAAACCCCTCGCTCCGCCGGTCGTCACTGGACGCGGGGCGCGTCAACCGCTTCCGGTTCGGGTCCTTGCCCGACCGACAAAGCCTCGGCCCGGATGATGCGGGCGATCACCGCGCAATCCTGCGGGCTGAAGGTCAAGGGCAGTCGCAGGTCGATCAACCCGGCAAGGATGCGATCGGTCTGCGGCAAGGTCTGGGCCGGGGCATAGCGCCAATGGTCATACCGGGAGGTGAAAGCGACCGGTTCTGCCGCACCAAACCATTTCACCTCGACCCCGCGCGCCACGCAGCGGTGCAAGAAAAGGGCGATGCGGGCGGGCGACCAGTCGGGCAGGCGAAACTGGAAGGACGATCCCACGAAGCTTTCCGCCTCGGGCCGCGCCACCAGCGCCAGCCCCGGCGTGGCCAGCAGGCCCGCCTCAAGCGACCGGTACAACGCCTCCCAACGCGCCACCCGCTCGCGCAGCACGTTCAACTGAGGCCGCAGGATCGCGGCGCGCAGATTGTCCATCCGGCCCGATACATTGGGCGTGACCATCCGGACCGCGTCAAAGGCTTCCACCGGCGGCGCGGCGGCATGACGCGCATAAAGCATGTAGCTGCCCGACAACAGCACCGCCCGCGCCATCAGATCGGCGTCATCGGAAATCAGAAAACCGCCCTCGCCGGAATTGATGTGCTTGTAGGTCTGCATCGAATAGCAGGCCACCGTACCATGCCGCCCCGACGTGACCCCGTTCCACGCAGCCCCCATCGTATGGGCGCAATCCTCGATCACCGTCAGGCCGAGACGGTCACACAGACGCATCAAAGCCTCCATGTCGCACAGATGCCCGCGCATGTGGCTCAGCATCAAAAGGCGGGCCCCGGTGGCCAGGGCTTTCGCTTCAAGATCGGCGAAGTCGATCACCAGATCCTCGGTCGTCTCGATGAAGACCGGCTCGGCCCCCACCGAAGCAATCGCTCCCGGCACCGGGGCCAGCGTGAAGGCGTTGGTCAGCACCTGCTCGCCCTGCCGCACCTGAAGCGCGCGCAGGGCGCAGCCCATGGCATAGCCGCCCGAGGCCACCGCAAGACAGTATTTCGCCCCGGTCAGGGCCGCGAACTCCTGCTCCAGCAGCGACGCCTCCGCCACCTCGCCCGCCGCCGTGTTGTAGCGGTGCAACCGGCCGGATCGCATCACCGCCACGGCCGCCGCGATCCCCTCTTCGGGAACCGGTTCCTGTTGGGTGAAATTGCCGGTAAAGCGTTCTGTCATCCCGTCACCTTCTCGCGTTCATGTCCGATCAGCCACAAAAACAGCCCGAGCGTGACGATCATGCCAGCCCCTGTGATGAAATAGGACACGTTGGGTGATTGCACAGGGGCGGCATCCGACATGAAAAAACCGAAAGCCTGCGCAAAGAAAACCGTACCCAGCAGCATTGCCACGTTGGAGAGCGCCGAAATCCCGCCCTGCAGCTCGCCTTGGGCATTTTCCGGGACGCGTTTGGACATCAGCGCGGTCAGCATCGGATTGATGAACCCTTCCGGGCCATGCACGAACATGAGCAGGATCACCAGCGGCACCGAGACCGCCATCGGCGACGCCGGGACAAGGCCATAGCCGATTGCCGCCAAACCCGCGCTGAACAGCCCGATGGCGATGGATTTGCGCTCGCCGAACCACCGGGTGAACTTGCCGGTCAAGCCGCCCTGAAAGCTGGCCACCACGATGCCGAACATCGCCAAGGACCCGCCCACCATCGCCTCGGACCAGCCAAAGCGCACCTTGGACCAGAAGGGCCAGATCGAGGGGTAGATCGAGCTGAAAAAGAAGAACAGCGCCAGAACCAGACACATCGGCACGACGCCCTGATACTGCCGGAACACCTTGAAGGCCCCGAACGGGTTCGACCTGCGCCAGTCGAAGGCGCGGCGGTTGGCCGGGGCCAAAGTCTCGGGAAGCACGAAGATCCCATAGATCAGGTTCAAGCCCGAGACGGCGGCGGCGGCATAGAAGGGCACGCGGGCGCCGAATTCTCCCAACAGACCGCCGATCGCCGGGCCGATGATGAAGCCAAGGCCAAAGGCCGCCCCCATCATGCCGAAAGCCTTGCCGCGATCCTCCGGGGCCGTGATGTCGGCGATATAGGCGTTGGCGATGACCCAGGATGCGCCGCAGACCCCTGCCAGCGTGCGGCCGAAGAACAGCCAGCCCACCGAGGGCGCCAGCGCCTGCGCCAGAAAATCCACGCCGAGCCCGAACACCGCCAGCAACAGCAAAGGCCTGCGCCCGAACCGGTCGGACAGGTTGCCCATCAGCGGCCCGAACAGGAACTGCCCCACCGAATAGGCGGCCGCCATCCAGCCGCCGATCTTGGCGGCCTCGGACAGGGTGACATGCGCCACCTCGCCAATCAGCTTCGGCAGCACCGGGATGATGATGCCAAAGCCCACCATATCCAGCAGCACCGTGATCATCACGAAGGTGAAGGCGTGGCGCGAGGGGTGTGCGGCTTCGCTCATGGGACCTCCGATCCGGGCAAGCCCTCGCTTGTCTCAGGAAATCAGGCGCTGGGCAAGCGCGGGCAACGCGCCATAATGCGTCAGAAGCGCGTCAGGTTGCAGCCGCGTGATGCTGTCGCCTTCGGGTCCGAAGGTCACCAGCACGATGGGCACCCCCGCCGCCCGCGCCGTGTCGCGGTCGGTCTGGGTGTCGCCGATCAGCATCGAGCGGACAACCCTGCCCCCAGCCCGCTCCACCGCCGCCACGTAAGGCATGGGATCTGGCTTGCGCACCGGGAAGGTATCGGCCCCGACCAAAGCGCCAAACAGGGGGGCAATGCCCAGACGTTTGACCAGTTCCACCGCCAAAGCCTCGGGCTTGTTGGTGCAGATGGCGGTGGCATAGCCCGCAGCCCGCAAGGCCTCCACCGCGGCCACGGCGCCGGGGTAAAGCCGGGTCTCGCGGTCCAGCACGTCCGCATAGGTGGACAGAAGCCTTGGATATTCGCGGGTGACATCCTCCTCGGTCCAGGGCGCGCCCAGGCGGCCAAAGCCCAGCCGCAGCATCGCCCGCCCGCCGTGAAACGCCGTCAGCGCATCCTGCGGCCCCAGAAGCGGCCCATGACCCAAGGCGTCAAAACAAGCATTCGCTGCCGCCAGCAGATCCGCGCTGGTGTCTGCCAAAGTTCCGTCCAGATCAAAGACCACCGTCCGCATCTTGCCGACCCCCTATTCTACCCTCGACTCAGCAGGACTTTACCCCACTGAAACATGGTGTGAGCCGCTGCCCCCCTTGCGGCGCGGCCCTTGCGGGGTAAAACGGGGCAAAGACAAAGGAAAGAGGCATATGCAGGTTTCATTGATCGTTCTGGCCGCAGGCATGGGCACAAGGATGAATTCCGACATCCCCAAGGTGCTGCATCCCCTCGCCGGAGTTCCCATGCTGCACCATGCTTTGGCGGCTGGCCGAGGGCTGGAGCCGTCGCGGGTGGTGGTGGTGACGGGGCATGAGGCAGAAGCGGTCGCCAAAGCCGCTCTCGCCTTCGACGAGGGTATTCAAACAGTCGTGCAGGACCCGCAGCTGGGCACCGGCCACGCGGTGGCCCAAGCCGCCGCCCTGCTGGATCAGGCCGAAGGCGAGGCCATCGTGCTGTACGGTGACACCCCTTTCGTCCGGGTCGAAACGCTGGAGGCGATGCTGGCGGCCCGCGCGCGGCACGCCGTGGTGATCCTTGGTTTTGAACCGAAAGACCCCGGCCGCTATGGCCGCCTGATCGTTGAAGGCGATCAGTTGAAAGCCATCGTCGAGTATAAAGAAGCGACCGAGGCGCAACGGACGATCCCGCTGTGCAACTCCGGCGTCGTCTGTGCCGAGGCCAAGACGCTGTTCCGGCTGGTCGCCCAGGTGAACAACGAAAACGCCGCCAAGGAATACTACCTGACCGACATCGTCGAACTGGCCCGTGCCGAAGGCCTGTTGGTCGGTTACGTCATCTGCCCCGAATCCGAGACCTTGGGCATCAACACCCGCCACCAGCTGGCCGAAGCCGAAGCCGCCTTCCAGACCCGCGCCCGCTTTGACGCTTTGGAGAATGGCGTCACCCTGACCGCCCCGGAAACCGTGTTCTTCGCTTTGGACACCTGGATCGGCCGCGATGCCGTGGTCGGCCCGAATGTGATCTTCGGACCCGCGGTCACGGTGGAATCCGGCGCCGAGATCAAGGGCTTCTGCCATCTGGAAGGCTGCCATATCTCGCGCGGCGCCACGGTCGGCCCCTTTGCCCGCCTGCGTCCGGGGGCGGAACTGGCCGAAGATGTCCATGTCGGCAACTTCGTCGAGATCAAGAATTCCGTGCTGGATGAGGGCGTCAAGGTCGGCCATCTGACCTATCTTGGCGATACCCATGTCGGCGAGTTCACCAACATCGGTGCGGGCACGGTGACCTGCAACTACGACGGCGTCATGAAATACCGAACGGAAATCGGCAAGAACGCCTTCATCGGCTCGGACACCATGCTGATCGCACCTGTGACGGTGGGTGACGGGGCCCTGACCGCGTCCGGGTCGGTCATCACCGAGGATGTGCCGGCAGGTGCCATCGCGGTGGGGCGGGCGCGGCAGGTCAACAAGCCGGGA
Source organism: Paracoccaceae bacterium (assembly GCA_947453525.1). Taxonomy (GTDB): domain Bacteria; phylum Pseudomonadota; class Alphaproteobacteria; order Rhodobacterales; family Rhodobacteraceae; genus Stagnihabitans. The sequence continues at coordinate 4,029 of CANGHD010000069.1, read as the reverse complement.
CTGGCCACGAAATTCTTCGAGCGTCTCAAGGCGATCAAAGCCGCGAAAGGAAACGTCTGATGTGCGGAATTGTCGGCGTTCTGGGCAGCCATGAAGTGGCTCCCCTGCTGGTCGAGGCCTTGAAGCGGCTGGAATATCGCGGCTACGATTCGGCGGGGATCGCCACGGTCAACCACGGCGCGCTGGACCGCAGGCGCGCGGTGGGCAAACTGGTGAACCTGTCCGACCTTCTGGTGCATGACCCGCTGGCGGGCAAATCCGGCATCGGCCACACGCGCTGGGCCACGCATGGCGCGGCCACGACTTCCAACGCGCATCCGCACAAATCCGGACCGGTGGCGGTGGTGCACAACGGCATCATCGAGAACTTCCGCGAGTTGCGCGCCGAACTGACGGCGGCCGGCCTGTTCTTCGAATCAGAAACCGACACCGAAACCGTGGCCCTGCTGACCCGATTCTACATGGACCAAGGCCGCACCCCGGTGGATGCGGCACGCGAGACGCTGAAACGCCTGACCGGCGCGTTCGCCCTGTGCTTCCTGTTTGACGGTGAGGATGACCTGATGATCGCAGCCCGCAAGGGCTCGCCTCTGGCCATAGGCCATGGCGACGGCGAGATGTATGTCGGCTCGGACGCCATCGCCTTGGCCCCGATGACCGACCGGGTGACCTATCTGGAAGAGGGCGACTGGGCGGTGATCACCCGGGCGGGAGCACAGATTTTCGACGCCTCCGACCGGCGCGCCAACCGCGCGGAGACGCGGATTGCGGTCGACACGACGCGGATCGAAAAGGCCGGCTACAAGCATTTCATGGCGAAAGAGATCGCCGAACAGCCCGTGGTGATCGCCGACGCGCTGCGGCATTATGTGGAAGGTGGGGTAAACAACCCCACCCTACGGCTGCCGGCAGGCGTTGATTTCACCGGGGTCGATAGGCTGACGATGGTGGCCTGCGGGACGGCCTCTTATGCCTGTCAGGTGGCGAAATACTGGTTCGAGCAGATCGCGGGCCTGCCCTGCGAGGTCGATATCGCCTCGGAATTCCGCTATCGTGAACCGCCCTTGAGCGACAAGGGCTGGGCGCTGTTCGTCAGCCAGTCCGGCGAGACGGCCGATACCCTGGCCGCTTTGCGCTATGCCAAGGAGAAGGTCGCCAAGGTCGTGGCGGTGGTCAATGTGCCGACCTCCTCGATCGCGCGCGAATCCGATCTGGCGCTGCCGATCCTGGCGGGGATCGAGGTGGGCGTGGCCTCGACCAAGGCCTTCACCTGCCAGTTGACGACCCTGGCGCTGCTGGCCCTGAAGGCGGCGGTGGACAAGGGGCGGCTGGATGCGGCGGGGTTGGCCAAGCATCTGGGGGACCTTGCGGCTTTGCCCGGATTGATGAACCATGCCATGGGCTTGTCGGGCGAGATTGCCCAAGTCGCTGAGGAACTCGCCGAGGCGCAGGACGTCTTGTTTCTGGGCCGGGGTGCCATGTATCCTCTGGCACTGGAGGGCGCCCTTAAACTCAAGGAAATCAGCTACATCCATGCCGAAGGTTATGCATCGGGCGAACTCAAGCATGGCCCGATCGCGCTGATTGACGCGCGGGTTCCGGTGATCGTTCTGGCACCCAAGGACAATCTGTTCGACAAGACCGTGTCGAACATGCAGGAGGTCATGGCGCGGCACGGCAAGGTTCTGCTGATCTCGGACGCGCAAGGCGTGGCCGAGGCCGGCAAAGGGGTCTGGCGGTCGCTGACCCTGCCACAAGTCTCGGGCCTGTTCGCGCCGATCCTCTATGCGGTGCCCGCACAACTGCTGGCCTATCATACGGCGATTGCGAAGGGGACGGATGTCGACCAGCCGAGGAACCTTGCGAAATCCGTGACGGTGGAATGAATGGCCAAGCAATTCAACGGCTTTGACGCGGATCATCAGGCGTTCATGGCCGCGCAACCGATCTTCTTCGTGGCCTCCACCGCACCAGAGGCGCGGATCAATCTGTCGCCCAAAGGGATGGACAGCTTGCGGGTCATGGGGCCAAACCGGCTGATCTGGCTGAACCTGACCGGCTCGGGCAACGAGACGGCGGCGCATCTGGCGCTTGACCCTCGGATGACGGTGATGTGGTGCAGTTTCGGCTTGCGCCCGCTGATCCTGCGCGCCTATGGACTCGCGCGGACGATCCATCGATCGGACGCGGAATGGCAGGCCTTGGCCAACCATTTCCCCGACCTGCCCGGTGCGCGGCAGATCTATGAGATGGCGGTGGACCTTGTGCAAACCTCTTGCGGCTATGCCGTACCGCGCATGGAGCTGACCGAAGAACGCCAGACCTTGCGCGCTTGGGCCGAGGACAAGGGCAGCGCTGGCCTTGCCGACTATTGGGACACCCGCAACCGCCTGTCGATCGACGGGTTGCCGACCGGAATTGAGGCCAACCTTTGAACGCTGCAGATGCCATCGCCCAATTGGAAGCCCTCGGTGACCCTGTGCGCGCTGAAGGCGCTGCCGCCTATCACAAGGTGGCGCGGCGCTATCTGGGCGTGTCGGTGCCGCAGATCACCGAACTGGCGACGGGTTGGCGGGCGGGACTGGATGTGCCGGGGCGCGTGGCCCTAGCCTCGGCCCTGTGGGACACCGACATTCATGAAGCGCGGGTGGCAGCGGCGAAACTGCTGACCCAGGCGCGGATTGCCGAGGATGGCGCGGTCTGGGACCTGATCGCCTCTTGGGTGCCGCAGTTCGATGCTTGGGCGATTGCCGACCATGTCTGCGATGCGGGCGGACGGCGGCTGATGGCAGACCCGTCCCGTTTGGACGAGGTCGAGGGCTGGACCACGTCGGAAAACATGTGGACCAAGCGGGCGGCCCTGGTGATGACCCTGGGCTGGACCAAACAGAATTTCCCCAAAGAGCAAGACCTTGCGGTGCGCGAACGGGTGCTCGGCTGGTGCGAGGACTACACCGAGGACAAGGGCTGGTTCATCCAGAAGGCCATCGCCTGGTGGCTGCGCGATCTGTCCAAACATGATCCCAAACGCGTGGCGGCCTGGCTGGCCGAGCATGGGCCCTATCTGAAATCCTGGGCGCGCAAAGAGGCGTCCAAATATGTGGAAGATGGGCAGATTGCCCATCCTACCTTGGACGAACCGGCCGAGGATGAGACGCAAGATCAAGGGCTTAGTGCAGACGAAACTCCCCAGTGACATGGCGCCACTCACCGGGGCTGATGACCTTGCGGTGGGTGAAGCGCACCGAATGCAGGGGGCCGTCCAGTTTGGCCTGCCAGAATGCGATGAACTTGAACAGCGTCGGATAATCCGGCGCGAGGTCATAATCCTGCCAGATGTAGCTGTTGAGCACGTTGCGGAAATCCGGCATCCGGTAGAAGAATTCCGCCGTGGTCAGGCCATAACCTTTCAGCATCAGTTCCGTTTCAGACGGGCGCATTCAAGCCTCCATGACTGCTGCAGGCAAAGTCTGCATGAACCCTATTAATTTGCAATGAATACAGTGTGTTGGCACTCATCCCCGCTGGCTGCCAAGCCCTGCGAGTACCAGTCCTTGCACCCCATATGCAGTATGGGGTAAACTAGCGGGAACAGAATATTGACCTTGTACCGAAGGCGCGCCTCAAGTTGAGCGACACCACCGAACCCCCTGAAAACACAGAAGAACCTTCCAAGCCCAGCTACCACGGGCCGCAGGTTGACATCTCGACCGAGATGCGGACGGCCTATCTCGACTATGCCATGTCGGTCATCGTGTCCCGCGCGATCCCCGATCTGCGCGACGGCTTAAAACCTGTGCACCGGCGCATTCTGTTCGCCATGTCCGAGACGAACAACACCCACGACAAGCCCTACCGCAAGTCGGCGCGGCCGGTTGGGGACACGATGGGGAAATACCACCCGCATGGCGATTCGGCGATCTATGACGCCTTGGTGCGGATGGCGCAGCCGTTTTCGATGAGCCTGAAGCTGCTGGACGGGCAAGGCAACTTCGGCTCGATGGACGGCGATAACGCCGCCGCCATGCG
>CANGHD010000068.1 GCA_947453525.1 Paracoccaceae bacterium | reverse complement strand
GGCGCCTCCTCCATCGCCGACATCTCCGTCATCGGCCGTCCCGCCATCCTGATTCCCTATGCGGCCGCCACTGGCGACCACCAGACCGCCAACGCCCGCGGCCTGACCGAAGCCCATGCCGCCATCACGGTCCAGGAATCTGCCCTTGACGCCGCGCGCCTGACAGCCGACATCGCCTCCATCCTGCTCGCCCCCGAAAAGGCCGAGCAGATGGCCGCTGCCGCTTTGGCGCAAGGCCGCCCAGACGCCACCATCCGCCTCGCCTCCCTGGTCGAGGCCCTCGCCGGGACCACGACATGAACGCTGCCACCAAACTGCCCATGGAACTCGGCCCGATCCACTTCGTGGGCATCGGCGGCATCGGCATGTCCGGCATCGCCGAAGTGCTCATCACCCTCGGCTACACCGTGCAAGGCTCCGACGCCCGCGCCTCCAAGATCACCGACCGTCTCGTCACCCTCGGCGCCACCTTCTTCGAAGGCCAGGCCGCCACCAACCTCGGCGAAGCCGCCGTCGTCGTGATCTCTTCCGCCATCAAGAAGGGCAACCCCGAGCTGGAAGAAGCCCGCCGCCGCAAACTGCCCGTCGTGCGCCGGGCCGAGATGCTGGCCGAACTGATGCGCCTCAAATCCAACATCGCCATCGCCGGCACCCATGGCAAAACAACGACCACCACCATGGTCGCCACCCTCTTGGACAAAGGTGGCTTTGATCCCACCGTCATCAACGGCGGCGTCATCCACGCCTATGGCTCCAACGCCCGCGCAGGCGCTGGCGAGTGGATGGTGGTCGAGGCCGACGAATCCGACGGCTCCTTCAACCGCCTGCCCGCCACCATCGCCATCGTCACCAACATCGACCCCGAGCATATGGAGCATTGGCACACCTTCGACGCGCTGCGCAAAGGCTTCCTCGATTTCGTCTCCAACATCCCCTTCTACGGCCTCGCCGTCTGCTGCACCGACCATCCCGAGGTGCAGTCCCTCGTCGGCCGGATCACCGACCGCCGCGTCGTCACGTTCGGCTTCAACGCCCAAGCCGACGTCCGCGCCATCAACCTGCGGCACGAGGCCGGCAAGACCACCTTCGACGTCCTGCTGCAAAACGAAGACGGCAAGCCGGTGATCGAAAACTGCACCCTGCCGATGCCCGGCGATCACAACGTCTCCAACGCCTTGTCCGCCATCGCCGTCGCCCGCCACCTCGGCATGAAGCGCGAGGAAATCCGCGAGGCCCTCGCCACCTTCGCCGGCGTCAACCGCCGCTTCACCAAGGTCGCCGAAGTGAACGGCGTCACCATCATCGACGACTACGGCCACCACCCGGTGGAAATCGCCGCCGTCCTGAAGGCCGCCCGCCAGGCCACCAAAGGCCGCGTCATCGCGATCCACCAACCGCACCGCTACACCCGTTTGCACAACCTCTTCGAAGACTTCTGCACCTGCTTCAACGAGGCTGACGTCGTGGCCATCGCCGACGTCTACGCCGCCGGTGAAGACCCGATCCCCGGCGCTTCCCGCGATGACCTGGTCGCAGGCCTCATCGCCCACGGCCACCGCCACGCGCGCGCCTTGCTGGACGAGGCCGACCTGACCCGCCTCGTCAAGGAACAGGCCAGACCCGGCGATCTCGTCGTCTGTCTCGGTGCCGGTTCCATCTCCGCCTGGGCCAACGCGCTGCCGGCCAAACTGGCCTGACCGCTCAGCCGCGCAATATCCTAATAAAAGGCTAACGAAAGAATGGATAATATAGGGTAATCAGATGGTTAATCTGCATTGCACGCGTGCAATGCAGGGGCTTCTCCTCCAGTCCGCCGCCAAAAAGCCCTCTCCCCTCCGCACCGCCGCCGCTTTCCTCCCCCAACCTCGCCCCGCACGTCGGGCCGCGCTTGGCCCGCCCTCACCGGAGGCCACATGACCCCGCTCCTGTTCGGTGCCCTCTGGGTGATCGCGGCAAGCATCACGGCGATCTTGCCGATGCGCAGCCAGATGATCCCCGGCCTGACCCTGCTCTGCGCCGCCCCGGTGCTTCTGATCTGGATCGGCATGAGCCTCGGTATGGTCTGGGTCGCCTTGGGGACCTTCGCCTTCCTGTCGATGTTCCGGCACCCGCTGAACTACCTGATCCGCAAGACCCTGCGCCTGGCGCTCCCCAGCTTGCCGCCCGAACTGCAATCCCGCTTCCGCCCCAAGAGCTGACCATGCTCCCCCTGACCCTCGCCCTCCTCTGGCTGATCATGGCCAACCTGATCGCCATGCTCCCCAGCCGGGACCACCACTGGCGCGCGGCCTACCTCCTCATGGCCACCGGCCTCCCCCTCCTGATCTGGATCTTCCAAACCCACGGAGCCCTCTGGACCCTCACGTTCTTCTTCGCAGCCTGCAGCCTCCTGCGCTGGCCGGTCTGGATCCTGTGCCGATGGCTGAGCGGGCGTTTTCGGCGCAAGACCACACGCGAAGGTGCGTAGGGTGGGGTTCAACCCCACCCTACCAGACACCCCAAGCCCGCACCCAGGCGCCTGTTGCCCAAAACCTTAACACGCCCCTCGTCTTGCGCGCGTAGAGACGACTGGAAGACAGAAGGAAGACGCAAGCAAGACCGCCGCAATCGACGCTTCCGGCCAATCCTTACCGCGGCGCGCGGTCTCTTGCCTGAGCCGCCGCTGGCGACTAGCAAGGCACCATGAACACGCTTCCAACCCCCCGCGGCACCCTGACCCCGAACCGTTCCCTTGCGGACCTGACCTGGCTGCGCGTGGGCGGACCGGCGGATTGGCTGTTTCAGCCGGCCGACGAGGCGGACCTTGCGGAATTCCTGGGCGGGCTGGATGCCTCGACGGCGGTTTTTCCGATGGGCGCGGGGTCGAACCTGATCGTGCGGGATGGCGGCGTGAGGGCGGTTGTCATTAAGCTCGGGCGGGGCTTCAATTCCATTGAGACTGAAGGAGATAGGGTGATCGCCGGGGCGGCGGCGCTGGATTCGCATGTCGCCCGAAGGGCGGCGGAGTCGGGATTTGACCTGACCTTTCTGCGCACCATTCCGGGGACGATCGGCGGTGCCGTCCGGATGAATGCCGGGTGTTACGGGTCTTATGTGCAGGACCATCTGGTGGAAATCCGGGCGGTGACGCGGGCGGGGAAGGTGGTGACGATCCCGGCGGAGGCATTGCATCTGGCCTATCGGCAGTCTTGCTTGCCCGAGGGCACTGTGATCACCCAAGCGGTTTTCCGCGCAACATATGGCGATCCGGTCGCACTTGAAGCCAAGATGTTGGAGCAGATCGCCAAGCGCGATGCCAGCCAGCCAACCAAGGACCGCTCAGCGGGCTCAACCTTCCGCAACCCCGTGGGCCATTCCTCGACCGGCAAGGCGGATGACAGCCATGAACTCAAGGCCTGGAAGGTGATCGACGACGCCGGGATGCGCGGTGCAAGGATCGGCGGGGCGCAGATGTCGCCGATGCATTCCAACTTCCTGATCAACGCCGGTGGCGCAACTGCCGCTGATCTGGAAAATCTTGGGGAAGAGGTGCGAAAAAGGGTTTTCGAAAACGCCGGTATCACGCTACAATGGGAAATCATGCGCGTCGGCGAACCGGCGGCAGAATAACAATAAAAACCGGCCCTAAGTCCGGGTGAGGCAGTGAATGGTGGGCAAGTCTGCACAAGCAGGCTCCCGCGTGGCGGTACTGATGGGTGGGCTTTCCGCAGAGCGGGAGGTTTCGCTGTCGTCAGGGCATGAATGTGCCAAAGCCTTGCGGGTGGCAGGTTATGACGTGGTCGAGCTGGACGCTGGCCGCGATTTGGCCGCACGTCTTGCTGAGATCAATCCTGCTTGTGTTTTCAATGGGTTGCATGGCCGTTGGGGTGAGGACGGCTGCGTGCAGGGCCTGCTGGAGTGGCTGGCGATCCCCTATACGCATTCGGGCGTTCTGGCCTCGGCTCTGGCAATGGACAAGTCGGCGGCCAAGGCGGCCTATGTTGCTGCGGGCCTGCCGGTGGTTCAGTCGGTCTTGGCAGCACGCGATGTCGTGGCGGCCTCCCATGTTCTGCCGCCGCCCTATGTGGTGAAACCCAACAACGAAGGCTCCTCGGTGGGTGTCTACATTGTGCGGGAAGGCGCCAATGCGCCGCGTCTGGCCGAGACGATGCCCGAGACGGTGATGGTCGAAACCTATGCGCCGGGGCGCGAACTGACGGTGGCGGTGCTGGGCGACCGGCCGCTCGCGGTGACGGATATCATCACCGAAGGCTGGTATGACTATGACGCCAAATACAAGACCGGCGGCAGTCTGCATGAGGTGCCTGCCCGTATTCCGGAAGATATTTCAGAGGCTTGCCTTGACTATGCGCTGCGCGCCCATCGTGCTTTGGGCTGCCGGGGCCTGAGCCGCACCGATTTCCGCTGGGATGAGTCGCGCGGGCTGGCGGGCCTGATCCTGCTGGAAACCAACACCCAGCCCGGCATGACGCCGACCTCGCTGGCGCCCGAACAGGCGGCCTTCTGCGGCATATCGTTCCCGGAGCTCTGCAGCTGGATCGTGGAGGATGCCTCATGCAATCGCTAGGCCGCGCTCTTCCGCTGCGCCGGGACCCTGCGCCCTCGCGGTGGGCCTACCGGATGCACCGTCTCTGGCTGACGCCGCTGTTCCGCGTGACGATGCGCGTTGGAATGCCGGCGTTCTTCTTGACGCTGGCGCTTGGCATCTACCTGTCCGACCCGGTGCGGCGTGACAGTTTTGCCGGGGTCATGGTGGCGGCGAAGGACAAGGTCACCGAGCGACCGATGTTCATGGTGAATTTGCTGTCGATCGACGGCGCCTCGCCGGAACTGGCCGACGCCGTGCGCCAGAAGCTGGACCTGCACCTGCCGCAGTCCTCGCTGGCGCTGGATCTTGACGCGGTTCGCGTGCGGGCCGAAAAGCTGGATGCGGTGGCGAGTGCTGTGGTGTGGCTGGGGGCTGGCAATGTTTTGCAGGTCGGCATCACCGAGCGGCAACCGGCCTGGGTCTGGCGCACCGGGCAGGGCCTGATGCTGCTGGATGCCGACGGTCACCGGATTGCCGGTCTTGCCACCCGCGCCGACCGGGCGGATCTGCCCTTGGTCGCTGGTGACGGCGCGGATGCGGCGGTGCACGAAGCCACCGCAATTCTGCGCGCCGCCAGCCCGCTTGCTGGACGCTTGCGTGGCCTCATCCGCATCAGTGACCGCCGTTGGGACCTGATCCTTGACCGTGACCAGACGATCCTGCTGCCTGCCGATGGCCCGGTGGCCGCCGTCGAAGGCCTGCTTGCCCTTGATAAAGCAGAAAATATCCTTGCTCGCGACCTTGTTGCCATTGATCTGCGCAATCCGCAGCGTCCCGTCCTTCGCTTAGCCCAAGCCGCATTGGATACCTTGCGCCAGTCGCAAGGCCTTATTGTTCCCACGGAGTCCAAGACATGACCGATCTTTACCAATCGCAACGTGCCATGCGGAATATGCGCAAAGCCGCCCTGCAACGTGGGGTGATTGCCATTCTCGACGTGGGAACCTCGAAGATCGCCTGCCTGATCCTGCGGTTTGACGGGTTGGAAGAGGGGGTGGAGCCGGACGGCGTTGGCTCCATGGCCGGGCAAACGGATTTCCGGGTGATCGGGGCTGCCACCACCAAATCCCGCGGCGTCCGGTTTGGCGAGATTTCCGCGATGAACGAGACCGAGCGGGCGATCCGCACCGCCGTGCAGGCCGCGCAGAAGATGGCCAATGTGCGGGTCGATCATGTCATCGCCTGCTTCTCGGGTGGCGAGCCGCGCAGCTACGGGCTGGCCGGAGAGATTGAACTGAACGACACCGTCGTGAAAGAAAACGATGTGGCCCGCGTGCTGGCGGCCTGCGATGTGCCCGATATCGGCGAGGGGCGCGAGGTGATCCATGCGCAGCCGGTCAATTTCGCGCTCGACCACCGCACCGGCCTTGGCGACCCGCGCGAGCAGATTGGCAACCGCCTCGCCTGCGACATGCATTTGCTGACGGTGGATGCGGCTGTGGTGCAGAACCTGCTGTACTGCATCAAACGATGCGACCTCGAACTCGCGGGAATCGCCTCGTCGTCCTATGCCTCGGGGATTGCGGCGCTGGTGGAGGATGAGCGTGAACTGGGCGCCGCCTGCATCGACATGGGCGGTGGGTCGACCGGCATTTCGATCTTCATGAAGAAGCACATGATCTTCTCGGATGCGGTACGTCTGGGCGGCGATCATGTCACATCGGACATCGCGCAATGTCTGCATGTGCCGACAGCGGTGGCCGAACGGATCAAGACCAAGCACGGCGGCGTACACGCCACCGGGATGGATGACCGCGAGATGATCGAAATCGGCGGGGACTCCGGCGATTGGGACAAGGACCGCCGTCAGGTCAGCCGCACCGAACTGATCGGCATCATCCGGCCAAGGGTCGAGGAAATTCTGGAGCATGTCGCCGAACGGCTGGAGATCGCGGGCTTCGCGCATCTGCCCAGCCAGCAGATCGTCCTGACCGGCGGGGCCAGCCAGATCCCCGGACTGGACGGATTGGCCAGTCGCATTCTGGGCCAGCGCGTTCGGATGGGGCGGCCTTTGCGGGTGCAGGGTCTGCCGCAGGCGGCGACCGGGCCGACTTTTGCGTCCACCGTGGGTCTGTGTCTTTTCGCGGCGCACCCTCAGGATGAGTGGTGGGATTTCAACATTCCGTCGGAGCGTTATCCGGCGCGGTCATTGAAAAGGGCCCTCAAATGGTTTCGAGACAACTGGTAATCCCCAATATCCTGCGGTTCGGCCGATATGCGGGGTCTTTCCGGCAAAAAACCCCATATTTTGTGGGGAACCTGATGTTTTTTAGTGACCTTGAGGTGCACTATGAGTAGAATTGCAGACAAGTCGGCTGCTGCCCCTGCGTTTGGGGCAACAGGGCAGGGGCCGGGCGTGGGACGGAATGATATAAGGCAGCGCGGGGCTGCTGCTTCACAACACGAAACGGCGGGTCTTAAAATGACATTGAATCTGATGGTGAATGCGGAGCGCGAAGAATTGAAGCCGCGCATCACGGTTTTCGGCGTTGGCGGTGCCGGGGGGAATGCGGTCAACAACATGATCGACAAGAACCTTGAAGGCGTCGAGTTCGTCGTTGCCAACACGGACGCACAGGCTCTGCAGCAAAGCCGCGCGGGCAACAAGATCCAGATTGGCCTGAAGGTCACCGAGGGTCTGGGCGCTGGCGCGCGCCCCTCTGTCGGCGCTGCAGCGGCCGAGGAATCGATCGAGCAGATCGTGGATCATCTGGCCGGCGCGCATATGTGCTTCATCACCGCCGGGATGGGCGGCGGCACAGGAACGGGGGCCGCGCCGATCATCGCTCAAGCGGCCCGTGAGCTGGGTGTGCTGACGGTGGGCGTCGTGACCAAGCCTTTCCAGTTCGAAGGCAACAAGCGGATGCGTCAGGCCGAAGAGGGCATCGAGGCGCTGCAGAAAGTCGTCGATACCCTGATCGTGATCCCGAACCAGAACCTGTTCCGTCTGGCCAACGAACGCACCACCTTCACCGAAGCCTTCGCGATGGCCGATGACGTGCTGTACCAGGGCGTCAAAGGTGTCACCGATCTGATGGTACGCCCCGGCCTGATCAACCTCGACTTCGCCGACGTGCGCTCGGTGATGGACGAGATGGGCAAGGCGATGATGGGTACGGGCGAGGCCTCGGGCCCGGATCGTGCCGTGCAGGCGGCAGAGAAGGCGATTGCCAACCCGCTTCTGGACGAAATCAGCCTGAATGGCGCCAAGGGTGTTCTGATCAACATTACCGGTGGCTATGACCTGACGCTGTTTGAACTGGATGAAGCGGCCAATATCATTCGTGAAAAGGTCGATCCCGAGGCCAACATCATCGTCGGGTCCACTTTGGACATCTCGATGGAAGGCGTCCTGCGCGTCTCTGTCGTCGCCACTGGCATCGACATCAAGACGGCCAAGGCGGAAACGCCCGTGGTGCGCCGCTCGATGCACGAACCGCTGAAGCCGATGCCTGCCCCACAATCCGAGGCCCGCCGCGAGGCGCCGATGCCGCTGACCCAGCCGATGTCTCAGCCGCGTCCGGCACCGCAGCCACAGGCCCGTGCGACAGAACCGGTGCAAGACACTTACGAAGAGCCGGAAGCCTACGAGACGGAAGAGGACGACGTTCCGGCCCCTGCCTATCGCCCTGCGCCACAGTCCGAACCGCGTCCGGCCACCGCCGCGCGCGATGACGCCGGCAGCTTCATCGCGCCGCGTCCGCGTCCGATGGGCACGCCTTCGCCCGAAGCGATGGCCCGGCTACAGGCCGCTGTCAGCAAGCCGGTCCCGGCCGCGCAGCAACCGGCCCGCAGCCCCGCGCCCTTGTCCAAAGCCACACCGAAGCCGGCAGAACGCCCGCGCTTTGGGATCGGCAGTCTGATCAACCGGATGTCCGGTGCCCACGCCGAGGCCACCCAGTCCGGCCGCGCGCAGCCTCCGGTGACGGCTTATGACGACGAACAGGACCTGTCCTCCGATCAGGAACGGATGGAGATTCCCGCCTTCCTGCGCCGTCAGGCCAACTGAACCGGCTTGCACGGATTTAAAACACTGCGGAAAAGCCCAAGGACGCCCTTGGGCTTTTCCCTTTGTAAATCATAAGGTTGACCGATCATTTTCTCCTGTTACACTCCGTCACAAAGCGTGAGTTGAGATGGGGTCTGATGCGGCTTAGCTAGAGTACAACAGGTGGCGGATAGCATCGGTTCCACCGCAATACGTCGTAAAACCGTGTTCAATCGATTGAGGCCTTCGTGCAAAATACAGTCAAATCCGCGGTGACGTTCAAGGGCATGGGATTGCACTCTGGCAAGCCCGTGCGCATGGTCGTATGCCCGGCATCGGCTGATTACGGCATCTGGTTCCGCCGCACCGACCTCATGGATGGCGACACGCTGATTCCGGCGCGCTGGGATGCGGTGGTGCCGTCCAAGCTTTGCACGCTGGTGGCCAATGACGACGGTGCGCAGGTGTCGACGATCGAACACATCATGGCAGCGCTGGCAGGGCTTGCGATCAACAACGCCCTGATTGAGATTGATGGGCCGGAGGTGCCGATCCTTGATGGCTCTGCCGCGCCATTCGTGGCGGCGATTCTGTCAAAGGGAATCCGGGCACAGTCTTCTCCGGCCCGGGCGATCCGGGTGTTGAAGACGATAGAGGTGCGCGACGGTGCCGCATTGGCGCGACTGGAGCCGGCAGAAATGCTGGAGATTGACTTCCGCATCGACTTTGCAGAGCCGGCGATCGGCCGACAGTCCCGTCATCTCAACATGTCGAATGGCGCTTTCGTTCGGGAATTGTGTGATTCCCGGACCTTTTGCCGCCAGTCTGATGTCGATGACATGCGCGCCCGTGGCCTTGCCTTGGGTGGGACGCTTGAGAATGCCGTGGTGTTCGATGGCGACCGTGTGCTGACACCGGGTGGCCTGCGCCATACCGATGAACCGGTACGCCACAAGATGCTGGACGCTTTGGGCGACCTCGCCTTGGCCGGAGCGCCGCTTCTGGCGCGTTACACGGGCGAGCGTGCGGGCCATGCCCTGACCAACCGCCTGTTGCACAAACTGTTCGCCACGCCGGGGGCTTTTGCCATCGACGATTGCGACGCTTTGGCCGGTGGAAAGCTGCCCGGTGTCGGTGTGCACCGTGGCGATCTTCCCCTTTACGCGTAACCTCGTGCCGCAGCGGTGAAAGCCGTTTTGCGCCCCGGATTTTTCTGTGCTAGGACACCGTCAAGGAAAGGCGGGCGCCGGGTGTGCCACGCTTCGTTGGGTTGGGGATAAGCGGACGATGGCAGTCGGAAGGTCAGGCGCGGCGCGTGGGGTAGGCTTGGCGCTGATGATGGCCGTCTTGACGGCCTGCGGAAGCCCAACTCCAACGCAGTTGCCGTTGGAAAACTACACCGCTGAGGAAATCTACAAGCGGGGCGAACTGGAACTGGGCAGCAAGAAGGACCCGCGCACCGCTCTGACCTATTTCCAGGAGGTTGAGCGGCTTTACCCCTATACAGAATGGGCCAAGCGCGCGCTGATCATGCAGGCCTTCACCCTGCACAAATCCAAGAACTACGAAGAATCACGGGTGGCAGCACAGCGCTATCTTGATTTCTATCCGGCAGGCGAAGACACCGCCTACGCGCAGTTTCTGCTGGCGCTGTCCTACTACGACCAGATCGACGAGGTGGGCCGCGACCAAGGCTTGACTTTCCAGGCTCTGCAAGCGCTGCGCGTTGTGATCGAAAAATATCCCGACAGCGAATATGCCAAATCGGCGATGTTGAAATTCGACCTCGCCTTCGACCACCTTGCCGCCAAGGAAATGGAAATCGGCCGCTACTACCTCAAGCAGCACCACTACGCCGCAGCCTTGAACCGCTTCCGCACCGTGGTGCAGGACTATCAGACCACCGCGCAGACCGCCGAGGCACTGGAGCGCTTGGTGGAGTGCTACCTTGCGCTTGGTCTTCCGGACGAGGCGCAGACGGCGGGGGCAATTCTTGGCTACAACTACGAATCCAGCCCCTTCTATCAGGACGCCTTCGCGCAGTTGAAAAAGCAGGGTCTGGCACCCGAGTCGCGCGGAACGAGCTGGCTGTCGACCATCTATCGTCAGATGATCAAGGGTCAGTGGCTGTGATCGGAGGACTGGCAGGATCGGGCGCGGCAAAGGGTGTGCGCACCAGTCGGATGGCGTGATGCTGCGCAGTCTGGACATTCGCGACGTGCTGATCATCGACCGTCTGGACTTGGCCTTTCAGCCGGGACTTAACGTGCTGACCGGCGAAACCGGGGCGGGCAAGTCTATTCTTCTCGACGCTTTGGGCTTTGTGCTGGGCTGGCGCGGCCGCGCCGATCTGGTTCGTACCGGGGCGTCGCAGGGCGAGGTGATTGCGGTGTTCGACCTGCCCCCCGGCCATGCCGCCCGCGCCGTGCTGGAAACGGCCGGGATCGAGGTCGAGGACGAGTTGATCCTGCGCCGCACCAATTCCGCCGATGGCCGAAAGACTGCCTATATCAACGACCGCCGCGCTTCGGGTGACGTACTCAGGGATTTGTCGGACACTCTGGTCGAACTCCATGGCCAGCACGACGACCGGGGCCTTTTGAACCCGCGCGGTCACCGGCAGTTGCTCGACACATTTGCCGCCCTGGACCTGTCGGGCCTGCGCAGTGCGTGGCGCGCGCGGTCCGACGCGCTGCGCGATCTGGCCGAGGCCGAGGCACGTTTGGCCTCGATCCGGTCCGAAGAAGACTTTCTGCGCCATGCCGTGGCCGAGTTGGACAAGCTGAACCCCGAGGCCGGCGAGGAGGCCAAGCTTGACTCCAACCGCCGCATGATGCAGGCGGCCTCCCGTATCCGTCAGGACATCGCCCGCGCACATGAGGCGATGGGGCAGGGGGCGGATCACGCGATGCAGGACGCCCTGCGTTGGCTGACAGGTGCTGCGGACAAGGCCGAGGGCAGGCTTGATGGTGCCCTTGCCGCGCTGGAACGGTCGCTGGTGGAATTGGCCGAGGCGCAAGCCGGGGTGGAAGCCTGCCTAGAGGCGCTCGATTTCGACGAATCCGCACTGGAACGGCTGGAGGAACGGCTCTTCGCCATCCGCGCCCTGGCCCGCAAACATGGCGTGCTGCCCGATGACCTTGGCCCGCACGCCGCCACCCTGCGCGCCCGTCTGGAGGCGCTGGATGGCGGCGAACGTGGGCTGATCCGCCTGCGACAGGCGGCCGCCCTTGCCGAGGCAGATTACGCGCGCCGGGCCGAGGCGATGAGCACAGCCCGCCGTCTGGCCGGGGCGCGGCTGGATACCGCGATGGCCGCCGAACTGGCCCCCTTGAAGATGGAACGCGCCATTTTCCGCACCGATTTCACCCTAAGCCTGCCGGGGCCGGAGGGACAGGACGAGGTCACCTTCACCGTCACCACCAACCCAGGCGCTCCGGCCGGGCCCTTGAACCGCATCGCCTCGGGTGGCGAACTCAGCCGGTTTCTGCTCGCCCTGAAAGTCTGCCTGACCGGCCAAACCCCGGGTCTGACGCTGATCTTCGACGAGATCGACCGCGGCGTCGGGGGCGCCACCGCCGATGCCGTGGGGCGCCGTCTGGCGCAACTTGCCTCGGGTGCACAGGTTCTGGTGGTGACGCATTCGCCGCAGGTCGCCGCTTTGGGGGCGCATCACTGGCGGGTTGAAAAGCGCGTGGTCGATGACGTGACCCTGTCCACGGTGACCCCGCTCGACCCCACGGCCCGCATTGAGGAAATCGCCCGGATGCTGGCTGGCGACACGATCACCAAGGCCGCAAGAGCCGCTGCCCGCTCGCTATTGGCTGGTGGCTGAGAAGGTCAGGCTGACGGCACGCCACCCTGTGTCAGCGGTGACGACAGCCGTCAGCAAAGCGGCAAAGCGGGGCATGTCCTGTCCGACCTCGTCACGCGCGCCCGTCACCACAAAACGCTGCGACACGATGGCTACCCCGGGGCCCAGATCGCGCAGCTTGACCTTGCCGGTCACCAACCGCGCGGCCGCGAAGATGCCGGCAAACTCGCCCGCAAAGACTGCTTCGGCAGCATTCGCGCCCGACAGGACCGCACCGGTCAGGGTCAGCACGTCGGCATCCTCTGCCAGCAGATACGCCATGCCCGCCGCATCCTGCCGCCCGAAGGCACTGGCGAACAGTTTGGCGAAGCGCTCGGGCATCATGCTGAGGCCACCTTCTGCATCACTGTCGCCAGATCGCCGTAGCCGGTGAAGCGCCGCTCGTAAGCCAGCCCAAGCCGCCGGGCGCAGTCTTCCGCCTTGGCGTCCAGAGCAGGGTCATTGGTCTGCGCTTGATAGACCAGCTTGGTGTAGTTGCCGAAATACGTGTCACGCAACTGCGGATGGCGGTCGAGGCCCATCGGTTTCCAGACAAAGGCGTCAAACTGCCGGACGAGGAAATCGGTAAGGTAGAAGGCAGTGATCTCGGTGTCCAGATGGGTGGCAAATTGGGCGTTGCCTTCGAAGAAGGAATAGCAATGCGGGCCTTCGATCATCTCGACCCCGAGTTCTGCGCATTTCGCCTGCAAAAGACCGCCTGTGCCGCAATCGGCATAAAGGATGAACATCGTCTGATAGGTCGCCCGCGATTCCGCCACGACCCTCGCCACTTCGGCAGTGATCCTGTCGGGGTAAAGGTGCAGGTTGGCGGGCAGGCATTGCAGGTCCATGTGGGTCCAGGCATTGGCCTTGATGATCGCCAGAACCTCATGCGCCAGCGCCCCGCAGGCGATCAGCAGGACGCGGCCCTGATGGGTGGGCGCCAGACCGGTCTCGGTCAGGGTGATGTCATCGGGAAGGTCTTTGGGAACGTCAGCCATGGGTCACTCCGTCCCGTGAAGATGGGGGCTCCGTCTGCCCCTGCCAAGCGCCAAAAGCAAAGCCCCGGGCGCAGGACCCGGGGCTTGCCTTCTACATAAGACGCATCAGACGTTCGGGCGGTTGTGCTTGCGGGCGACATAGGCCTTGGCGGTTTCGACGGCCACGGCAGCATCGCGGCAGTAGGCGTCCGCACCGATCGCCTTGGAGAATTCCTCGTTCAAAGGCGCGCCTCCCACCAGAACGATGTAATCGTCCCGCATGCCCTTTTCCTTCATCGTGTCGATCACAACCTTCATATAGGGCATCGTGGTGGTCAACAGCGCCGACATGCCAAGAATATCGGGCTTTTCTTCTTCCAGGGCCGCCAGATATTTCTCGACCGAGTTGTTGATGCCAAGGTCGCGCACTTCAAAGCCCGCACCTTCCATCATCATGCCGACAAGGTTCTTGCCGATGTCATGGATGTCGCCCTTGACGGTGCCGATCACCATCTTGCCCATCCGGGGCGCACCGGTGGCAATCAGCAGCGGCTTCAGGATGGCCATGCCACCCTTCATCGCATTGGCGGCCAGCAGCACTTCCGGCACGAACAGGATGCCGTCGCGGAAGTCTGCCCCCACGATGGTCATGCCGGCAACCAGAGCCTTGGTCAGCGCATCATAGGGTGCCCAACCGCGCGAGATCAGAAGGTTGACGCCTTCCTCGATCTCTTCCCGCAGCCCGTCGTACAGGTCGTCATGCATCTGCAGGACAAGTTCATCATCGGACAGTTCAGACAGGATGATTTCGTCATCGTCGGCCATGCTGAGGCTCCTTCGGGCGTTTCTTCGTCAATGAGGCCAAAGGCCGCGCTGGACTTTCCCTTTAGCGACATGCCCGGCATGAAAGCCGACAGCCGGGGAAAAGGAAAGCAGAATCGTCTGGGAAAAGTTCATGAAATGTTCTATATTGGAAGGCATGGAACATCGGATGAAACCCCCAGCGGAACCCAAAGAAAACAGCATCCTGCCCGGCCAACGCCTGCGCGCCCGTGGTGCGGCAAGCAATGACACCGGCCGGTTCGAGGGCACGAGCCGTGTCGCTTATGACGATGGCTGGGGCATTCCGGAAGAGGGGCGGCTGGTGCGGACCGAGGTGCGGGTGGAAAGCCCGCGCTCGGCCATCACCTACAACACCTCGCCGGACCTGCCGTTTGACCGCTCGATCAACCCCTACCGGGGGTGTGAGCATGGTTGCATCTACTGCTTTGCCAGGCCGACGCATGCCTATCTGAACCTCTCGCCGGGTCTGGATTTCGAGACTCGGCTGGTGGCAAGGCCGGGGATTTCGCGGGTGCTGGAGCGGGAGTTGCGGTCGAAGGCCTACAAGGTGGCCACGATCGCGATTGGCACGAATACCGACCCTTACCAGCCGATCGAAGCCGAATATGGCGTGATGCGCGAGGTTTTGGCGATGTTGCTGGCCTTCCGGCATCCGGTGGGGATCACAACGAAGGGGACGCTGATCGAGCGGGATCTGGACCTGCTGGTGCCCCTGGCCAAGGCGGGGCTGACGCGGGTGGGCGTGTCGATCACGACGCTGGACCCGGTGCTGGCGCGGCGGATGGAACCTCGGGCGGCCTCTCCCGCACGGCGGTTGGAGGTGATCCGGCGGCTGACGGCGGCGGGGGTACCGGTGCGGGTCATGGTTTCGCCGCTGATCCCTGGTCTTTCGGATCAGGAACTGGAGCCGATCCTAGAGGCGGCGGCGGCGGCGGGGGCGGTCGCGGCGAGTTTCATCAGTCTGCGGCTGCCGCGGGAGGTGTCGCCGCTGTTCCAGGACTGGCTGGCCGCGCAGTATCCGGACCGGGCGGCCAAGGTGATGGCGCGGGTGCGGGAGTTGCATGGCGGCAAGGATTATGACGCCGAATGGGGCAAGCGGTTCAAGGGGCAGGGCATCTGGGCCGAGTTGATGGCGCGGCGGTTTCAGGTCGCGGTGGCCCGGCTGCGGCTGGACCTGCCGCAGCCGGCGCTGCGGACGGACCTGTTTCGGGTGCCGCTGGAGGAAGGGGCGCAACTGGGGTTTGATCTGTGAAAACGGGCGGATTGCACGCGTGCAATCGAGGTTAAGCTATTGATATGATTATATATTAGGTAGGCCGGTTCATCTTTTATTAACGTCTGATTTCGGCCTGTTCTTGCAGAGGGCAGGCTGTGTCGTTGGTAGGATGGGCCATTGGCCCATGCCTGCCGAACATGGGCCGATGGCCCATCCTACCTTAGCCCCGGCGATTGCGGCGTTCACGCTTGGGATCGTTCGAGGTGTCGCCGGTGCCATCCGAGGACGAGGAGAAGGCCCCGAGTTTCGCCTGAATGTCGTCGGTCGTGGGCTTTGGCCCCTTCGGACGCGTCTCAAGTGCGGCCCGCATCGCGGCGAGGTGGTCGGGCATCGTGCCACAGCAGCCGCCAATGATCTTCACCCCGGCATCCCGCGCCAACACGGCATATTCCGCCATCAACTCGGGGGTGCCGTCGTAGTGGATGTGGCCCTCGTGGTATTTCGGGATCCCGGCGTTGCCCTTGGCGATGATCGGGCGGCTGGTGCCAGTCATCTCGAAGCCCAGAACGGTGCGCATCAGGTCGGATGCCCCCACACCGCAGTTCGCCCCGAAGGCGAGGGGCGGGTGCGCCATTTTCTCGACTTTCTCGGCCAGCGAGGCCGAAGTGATGCCCATCATGGTGCGGCCCGCGGTGTCAAAGCTCATCGTGCCGCACCAGGGCATTCCGGCCAGCACGGCAGCTTCGGCAGCGGCGGCGTATTCTTCGAAGGCGGACATCGTCTCGACCCACAAGACATCCGCGCCGCCCTCTTTCAGCGCCTCGGCCTGTTCGTGGAAGATCTCGACGGCAAGCGCATGGGTCATCATGCCCATCGGTTGGAAAATCTCACCGGTCGGGCCGATGGAGCCTGCAACGGCCACCATCCGCCCGGAGGCATCAGCAATCTCGCGGCCAAGGCTGGCCGCGACCTTGTTCAATTCCCGCACCTGACCTTGCGCGTTGTGCAGCTTCAGCCGGGCCGAGTTGCCGCCGAAGGAGTTGGTCAGGAACAGGTCAGACCCGGCGTTCACCGCGTTGCGGTAGAGCGTGCGGATGTTGTCGGGTTTTTCGATATTCCAGAACTCGGGGGGCTCGCCAGAGGAGAGACCCATGTTGAACAGGTTGGTCCCGGTGGCGCCATCGGCCAAGAGCCAGTCACGCTCCGACATCAGGCGGGACAGAAGGTCTTGGGCCATGGCTTTCCCTTTCAGACTTCGTTCATCAATTGCGATTTGGCGACGGGCAGCAGGTCGGCCAGCTTCTTGCGAACCTCATCCGCGGTGGATTTCGCACCCAGATCGCCTGCGACCTTGCGCACGACATCCTCGGTCCCGGCTTCCTCGAAGTCGGCGTTCACGACTTCCATGGCATAGGCCGCGGCTTCGTCGCCGGATTTGCCCAGAAGCCCGGCGGCCCACAGACCCAGCAGCTTGTTGCGGCGCGCTTCGGCCCGGAACTGCATTTCGGAATCATGGGCGAATTTCGATTCAAAGGCGTTTTCGCGGTCATCGAACGTGGTCATGGTGTGGCCCTCGGCTGCACGTTGAATATCCCCCTCCATATGCCTTCCCGATTGGTTTACCGCAAGGGGAAGCCCAAGCAAACCTGTTGGCAAACCCGATCGCAGGCCCATCGGGGGCCGTTCCGCCTTGCCGGGGCCATGGGCTTGGCATATAGCGCGATGAAAGAGGGGTCGGTGCCCATGGTGCCGCTAAGGGCATGCGCACGCCCCCCGAAGGGTTCGGAGCGTTCATGGCACGGCGCAAAAAGATTTACGAAGGCAAGGCGAAGATCCTGTATGAAGGGCCTGAGCCGGGCACGCTTGTACAATATTTCAAGGATGAAGGGGCCGCTGGCCCTACGGCGACCGAGGGGGAGAACCTCGCCTCGGAAGGCAAGGGCGTGCTGAACAACCGGCTGTCGGAGTTCTTCATGGCGGGCCTGAATTCCATCGGGGTCCCGACGCATTTCATCCGCCGCATCAACATGCGCGAGCAACTGGTGCGCGAAGCGGAAATCGTGCCGCTGGAAGTGGTTGTGCGCAACTTTGCCGCAGGTGATCTGTCGACGCGGTTGGGCATTCCGGAAGGCACCCCGCTGCCGCGCCCCATCGTGGAATATTTCTACAAGGACCCCCGGCTGAATGCGCCTTTGGTCAGCGAAGAGCATATCATCGCCTTCGGCTGGGCGAGCCAGCAGGATCTGGACGATATCATAGCCCTTGCCCTGCGGGTAAATGACTTTCTGTCTGGCGTGATGCTGGGCGTCGGCATCCGTCTGGCCGACTTCCGCATCGAGGTGGGCCGGATCTGGGAAGGCGATTACATGCGCCTGATCGTGGCGGATGAGATCAGCCCCGATTCTTGCAGGCTCTGGGACCTGCGCCGCCCGGAAGGGGCAGTTGCCATGCCAGAGCCGGGGCCCTTGGCCGATGTCTATACCGAACTGGCGCGGCGTCTGGGGGTTTTGCCTTCCAACGTCACCCACGCGCCGAAACCGACCCTGATCAACTAGTCTGGAGAACCCGATGAAAGCCCGTGTGACCGTCATGCTGAAAGCCGGGGTTCTGGATGTGCAGGGCGAGGCGGTGCGCTTTGCGCTGGGGACCCTGGGGTTTGCCGGGGTAAATGGGGTGCGGCAGGGCAAGGTGATCGAACTCGATCTGGCCGAGACCGACCGGGCAGCGGCGGAGGTCTCGGTGAAAACCATGTGCGAGAAGCTTCTGGCCAATACGGTCATCGAGGGCTACCGGGTCGAGATCCTGTGAGGGCGATGGGCGGATCGCCCATCCTACCTTGACCCTTGCGCGGCGCTGGTTCACCCCTGTGTGAAAAGGGGAGAGACCGATGCGCGCTGCTGTCATCCGGGAGTATCAAGCTGATCTGAGTTTCGAGATTGTGCCGGACCCGGTCTGCGAACCGGATGGCGTGGTGGTTCGGGTACTGGCCTGCGGCATTTGCCGCAGCGATTGGCATGGCTGGATGGGCGAACATGCCCGGGTCAAGCCGGGGGCCATTCCGGGGCATGAATATGTGGGTGAGGTGGTGGCCACGGG
>CANGHD010000067.1 GCA_947453525.1 Paracoccaceae bacterium | reverse complement strand
GGCCTTGGACGGCACCGCGCGGAACACCGTATCGGCAAAGGCATGACCTTCACGGATCGCCACCGGGGTCAGGTTGACCCGGTTGGTCACATCGCCCACCGCATAGATCGAGGGCACCGAAGTCTGGCTCCACTCATCCACGATGATCTCACCCAAGGGGCCAAATTCGACGCCCAGCGCCTCAAGCCCCAGACCTGACGCATTGGGCCTGCGTCCGGTGGCGTACAGCACCAGATCGGCCTCTTGCGCCGAACCGTCGGTCAGATGGGCACTGATAGCCGTCTGGGTCCGCTCCAGTTTGACCACGTCGGTGTCGTAGCGGATCGTGATGCCGTTCTCTTGCATCGCGGTGGCGACGTGAACGCGCGCCTCGTCATCAAAGCCGCGCAGGATCTGCGGGCCTCGGTAGACCAAAGTGACCTCGACGCCAAAGCCATTGAGGATGCAGGCGAATTCGCTGGCGATATAGCCGCCGCCGACCACGATGGCCCGCTTGGGCATGGCCGGCAGATGGAACATCGCGTTCGAGGTCACCGCCAGATCGCCGCCCGGAATCTTCGGCACGAAAGGCCAGCCGCCGGTGGCAATCAGGATATGCTTGGCGCTGACGCTTTCGCCGGTTGCCAGCCGCACCGTATGGGCATCCAGCACCACGGCGCGGCTGTCATGGATCACGACGCCCGCATTCTTCAAGGTGTTGCGATAGGCGCCCTCCAACCGGTCCAACTCGGACTCAAGGCTGGCGCGGAACCTAGACCAGTCAAACGGCCCCGCCGTCACCTCCCAGCCGTAGGCCGCCGCATCGGCAATCGCCTTGGGATAGCCCGAGGCGTTGACCATCAGCTTTTTCGGCACGCAGCCCCGGATGACACAGGTGCCGCCCATCCGGCTTTCCTCGGCCAGCCCGACCCGCGCGCCGCCCTCTGCCGCAGCGATCCGCGCCGCGCGCACACCACCAGAGCCGCCACCAATGACGAACAGGTCATAATCAAAAGCCAAAGCAAAACTCCAGTCTGTCAGACGTCACGCGATCAATCGCTGAAGTCGCGGAAGATATTGTCGTTCGGCTCGATATTGATCCGGTCGTCGCGTTCGGTGCCTTCGTTGATGTCGCGCACCGTCACCCGACCGTCGGGATGGCCGATCACCACGATGTCACAGATATCAATGAACAGACCGTTTTCAACCACACCGGGGATCTGGTTCAGCACCAAAGCCAGTTGCCGGGGGTTGCCGATCCGCCGCAGATGCAAATCAAGGATATAGTTGCTTTCATCCGTGATCAAAGGCCGCCCGCCGTTCATCCGCAAGGTGACGTCGCGGTTCAGCACATCCAGCGCCTCCAGCGTCTCTTCGATCAGCGCCTTGGTGGTCTGCCAGCCGAAGGGGATCACCTCCACCGGCAAGGGGAAGGCACCCAAAGTCGCCACTTCCTTCGCCGCATCCGCGATGACGATCATCTGATCCGAGGCCGTCGCCACGATCTTTTCCTGCAACAGCGCCGCCCCGCCGCCCTTGATCAGCGCCAGTTGCCGGTCAAACTCATCCGCGCCGTCGATCGTGACATCCAACCATTTGGCGTCATCGAGCGAGACGACGTGAATGCCGACTGACTTTGCCAGTTCCGCCGTCCTGGTCGAGGTCGGAACCCCGATGATCCGCAAGCCCTCTTCCCGCACCCTCTCACCCAAGCAGCGCACCATCCAGGCCGCGGTAGACCCCGTCCCAAGCCCGACTTTCATGCCGGGCCGCACATAATCCACCGCGCGCTTGGCGGCGACATACTTGGCCTTGTCGATAGGGGAAAGATCGGCGGACATCGCGGGCTCCTTCTGGTCAACAATGCTTATAGCAAAGCATTTGCCGGGGGCGAGAGGGAAACAGTCGCTTGACACGCCCGGTCTTGCTCCTAAATTGAGAATAAGTCGCAATCGCAGTCGTAAGCCCGTGAGCATCATCGAACCGATCAACAAAACTGTCTGGCGTGCGCCGCGTGGCGAGGCCGCCTTGTCGGACGTACACCGCTCCATTGCCCTAGGTGCGACGCCCTGGAAGCGGTTTCTGGCGTTCCTGGGGCCGGGTTACATGGTGGCCGTGGGCTACATGGACCCCGGCAACTGGGCGACTTCGCTCGCCGGGGGCTCGAAGTTCGGCTATGCGCTGCTTTTTGTGGCGCTCCTGTCGAACCTGATGGCCATCGTGCTGCAATCGTTGTCGGCGCGGCTCGCCATCGGCACCGGCCGAGACCTTGCCCAAGCCTGTCGTGACGCCTTCCCGCGCTTTGTGACGATCCCCCTTTGGCTCGCGGCCGAAGTGGCCATCATCGCGACCGACATTGCCGAGGTGATCGGCACCGCGATCGGCCTGAACCTTTTGTTCGGTATCCCACTGGAACTGGGTGTCTTGATCACCGCGCTGGACGTGTTCCTGATCCTCTGGCTGCAACGCCGGGGCTTTCGCAAACTGGAGGGCTTCGTCGTCGCCCTCCTCGCCCTGATCGCCGTCTGCTTTGCCATCCAGATCGTGCTGGCCAACCCGGATTGGGCGGGCGTTCTGCACGGCTTTGCGCCCACGACCGAGATCCTGCACAATCCCGAGATGCTGTACCTCGCCCTCGGCATCCTTGGTGCCACCGTAATGCCGCACAACCTGTACCTGCACTCCGCCATCGTCCAGACCCGCGACTGGGGCGACCGCCCGGAAGACCGGCGGGAGGCGCTGAAATTTGCCACCATCGATTCGACCGTGGCGCTGATGTTCGCTTTGTCGATCAACGCCGCCATCCTGATCCTCGCCGCCGCCTCGTTCCACGCCAGTGGGCAGACGGCAGTGGCCGACCTTGGCGATGCCCACAAACTGCTGGGGCCTCTGCTGGGCGCTGGCATCGCCCCCATGCTGTTCGCCGTAGCGCTGCTGGCCTGCGGCTTGAACTCCACCGTCACCGCCACGCTTGCGGGCCAGGCGGTGATGGAGGGTTTCCTGCAAATCCGCCTGCCGCCTTGGCTGCGCCGTCTGATCACCCGCCTGCTGGCCATCGTCCCCGCTGCCGGTGTCACGATCTTTTACGGCACGGAAGGCACCGGACGACTTCTGATCCTGACACAGGTCGTCCTCAGCCTGCAGCTTTCCTTCGCCGTGGTACCTTTGGTCCTGTTCACCACGTCGAAGTCCAGAATGGGAGACCTCGTGGCACCGCGCTGGCTGGCGGCATTGGCATGGATCGTGGCACTGGCCATCGTGCTGTTGAACCTCAAATTGCTGTGGGATTTCCTGTCTGGCTGATCGGGCGCCGCAGCCGACCTCTCCTCGTCAGGACGTCAAGCCCGCAAGCCCCATCCGCACTTCGTTCAGCGTCACCTTGCCATCGCCATCGGCATCAAAGCCCATCAGCACCTTGACCCTTGCCATCGCCGCCGGGCTGTAGGCCGCCAGCGCCGCCGCCATGCCGAAGTCCGTCAGTTCCACCGGCGTCACCATAGCGTTGCCATCGACATCCGCCGCCAGAAACGCCTTCTCCAGCTTGCCCCGACCCGAGGCGCTAGCCGCATCTTCCGCCACCACGACCTCTTCCCGCGTCACCGTGCCATCGGCATCCAGATCCGCGCCAATCAGCGGCACGATCGCCGCAGTCCGCGCCTTGGCCCGCACCAGCGCCAGCGAGGTGCCCACCTGCTCTTGCGTGATGCCATCCGCCGCGCCGTATGCGGCGATCAGCATGGTCACACTTTCCAGATAGCCGGCAGGATCGGCCTTGACCGACTTCAACAGCGTTTCGGGCAGCACGGGCGAGGCCTGCGCGGCAAGGGGCAGCGCACAGGCGAAAAGCATCGGGATAAGGCGCATCGGAACCTCCGTTCTGGTGGTGTTTGATTGCCCCTGATCCTGCCGCCCGACGGTTAATTCGCAGTAAACAAACCCGGAACACATAGCTGAAATTGTCCAGCCTATCCCGCGATCCAGCCGTTTTTTCGCCCCGATGGTCGGTTTTGCGTCCCCTTCATCTCTCTACCCCGCTATCGTGGCGCAAAGAGGAGCCAAACCCGTGTCTCATTCCGCGACCCCGCCGCTTTACACCCTGCACTTCTGGCCCGATTCTGCCTCGTTCATCGTCCGGCTGGCCCTGCGCCTGACACACGCGCCCTTTGCCGAGGTGCAGATCGACCGCGCGGCAGGCGCGTTGGACAGTGCGGCCTACCGCGCCATGAACCCCTTGGGCAAAATCCCCGCGATCGAAACTCCCGACGGCCCGATGTTCGAGACGGCGGCCATCCTTCTCTACCTGTCAGACCGCCACGCGGGCCTTGCCCCCGCCCCCGACAGCCCGGCGCGCGCGGCCTTCCTGAAATGGTTCTTCTTCACCTCGACCAATCTGCACGCCCCCGTCATGCAGGTCTTCTACCCCAACCGCGTCGCGGGCCCGGCCCATGCCGAGGCCGTGGTGGCCCATATCGGCGCCATGTTGCAGGACAATTTCATGGTCCTTGACCAGATGGTCGCCGCCGAAGCCCCGGACTGGCTGTCGGCCCGGCCTTCGATCCTCAGCTTCTACGTCGCCGTGCTGGTCCGCTGGCTTTCGGGCTTCCCCGAGGGCCATCCGGCCCGCGTGACCGCCGCTGACCTGCCCGCCCTCTGCCCGATCCTGGCCGCCCTTGAAACCTCGGACGCCGCACGCCAGGTGGCCGAGGTGGAAGCCTGTGCCCCGACCCTTTTCACCCATCCCTATTGAGGCGCCCATGTTCCTATCGGTCTTCGACATGTTCAAGGTGGGCGTCGGCCCCTCGTCATCCCACACGATGGGGCCGATGGTGGCAGCCGCCCGCTTTCTGGAAACCCTGCGCCAGTCACCCTTCCACGCGGCGGGCCTGAAAGCCTCACTGCACGGCTCCTTGGCCTTCACCGGGGTCGGCCATGCGACCGACCGGGCGACGATCCTTGGACTGGCCGGGTTCGAACCTGCGACCTATGACGCGGCCAAGGCCGAAACCGTGCTGGCCGAGATCCAGGCCAGCCACAAGGTCACGCCGCCCGGCCTGCCCGCGCTGCAGTTCGACCCCAAGAAGGACCTGACCTTCGACTACGGCCCCGCCCTGCCCGGCCACGCCAACGGCATGATCCTCAAAGCCACCGATGCCCAAGGCGACGTAATCCTTGAGGAGACCTACTATTCCATCGGCGGCGGCTTCGTTCTGACCGCAGCCGAGCAGGCCGAGGCGACAGGCGCCAAATCCAGAGCCCGCGCCGATGTGCCCTATCCGTTTGAAACAGCCGCCGAAATGATGGCGATGGCCGCGAAATCCGGCCTCTCCATCGCCCAGATGAAGCTGGCCAACGAACTCAAATTCCGCTCCAAGGCCGAGATCGACCGCGGCATCGCCCGCCTTTGGGAGGTCATGACCGCCTGCATCTCGCGTGGCATGCTCGGCGAAGGCATCCTGCCCGGCGGCCTCAAAGTCCGCCGCCGCGCCAAGGGCATCCATGACGCGCTCATCGCCGAGCGTGGCCTGAACATGACCGCCCCCCATGTCATCAACGACTGGATGTCGCTCTATGCGATGGCCGTGAACGAGGAAAACGCCGCCGGAGGTCAGGTCGTCACCGCCCCCACCAACGGCGCCGCCGGAGTCCTGCCTGCCGTCCTGCGCTATTATCTTGACCATGTCCCCGGTGCCTCCACCGCCAAGATCCCCGACTTCCTTCTGACCGCCGCCGCCATCGGTGGCCTGTGCAAACACAACGCCAGCATCTCAGGCGCCGAATGCGGCTGTCAGGCCGAGGTCGGCTCCGCTGCCGCCATGGCCGCGGCAGCGCTCGCCGCCGTGCTGGGCGGCAGTGTGGAGCAGGTGGAAAACGCGGCCGAAATCGCGCTGGAACACCACCTCGGCATGACCTGCGACCCGGTGCGCGGTCTGGTGCAGGTGCCCTGCATCGAGCGCAACGGCCTCGGCGCCATCAAGGCCGTCGCTGCCGCCAGCCTGGCACTCAGGGGTGACGGCCAACATCTGGTGAGTCTGGATGTCTGCATCGAAACCATGCGCCAGACCGGCAAGGATATGCACGAAAAGTACAAGGAAACCTCGCTGGGCGGTCTGGCCGTCAACGTGCCGAACTGCTGAGGGCCTAAAGCGCGATCACGATATCGGCGGCGCTCAGCGTCACCAAAGGCGCGAAGGTGGCGATCAGAACCGCAGCGCCCGCGCCATTGCCATCGGCGTCAAACCACAGGCTGTGATCCGTGGTGCGGAAGACGAACCATGCGTCACCCGTCTGGGCTGCATTGTCGGCCCGCGCCGCAAAATGGCTGGCATCCAGCGCGCCCTCGGGCAGGTCCAAAGAGAAGCCGGCCGCGCTGAACACCACGTGATCATGGTTGCCCGTCCCGCGTGCGAAATCGGTGATCCTGTCGCCGCCCTCGTAGGCGGCATGGAAAACGAAACTGTCGTCGCCCGACCCACCCGTCAACCGATCGGCCCCAAGGCCGCCGGCCAAGCTATCCGCCCCCGCGCCGCCCGACAAACTGTCATCCCCCTGCAAACCGCTCAACACTTCCGCGCCCGCACGGCCCGTCATCCGGTCGTCACCCTGATCCGAGCCTTGAAACTCTTCGATCCCGGCGAAAGAATCGCCTGCCGCATCGCCCCGGTTCAGACTTGGATGCAAAAGGTTCAGCACAATGGCGGTGCTGAGGTAGTAGCTGACCACATCCGTGCCTGCGCCGCCCGAAACGAACTCGTGCCCCGCCCCCAGCGTCGCAAGATCATCCCCCGCGCCAAGGTCGATCGAGACACGCCGCGTCAGACCCTCGCTGGTGTCCACAAGATCAGAGCCACCATTGGTCGAGATGCGACCCTGAATGCGCCCGGAATTGATCACGCTATCGTCACCCGCGCCAGTCACCACATCGCCGTGGATCATGCCAGCGTTGGCAAGGCTGACATGCGAGGTCGCCCCCGCCAGATCCAACGCCATCGTGCCGCCAAACATGACCCCATCATTCACGATGTCGATCTCATTGGCATAGGCAAATCCCGGATCGACATGGATCGCGGCAAGCCCGCCATGCATCGTGCCGAAGTTGCGGATCGTGTCCGCGCCGGTGCCGCTGGAGTTTTCCAGGAACAGCGCCCATTTCCCGCCCGACACCGACCCGTCGTTTTCCAGATCGAATGAGGTATTGTCGCCGATCCCCACGCCATAATCCGTACCAAGGATCGAGCCGGTCGCGGTCACGTCGAGGAAGTCGGCACTGGGTAGGTCAGCATGGATAAAGATCACGCCCTGCCCCGCGATGACGCTGCCCGCAATCACCGCCCCGACATCGGCCGCAAACGACCCGATCCCGACAAGACCGGGGCTGGTGATTGACCCCGAAGAGGTGAGATACAGAACCTCTCCAGCGACCAATGTCTGCGCGCCGACCGCCGTGCTTACGATAGTCATTCTCGGATGTCCTTGTGAAACAATGGGGCTCTTGACAATTGCGCTGCCAACCTAACCCATCCGCGCCGAAGCGTTAAGCAAAAGCCGGGGCCGATCCGGTCACAAACGGCTGAGGAGGAGCGTCAAGATCATGGCAAAACCGGTGTCGCGCGGCCTTTTCCTGATGGTGGCCTTCTGCATCTTCGCGCCCTTGCTGGACGCCTGTTCCAAGCTCGCCACCACGCAAATCCCGGTCGGCCAGATCACCGCCGCGCGCTTTGTGTTTCAGGGCCTGTGCATGCTGCCGGTGATCCTTGCGATGCGCCTGCCGTGGAGCGCCTCACGCCGCGACCTGATCCTTCTGGCCGCCCGCGCCATCTGTCTGATCCTGTCGACCTATTGCTTCGTGGCGTCCGTCCAATACATGCCCATCGCTGACAGCATCGCCATCGTCTTCGTCATGCCCTTCATTCTGATGTTTCTGGGCCGCGTCATCTTCGGCAATCCCATCGGCCCCAACCGCATCGCAGCCTCGGTGGTGGGGTTTGGCGGCGCCATGCTGGTCATCCAACCCTCGCTGAGCCACTACGGCCTCGTGGCCCTCTTCCCGCTCGGCTGCGCGCTGTCCTTTTCGTTCTACGAGATGGCGACTCAGGCCATGTCAAACCGGGTCCATCCGGTGACGATGCAGTTGCACACCTCGATTGCGGGAAGCCTGATCTGCCTTCCGCTGCTGTGGGCCTTCCACGGTTCGGGCATCTCCGAGCTTGACCCCGTGCAGCCCGACCTCTTGAACTGGGCCTATCTCTTCGGCGTGGGCTTCTGGGCCGCCATCAGCCACCTTTGCATGACCGTGGCGATGAAATACGCCCCCGCCGCCACGCTGGCCCCCTTGCACTATCTGGAACTGCCGATGGCCGTCTTTCTCGGATATGCCATCTTCGGCGACTTCCCGAACTGGCTGACGTGGTGTGGCATCGCGCTGATCACCGGGTCAGGCCTTTACATCATCCGGCACGAGCACGGTCAGGCAACAGCCCATCCAATGCCGCCCCCACTGCCGACCGAGGCAATATGACCAGCATCAGGTCCGCATCGAAGCTCAGGCGGACCAAGGGCTCGGACACCTCGTTCGAGGTCCCGATCATCCCCGCAGGCGCGAACTGCACCCCCTGCAAGGGCCAGCGCAGCCCCTGACTTTCCCCAGAAACCGGCCCCATCGGAAACAGCGACAGCCGCGATCCGACCCGCAGCCGCAGCGTCAGGACACGTGGCGCCAGAAAGACCACATCCGTCGCACTCAGGATCAGGCACCGTTTGTCCGGATGGCTGACCAGCCCGTTCAACACCGCCAACCCGTGGTCCAGCCTTTGCCCGGCAAAGCCCAGTCCCAGCACGAAGGGCGCCACAATTGACCGCAAGGCCTTGTCGAAATCTGTCGTAAGTTGTTCGCGAATCGGATGCAGCCGCCCTGCCAGCCGCACTTGTGCGGCAGCCGAGATCGAATCGAAATCGCCGATCACCGCCCCGGGTTCGGCCCCCAGGTCCAAAAGACGGTCAGCTCCACCATCGGCTGCCACCAAAACGGGCGCGAAATGTTGCGATTCCCTCAACAAACGCAACGAAAATCGCCCGCCCCCCGCCAAAGTCACGCCCCCCTTTGAATGAACAATAACCTCTGTCATCTTGCTATTGTCCTTCGAATTGCGGCAAACCGGGTGAGCGGCGGACACAATCAATCCTTCAAATCACCTATATTTGTCCATGGATTCGGGCGGTGTTTCGGTCACTTTGGCCTGATCGAGTATGACAGAAGGCGTGCATCCGATGAACAGTGCGAGTAAAATCTTAACGGTGTCTTATGGAACCTTCAGCTGCACGCTGGAGGGTTTCGACGACCCGTTCAACACGATGAAGGCCATTGCCGAGTATTTCAGAGACCTTGCCGCCGAAGACCGCTACTTCGGGGCCGAGCCGCCGACCCCCGACGCCGCCATGCTCCACCGCATCGCCGAGCGCGAGATCCAGCGGAGGGTCGAGGCCAAGATCGAAAGCAACGGCGTCATCCTGCGCGCCGAAGAGGGGATAACCCCGAAGGTCAGCTTCCCCAGCAAATCTGCCCAGACCGCCGCCTCTGCGTCGCCGTCCGTCGCGGTACCGGCCCCCGTCCTGTCCTCGCGGGCTGAGGCCGCCCCTGCCATCGACTCCGCTGCCGCCCGCCTGTCGCGCCTGCGCGCCGCGCAGGCCCAAGTGCAAAGCCCTGGGCAGACCCAGCCTACCGCTGCGGCCAGAACGAGTGCGGTCCAGAGCTTCGCTTCGCCGCTGGCCGCAGCCTATCCGTCCTACATCGACGCCTATGCCGAAGACGCGGAACCCGCAGAGACTGACCATGCACCTGCCGTTTCCGCGCCCGCCACGCCGGCCGATGCCGCGCCGAATGGCGCAGAGCCGGTCGCTGCCGTCGCAGTTCAGCCCGAACCCGCCGTTGCACCGCCGCTCCCAGAACCGCAGGCGGCCGCCCTGCCCGAGGCCATCGATCCGCTGGCCGGGCCTGACGATGCGGTTGCCGCGCCTGACGTTGCGGTTGCCGCGCAAGCCGCAGCAACATCTCTCCTCGAGCCTGTCATTGAACAGCTATCCGAGGCCTTGCCGCAAACCATTTCCGCCCCGATCGCGGCCGGGGTCCCGGTGCCGGATGCCGAAGCGGCCGCCGATGGCACCGATGACAGGGCCTTTGCCAAGGCCGAACGTCGGGCCAGAAGGGCAAAGGCAGTCTTGGAGGCCGCTGCGGCCCCAGCCGAAGCAGAAGGCATCGCTGCCTTCGCAGACACCCTTGAAAAGACCGCCGCAGAAACCGCTCCCGAAACCGTGGCTGCACCCGTCGCGGCGCCGACCGAGGCGGTCGAGGCAGCGGCCCCGGTTGTGCCTTCTGTCCCTGCAACCGAGGCCGAGGCCAACCCAGAACAAGACAGTCTTGCCGCCGCCATCCGCGAAACGCTCGCCGGTCTTGGCGCCGCAGATGACCAACTGGCCGCCGATCGCGCCGGGGCGGCCTCTGCCGAACCGATGGCCGCTTCCGCCGCCGACGCCGACAGCGCTTTCCCCGAAGCGAACTGGATCGAGCAAGACTGGCCCGACCAAAACTGGCCCGACCAAGACTGGCCCGACCAAAACTGGCCCGACCAGAACGCATCCGACCAGAACGCGTCCGACCAAGGTGTGGTTGCACAAGTCCGGGTCGTACGGAACCCGGTCGAAGAGGCCGACCTTCTGCCTGAGGACATCGAGCCGGCAGCCGAGGACGAGAGCCTCGCCGTGGCGGAAGAGGATCAGGCCGCAACCGCGCTCCGGACTGCCGTTGCGCTGCCGGTCGTCGATGACGCCGCAGTGTTAGATCCGTCCAAAGAAGACACCCTGGTCGATCCCGATCTGGCGGACGACATCGCGGCCAAAGCCATAGCTGAAACAGCGGCACCTGGATCCGCCCTCGCCCATTCCGCCGCCATCGACGAACCTTTGGTGCAGGCACAGAACGCCGAGGTCGAAGCCGACCTCGCTCGTGTTTCCTCCAAACTGCCGCGCGCCGCCGAAGCGGCCCAGACCACCGACATGGTCACCCCCGAACCGGAAGCTGACTTCGAGGCGCTGCTGGATGCAAAACTGGCTGCCGAATCTGCGCCGGGCAGATCAGCCAAGCCCGAGCCGGAGGTCACGATCTCTGGCCCCATGGTGGCCGAGAAGCTGCTGCGTGCCCGCGCGCGCGTCATCAAGATCCGCCGCATTGAAACGCCCACCGCCGAACAAGCGCCCCCCCTTCAGGTCCCCATCCTTCAGGTCCCTGCAACACAAGCGACCGACGCCCCCGCGTCAGACCTCGCCTCCCAAATCGCACCCGGCCCCGCACAACTCAGCGCCGAAGCGGAAGCCGAACTGGCACATGAACTCGCCGAACTTGAGGCAGAACTGGCCGGCCCCTCTGCCACCGCAATCCCCGCTTCACCCGTCTCCGCCGAACCCGCCGCCGAAACCCTGCCCCGCACGACCGAGTTGACCCTGCACGAACCGCACCGCCTTGCTGCGGACGCCACCGATGACGCGTCGGTCAACCGTCTGCTTGCCAAGGCAAATACCGAGCTTGAAGTGCCTGAGACCAAGCGCCGCCGCTCGGCCATCGCTCATCTGAAAGCCGCCGTACTGGCCACGGTGGCCGAACGCCGCAGCAATCCGGCGGGCAAGAAGCCCGATCAGCGCATGGACCCCTACCGCAAGGACCTTGATCAGGTCGTGCGTCCCGGCGACCGTGCTGGCGATCGTCCCGCACCCCTGGTGCTGGTCTCCTCGCAGCGAATCGACCGCAAGACCGACGATGCCCCCCGCGCCCTGCCGACGTCTGTCGCGCAATCGAAGCCGGCAGCACAGTCACCGGCCATGATCCAGCCGGTGCGCCCGCGCCGGGTGACCTCGGGCGGGGCCAGCGCCCAAGCCGTTTCCCCGCTCGCCGCGCCCGAAGGCGACCTGACGCCCTATGATATCGACGACATCGACAATATCTTTGCCGAGCCGGACCCGCAAAGCTTCAAGGACTTTGCCGACCGCATCGGCGCCCATGCCATGCCCGACCTGATCGAGGCGGCTGCCGCCTATTGCACGCTGGTCCTCGGTCTGGAAAGCTTCTCGCGCCCCCTCCTGTTCCAGCAGATCGAACAGGTGACGGGCCAGACCGACCTGTCGCGCGAGGATGGCCTGCGCGGCTTTGGCCGTCTCTTGCGCGATGGTCGCCTGACCAAGACCAAGCGCGGCCTCTATACCCTCGCCGAAACCTCGCCCATGCTGAACAAGGCCAGACGCCGCGCCTGACCCTTCAGGCTCCGAAAGGCAAAGGCGGAAGGTCATCCCTTCCGCCTTGTTTCATTTCATCGTCTGATCTTCGTCATCCGGATCGGGTTGACCGATGCCAAGAAACAGGGGCCGCAGCGGCAGCATCCACAAGAACCCCAAGCCCACATAAACCGCCAGTTCCACCCAAAGCGAGGGCCGGTCGATCAGCCCGACCAGGGTCACCGCCAGCACGATATAGGCCGGAAGGCCCACGCACAGCACCAAAAGCGCCACCCTGCGCCGCGTCTTGTAACTCAGCGCCATGTCACTCTCCTCATCAGATGCGCGTCGCCCGGCCATCCACCGCCCTGACAGTCCGAAGCGGTCAGTCGGCGAAGGGATCGGTTACCAGAATGGTGTCGTCCCGTTCCGGACTGGTGGAAAGTAGCGCCACCGGGCACTGGATCAACTCCTCGATCCGCCGCACGTATTTGATCGCAGCGCCCGGCAGCTGCGCCCAGGACCGGGCGCCTGCGGTATTCTCGCTCCAGCCGTCCATCTCTTCATAGATGGGCTGGCAGCGCGCCTGCTGGTTCGCGGCGGTCGGCAAATAGTCGAGCCGCTTGCCGTCCAGATCATAGCCCACGCAGATTTTCAAAGTCTTGAACCCGTCGAGCACATCAAGCTTGGTCAAGGCAATCCCCGACACGCCGGAGGTCGCACAGGTCTGCCGCACCAGCACCGCATCAAACCAGCCGCAGCGCCGCTTGCGCCCCGTCACGGTGCCAAACTCATGGCCGCGCTGCCCCAGCCGCTCGCCGTCGTCATCCTTCAACTCGGCCGGGAACGGACCTTCGCCCACGCGGGTCGTATAGGCCTTCACGATGCCCAGCACGAAATCAATCGCCGTAGGCCCCAGACCCACGCCCGTCGCCGCCTGCCCGGCAATGACGTTCGACGAGGTCACAAACGGATAAGTCCCGAAGTCGATATCCAGCAGCGCGCCCTGCGCCCCCTCGAACAGGATGCGCTTGCCGGCGCGGCGGGCGTCGTTCATCACCTTCCAGACCGGCTGCGCATAGGCCAGAACCTGCGGCGCAATCGCGCGGAGGGCTGCCAGCAAGGCGTCCTTGTCGACCGGCTCCACGCCCAGACCCCGGCGCAAGGCGTCATGGTGGCCAATCAACCGGTCCACCCGCGCCACCAAAGTCGCCTCGTCCGCGAGGTCCGCCACACGGATCGCCCGACGTCCCACCTTGTCCTCATAGGCCGGCCCGATGCCGCGCCCTGTGGTGCCGATCTTGGCCACCCCAACCTGCCCCTCTCGCGCCCGGTCCAACTCGCCATGGATCGGCAGGATCAGACTGGCATTCTCGGCCAGCATCAAATTCTCGGGGGAAATCTCGACGCCCTGATCGCGCAGCTTGGCAATCTCCATCACCAGATGCCAGGGGTCCACCACCACGCCATTGCCGATGACCGACAGCTTGCCGCCGCGCACGATGCCGCTTGGCAGAAGACTCAGCTTGTAGACCTTGCCATCGATGACCAGCGTGTGACCCGCGTTATGCCCGCCCTGAAAGCGCGCGATGACATCGGCCCGCTCGGACAGCCAGTCGACGATCTTGCCCTTGCCCTCGTCGCCCCACTGCGCCCCTACAACAACAACATTGGCCATGGCATCACCCTCGCGCTCTGGAAAAACCGTGCGACCTATAGCGACACAAGCCCCCGAGCGAAACAGCAAAGTAGACCGCGCCCTCGTAGGGTGGGGTTGAACCCCACCCTACCGGGACGCCAACCGTTCCGCCACCATCCGCTCCATCCTTGCCAGATAGCTGTCGTTGATGCCCATCTCTTCCAGATGCCGCACGGTGTTCATCAGATACTCGGCCATATTGCCCCACATACCCACGGCCGAGGCGAGCCTGTCCGCCACCTCTGCGTCGCACAGATCGCCGCAATAGCCGACAAACCGCTTGTCCACCACGAAGGCAATCGCCCGCACCGGCCCCTCCGGCGTCTGCGCCGTGACCCAGGCCGGCGGGATCGGCGGCTCGTTCTCCAAAAGATGCACCAGTGCCGCCTCGCGCCCGTCATCGGCCATCCGCAGCACCTTGCCCGCGCATTGCCCGCCCCGGTCCATCGACAGCATCACACCCGGAGCCTCCGGGTTGCCGCGATACCTTGTATCCGGCCCCAGACAGAATTTGCGATGCCAGCCGCGCACCCGCGCCGCCCGCTCCTCCTCCACCGCAAAGCGGCGCTTCCACAGGATCGACCCGAAGGCAAAGACCCACAAAGGCTCGCCCGCCCCCAACCGCCCCAAGACCCGTTCCGAGGTCTTGACCGGGCAAAACTCCACCTTGGGACGGTTCATCGGCCCCGGATCGGGGATGCTGCAAGGCAGACGCGCCACCAGATCGGGCGTCAGACGCGGAGGGGACAGGTTTTTCATGCGCCAAACATACCATCGGCCCCTTGCGCCGCAAACCGCCAGCAGCGCACAGTCAGCGTGTATCCAGGTAAAAAGAGAATGCCATGCTGTACTACGTCACCCTCGGCACCAATGACCTCGCCAAAGCCCGCACCTTCTACGGCGCGACCCTCGCCCCGCTTGGCCTCGCCGCGATCCAGGACAGCAAATCCGAAACCGGCTACGGTCGCTCCGGCGACGCCGATCCGACGCTTTACATCACCATTCCCTATGACAACCAACCCGCCACCCAAGGCAACGGCACCATGCTCGCCCTGACCGCCCAGACCCGCGCCGAGGTGCAGGCCTTCCACGCCGCTGCCCTGGCAAACGGAGGCACTGACGAGGGCGCCCCGGGCCTGCGCTATTCTGCCAACTTCTATTCCTGCTATGTCCGCGACCCTGACGGCAACAAACTCTCCGCCGTCTGCACCCAGCCCGAGTAACCGCCGCCCGAACCCGGCGAACGTTGCGTTAATCCACCGACCAGCGCGCGGCGTGTCGGTACAGATGCCCGACAGAGTTCCGACGCAAAACCGACGGAAACCCGACGGCGCAAAATCCCCGGATTTCCCTGTTAACCAAAGGATTTCCCGCCGATTCGCGGCACCTGTCCCGGCGCCCGCCTGCACCCGTCCTCAACCACCCCGTCGCCGGCCCGGCAAATTTGCCCAAGCCCGGCCCGCACCCCGCCGAAGGGCTTGCGGCCAATCCCACTTGCCCCTAGATAGGCGCGTCACCTGAAAGGCCTGCTCCTCATGGAAAACGTCGTCCTCGCCATCCACCTCATTCTGGCACTCCTGCTGATCGGCATCGTGCTTCTGCAAAGGTCGGAAGGCGGCGGGCTTGGCATGGGCTCGACCGGCGGCGTGGTCTCGGGCCGCTCGGCCGCCACCGCGTTGGCCAAAGCGACCTGGATCCTCGCGGGCCTCTTCATCGCCACATCGATCACCCTGACCATCCTGTCGGCCTCGAACTCCGCCACCTCGTCGGTGATCGACCAGATCGGCGGCACCGTGCCCGTCCCCGCCACGCCTGAGGTTCCGGTGACCAAAACCCCTCTGACCGCCTTGCCCACCATCACTGACGCACCCGCCACTCCGCCCAAAGCGGAAAACTGACCACTATCCTTTGTTAACCTGACGTAAGGAACGGCAGCATCTAGCGGTCTGGTTGCGCACGGGCTCAAACTGCCCTATGCATCAAATCCCGTGGTGCTGCGATTCCGCCATACCGAATCGCTTATTTCACGGGGGCCCAAAATGGCGCGCTATGTTTTCATCACCGGTGGCGTTGTGTCCTCGCTCGGCAAGGGCCTCGCCTCCGCCGCGTTGGGAGCCCTCCTGCAGGCCCGAGGCTACACTGTCCGCCTCCGCAAGCTTGACCCCTACCTGAACGTCGACCCCGGCACGATGAGCCCCTTCGAACACGGCGAGGTTTTCGTCACCGACGACGGTGCGGAAACCGATCTCGACCTTGGCCATTACGAACGCTTCACCGGCGTCTCCGCGCGCCAGACCGACAGCATCTCCTCCGGCCGCATCTATTCCAACGTGCTGGAGAAAGAGCGTCGCGGCGACTACCTCGGCAAGACGATCCAGGTCATCCCCCACGTCACCAACGAAATCAAAGACTTCCTCCGCATCGGCCAAGACGAGGTCGACTTCATGCTCTGCGAAATCGGCGGCACCGTGGGCGATATCGAGGGCCTGCCCTTCTTCGAATCCATCCGCCAGTTCATCCACGAGCGCCCGCGCGGCCAGTCGATCTTGATGCACCTGACCCTCTTGCCCTACCTCGCAGCCTCGGGCGAACTCAAAACCAAACCCACCCAGCACTCCGTCAAGGAATTGCAATCCATCGGCCTCGCCCCCGATGTCCTCGTCTGCCGCTCCGAACACCCGATCCCCGACCGGGAAATCGAGAAAATCGCCCTCTTCTGCAATGTCCGCAAGGAACACGTCATCCCGGCGTACGATCTGAAAACCATTTATGAAGCCCCCCTCGCCTATCACAAGGCCGGCCTCGATCAGGCGGTTCTGGATGCCTTCGGCATCTCCCCCGCCCCCCGGCCCAACCTTGCCCGATGGGAGGATGTGATGGACCGCCTGAACCACCCGGAAGGCTCGGTCCGCGTCGCCATCGTCGGCAAATACACCCAGCTGGAAGACGCATACAAATCCATCGCCGAGGCGCTGACCCACGGCGGCATGGCCAACCGCACCAAGGTCAAAGCCGAATGGATCGACGCCGAGATCTTTGAACGCGAGGACCCGGCCCCCTATCTCGAAAACTTCCACGCCATTCTGGTGCCGGGAGGCTTTGGCGAACGCGGGACCGAGGGCAAGATCAAAGCCGCGCAATTCGCGCGCGAACGCAAGATCCCCTACCTCGGCATCTGCCTCGGCATGCAAATGGCCGTCATCGAAGCCGCCCGCAATCTTGTGGGTGTGACCAACGCCGGCTCCGAGGAGTTCGACCACAACACCGGCACCAAACGCTTCACGCCGGTGGTGTACCACCTGAAAGAATGGGTCCAAGGCAACCACACCGTGACCCGCAAAGCCTCCGACGACAAGGGCGGCACGATGCGGCTGGGCGCCTACACCGCCCTCTTGAAAGAAGGCTCCAAGGTCGCGCAAGTCTACCAGACCACCACCATCGAAGAACGCCACCGCCACCGCTACGAGGTCGACATCCAGTACCGCGAGCAACTGGAAAAATGCGGCCTGATCTTCTCGGGCATGAGCCCGGATGGGAAGCTGCCTGAAATCGTTGAAGTGAAGGATCACCCGTGGTTCATCGGCGTCCAGTTCCATCCTGAGCTGAAAAGCAAACCCTTCGCGCCCCACCCGCTGTTTGCGGATTTCGTCAGGGCGGCGAAGGAGCAGGAGCGGTTGGTTTAGGGGGCGGGAAAGTTGCTATCTGACAACTTCCTGCGGTCACTGCTGCGTTCCTGTGCCCGTTCGGGACAGAACTCTACTTATTCATAAACTGATCAAACTCTTCTCGGGTTAGGCGCTTCGGGGCACCCAAGCTACCAAGTCCGCTCAGTCCAGAGTCTTGCCTAAGGACGCGCCATTCACCCTTAAACTCTATCAGAGTAAATCCAATCAAGAAATCGAGCCCTTCAAATGAAACCAAAGCAACACGCTCGGTCGCCG
Source organism: Paracoccaceae bacterium (assembly GCA_947453525.1). Taxonomy (GTDB): domain Bacteria; phylum Pseudomonadota; class Alphaproteobacteria; order Rhodobacterales; family Rhodobacteraceae; genus Stagnihabitans. Next base: position 868 of record CANGHD010000067.1, on the reverse strand, counting down.
CATCCCCACCATACGGCTTAGCCATTTTTGTCATAAGCAACTGATATCGTTCGCCATTCATTGTTGATGGGTCTGGGATTGCAACTTTTTCGAGCTTGAGGCCATTCAGGCGCTCCAGCCGCAAGACATCAACAAAGTCTTGAGCTTCACCGGCGTCCATCTTGACCGTTTGACCCTCAGCAACGCCATTTGTCGTCATAAGCCCGTAGATAAACATCTGGAGTTGTTGGGATATCTGTCCGACCGACTTTCCCCGGTTGATCGCAACAAAGAAAGGATCGGTTGACGGTGCCCCTATGAATGCTGTCAACACTCCCAAGCGCTCGACCATCGCAACGAAATTGAAGTTTTCTGCAGCTTGATCAGTCGCGGTAGTTGCCAAGACAGCGTTAAAATCCCGCGACGCAACCGCGGCTATGTAGGCTTCAACAGTGGATTCCGGTGTAGACAGGTCTACCGCAAGCACATGAGTTGGCACGAGAACGGCCAAACAAATCCAAACTGCCGCGAACGCCGAGTTCAGCTTCATCTGTTTCATACCTCCACAAGATTACCGAGGCAACTTTGCACGGCTAAACAGTTCGCGTCTACTATCAGATTCGATTTCGGAATCGGTCCAAGTGGCTTAGGCAGCGTGATCTCAGGCAACTGGGGATTTAAAAAACCCTAACAACACTTCCACAAATACAACAAAATCAAATCTTTACCCACCATCACTCCGTAACCGTCCGGTCTGACCGCTACCGGTTCCAGCGCCATGGCAGCAGGTCGTCGACCTTGGTGATTTTGTAGTCCGGGATGCGGGCGAGGGTATCTGCGAGCCAGGCGTTGGGATCGACGGTGTTGAGCTTGGCCGTTTCGATCAGGG
>CANGHD010000066.1 GCA_947453525.1 Paracoccaceae bacterium | reverse complement strand
TCCTGCCCCTCCCTCATTCCAGAAGGGGCATCTATCCTCGTTTTGCCGACCAGACCTGCCCACGATCCCGCGAAATCGCTGCCCATCATCGCGCAAAATGCGCGCCCATCATCCTCCGAAATCGCTGCCCGCCATCACCCGAAACACGCAGATATCGGGATGATCGCGGTAGATCGGCACGAATTCCGCCCCGAAGCCAAGGCCAACGACGGCAATCTTCAGGTCGCCCGCAGATGTCGAATTTGCCACAGCCTTCCCTCCCGATGGTGCCAGCGGTGCCGGGTTCAGACGCCGCCGTTGGATCATATCAGCCGATATTCCGCGCGCGTCAGTCGGAACCTGATATTCCGTGCCCGTCATGGACTGCCGCGTCGCGGTGATGTGGCGAAGGTTCTGGTGGCCAGCCAGCCGGTCGTAGCGCGTCAGAGATGGTCGCTCCCTGAGATCCGACTTCGCGTCACTGCGCCCGCGAGACTGTCCAGCCTTGTCTCTCTTCCCGCACCGCGTCGTCGCCCATCCCGCTCATGATCCCGTCAATCGCATCACTGCGGGCCAGGCATGATGCAGTCCGGATCGCTGGCATCACGGCGTTGCACCCGCACATGATGGTTGCCGGATGCTGTTAGGATCACATCCGCAGCATGTCTTGCCTCCACTGCCACGTGGCGGTGATTGTGGGCTCGTGCCATGCTGATCCTCCCGAGGATGATGCGAAGACTTTCGTCGGGGAACGATTTCAGCGCAATTCCCCGCCTGCAGATCACAACAACTTGCGCAACTGGGCCAGGCCGTGCGTGCAGGTCCTTTCAACAATCGGTGCCGTTCCCGGCGGCCATTCCTTGCCCGCTTCCAGTTCGCCAACCCGGCCAGTTCGATGTTGGCGGACACGCAAAATAACAACTTTCGCGGAAGAAACCCGACTCATGCCTGGCCAGGGTTGCGACCAGATGCTGCGGGCCCTGCAACCGCAATCCATTGGCACGGAAGCCGCACAAGCAAAGCGCGGTTGGGCCATACCCTCCTTGCGGCCCCGTTTGGCAATGCGGTCTTCGACACCCAAACCGGATGAACCGCGTGGGACCTTCTCGTCCCACACAGGCAACGTAAGCATCGTCCGCACCAAGGCCGGCACGCCGACCTGAACGATCCGCGCCGCTGCGCTGGGTTGGAGTGACCCCGTGCCGCAGATGACACATCCTTGGGATCAGGCGCGGTTCACCCGCCGCCGGAAACCGACGCATCCTCGACAATCCGGGCACCTCGGTCGGATCCTTGGTAGGCCAGATATCCCACGAAGATCAGGATCAGCCCCGCCAGGGCAAGGCTGACCGGGCCGGTGCCCCAGTCAAGGCCGCTGCGCGCGTGGCTCACCCCCATCCAGTCGGCAAAGGACGCACCGAGCGGGCGGGTCACGATATAGGCGAACCAGAAGGCCGGGATTTCTGGTAGGCGCAAGCGCCACCACCCCAGCAGAGGCACCAGAATGATCCCCGAAAACATCAGACCGGAACTGAAATATCCCATGCCCAAACTGGTCGCCGTCAAGTCGCCCGCCGCAGTTCCCAAGGCAAAGGTCGCCAGCACCGTCGCCCAATAGAAAACCTCGCGCCGTCTGGTCGTGATGCTGTGGATCGACAAGGTTTCCTCGACACGCCACCAGACCGCAAAAATCAGAGCCAGCGACGCCGAAAAGAACAGCGTCGAAATCCAATAGGCGATCCCGAGCCCGACGTGGAGCACATCGGCCGCCATGGTTCCAAAGACGCTGACACTCAACAGGGCCGCCCAATAAAGCCATGTGTTGAAGCGGGCCAAAAGAAACTGCACCGTCATGACCACGGCGAAGATCGCAAATCCAAAGGCGACCGCGACCGGAGGATCCATCTGGTGCACCAGAAAGTCGGAGGTGGTCTCGCCCATGCCGGTCGTCAGAATCTTGACGACCCAAAAGAGCGCGGTGATCTGCGGCACTTTGGACAAGGGGTTGGCTTGGCCCATGGTTCCAGCACTCTGGCGGTTTGCAGATTTCATCACTTTGTCTTTCTCCCGGAACAATCGGCGGGATCCTCGCCGGCACGAGGCCAAAATATCCCTATCGGGTGGGCGATCCGATCGTTTGGCCGGGAAACACAGAGAGCCCTGCGGGTCACGAGGGGCCAATCGGGTTCAAGAGCAGAAACTTGCCCCAGGCAGCCAGCGCCAAGCCTTGGCACCGCGCTGGCCGGGATCGGTTGCTGCATCTTCACCGGACACGGGCCATGGCAAGGAAGGCCAGCATAGCCAAGCCATAGCCAAAAGCGGCAACAACCAGAACGGCAGACAGGCCAAAGCTGACCGCGATCAACGGCACGGCGGCGGCGCCCACGACGGAGAAGCTGCCATTGATGCCCCAGGCCCAGACAAACATCTGATCGCGCCCGCGCAAGGCAAGCCAGTTCATCGCGGTGGCCATGGGAAAGCCCATGAGAAACGCCACAGGCGCCACGATGACAAGGCAGAACGCGATCCGGCCCAGATAGGACAGCGCCCCAATCGACTCGAGCGCCACGGGCAGGACCAACATCATGGCCAGCAGGCACAGGGCGATGGACACCAACACCAAAGGCAGAACCCGGCCCGTGCGCGTGATTCTTTCCGCTACCCAACTGCCCAAGCCGGAAAACACCAACATGCCAGACAGCACGACCGAGGCCGCGATCGTCGGATTGGTCAGCGCGCGGGTAAACCAACTGATCAGACCGACCTCCACCGTGATATAGCCAAGGCCAAGGCTGCCAAAGTAGGCGATGACGGCCAGCTTGCCCTGCCCCATCCCGGCACGTCCGCCAAAGATCATCGGCGGCAGGATCAGCACGACGGCGGCAAGGCAGGCCATGCCAAGCGTGGCCCAAAGCAAGAGATAGCCCCAGTCGTCCTGCACCGAGTCCAGACGGTCCAGCGTCTTGGTCAGGTCGACCGGGCGGATATATCCTGCGAAATACGGTCGGTCGTCGGTCAGCGGCTGGATGTCAAAGACATATTGCCCGGTCACATCGGCCGCGCCGCCTTGCACCAAGCCCTGCCAGACCAGCCGCGCAAGGGTGGTCGAGGGCACGGCGGTCTCGGCCCCATCGCCCGGCGGTGCGTCAGAGGCAGTCCCATCAACAGACGGGGTGTCGCCCGGTGCCGCCCCGCCATCTCCCGCAGTTGCAGAATCCGCCGTCGTGCCATCGCCGAAGATCGAGGCCTGATACTGCGCCAGAATGCCCTTTGCGCTGGCAGGGTCAAAGGCGAAGCCAGGGGAATAGACCTCGTCAAATGACAGATCGGCGCTGTGCTGACGCAAGGCGGCAATATCGGCCTCGGTAAAACCGCCCTTCTTGTAAAGGACCGTCGTGGTCGAAAGGTAGCTTTCGCTGACGAACAGCGATCTGGCCCAATCGCCGCCCGCCTCCTGCGCCGCCTTGGCCATCGTCGCATAGAACCGCATCACCGATTTCGGCGGCTCTTCCTTGTTCCACAGCGTAACCGACAGCACGCCGCCCTCGGCAAGGCCGTGAATATACGAGGTCAAGGCATGCTGCGTATAGGCGTATTTCTCCGAGATCGCGAAGCCGCCGGGGTTTGACAGGCCGACCGAATCCGCAAGACTGAGGTCGATGACATCGAAGCGTTCGTCGGTATGGGCAAGGAACAGGCGGCCGTCATAATCCACCACCTTGACGCGCTGATCGGCCAGAATGTTGCCGGTGGCCTCTTTCAGATCGGGCGAGCGGAAGGCGCGCAGCACCTCGGGGTTGGCTTCAGCGATGGTGACCGCGCTGGCCCCGGCGTTCAAGGCCGTCATGGCCGATAGCCCGCCACCGAACTGCACGACAAAGGCCTTGGCGTTCGGCTTGACGATATAGGGGTAATACATCGGCAGATATTGGTAATAGGCCGCGTCTTCCGGCGGCAAGCTGCGCATGATGCCGGACGGACCCTCACCATCGATGAACATGCCGACGTAGCTGTTGGCGGGCAGTTCGGGCACGTTGAAGGCGGCATTGTCGGACAGGCCGGGGGCGAAGTGCATGTAAGAGCTGGAATAGACCTGCAGATCGCCGAAGGGCGAAATGCTGCGGTAAAGCCGCTTGGCATCCGGGAAATTGCGGGCATAGGACACGCCCTTGTAGGACGATACGGCGATGTCCGGGACACCCAGTGCGCCGGGCAGCATCAGATAGGCGGCCAGAACCAGACCCGCGCCGCCAAGCGCCGCGCCAACCCGGCCGAGCGGCGCCATGCCAACCCACAGCACCAGAGCCACCGCCCACAGAGCCAACGGTGCCACCAGAAGCCTCTCGGGCGGCAGGACGTAAAGCGCGCCCAGAATGGCCAGACCGGCAAGGCCCGAGCCCAACAAATCAGCGAAATACAGACGGTTGAAATTCGCCTTGCCCTGCCGGAAGACGATGCCCAGAAAGAACGCCCCCGACAGGAAAGGCAGCAGATACAGCAGGAAGTTGGCCAAGAGTCGCCATTTCTGCATCGGGTCCGAGATCAGGAAGATCGCGTTGAACGGCACCAGTTGCGCAACCAGATTGGCCCCGACCGCCAAGGGACCGACCAGACCCAACGCGACAGTGGCCGAGCCGGTTCCATGCCGGTCGAGCCAGCCCTTCATCAGAAAGATGAACACGCTGGCCATGCCGAAGCCCAGCATCGCAAGACTGACCACCAGAGAGCCGAAATGACTCCAGGATCCGACGGCAAAGACCCGCATCACGCTGATCTGCAGGGCAATCACTGCCCCGGCCAAGAAGCCGACCGCCCCGTAAAGGCGCAGGCCTAGCGGCGCGCGGGCAGCCGAGGGGATTTCGGTCAATTGAAATGTGTCCCGACGATCTTGCCATCCTGCAGCTTGGTGAAGGGCACGAAGGGCACCACCGAGCCGTGGTAGATATCCGACCGAGCCACGGTGAACTTGCCATCCGCGCCCAGAGTCTTGGTCACCTTAAGCACATGCTGCGCGCCGGGCGGTCCGACCGGAATCACCATGATGCCGCCGGGCTTCAACTGCTCCAGCAGCGGCGGCGGCACGTGGTCGATGCCGCAGGTCACGATGATCTTGTCGAAGGGGGCATTTTCAGCCCAGCCATAGTAGCCGTCATCGTTCTTGCGCTGCACGGCAGAGAACTCGACATAGCCCCGTGCGATCAGGTCGGCGTAGATGCCCCCGGTCCGCTCGAACAGCGGCTGGACGATTTCGATCGAACAGACCTGATCGGTCAGGTGGCACAGATAGGCGGATTGAAAGCCGGAGCCCGTGCCGATCTCCAGCACCTTGTCGCCCTTTTGCACATCCAGAACCGAGGTCATGCGCGCGACCAGACGTGGCCCGGAAATGGTGACGCCATAGCCGATGTCAAGGAAATCCGAGGCATAGGCCCGATCCAGATTGCGCTTGAGAACGAATTCCTCACGCGGGGTCATCAGGAAGGCGCGCTTGTTGAGGTCGGTCCACAAATCGCGGTGCTGCACGGTATTGAGGAACAGATCATAGCGTTGCCCCAGAAAATCCGGGTCCTCGCCACGCGTCTTGACCATCCAGTCGATGAAGGCCTGGCGGTCGTCCATCGGCGGCATGGCCGTCCAGTCGAAGGGCGTGGGGACAGCGGCTTGCACAATTGTTCCCTGACCGGCCCATGCGGCTGCCAAGGCTGTTCCAGCGAGAAATGACCGTCGATTCATCCGTTTGTCCCCGTGACTTCTTGTGTTTCCGTGCTCTTTTGACCGCAGCGTTTCGGCCAGACACGAAGGCTCTTGGGCGGTCAAGTCAATTCCTTTAAGGACCTTGCCGTCACTTTGCACCGTCCGCGCAAACACAACTCGGTGAGGTGCGGTCAGTTGAAATGAGTGCCGACGATCTTGCCATTTTCCAGCTTGGTCAGCGGCACGAAGTTCACGATCGAGCCGTGATAGATGTCAGACCTTGCCACGGTGAATTTGCCGTCGGCACTTTCCTGCTTGACCACTTTCAGCACATGCTGGGCACCAGGGGGGCCGACCGGAATGACCATGACGCCGTTGGGTTTCAACTGTTGGAGCAAAGGTTGCGGCACATGGTCGATGCCGCAGGTGACAATGATCTTGTCAAACGGCGCATGGTCCGCCCATCCGTAGTAGCCGTCGTCGTTCTTGCGGGTAATGGCGGCATATTCGGTATAACCCTCGGCGATCAGCGCGTCATAGATGCCGCCGGTCCGTTCATAGAGTTTCTGCACAATCTCGATGGAAAAGACCTGATCGGTCAGGTTCGACAGATAGGCCGACTGGTAGCCCGACCCGGTGCCGATCTCCAGCACACGTTCGCCCATCTGAGGGTCGATGGTGTTGGTCATCCGCGCCACGGAATGCGGCCCGGTTATGGTGACCCCGAAGCCGATGTCGAGGTAGTGCACCTGATAGGTGCGCGAGAGGTTGGCCGCCGTCACGAACCTCTCACGCGGGGTCAGCAGAAAGGCGCGCTTGTTGCGGTCGTTCCAGATGTCGCTATGGGCGATCAGGGCAAGGAAGCGGTCAAATCGCTGGCCCAGAAAGTCAGGATTCTCGCCCCGGTTGGTCACCATCCAGTCGATGTACCTGGCCCGGTCATCCATCGGTGGTGCCGCGTTCCAGTCATAGGGCCCGGGAACCGCCGCAAGGGCCAGGCTTGGCCAGCCGATGCCCGCAGCGGAAAGAGCTAGAAAGGTTCTTCGATCCATCTGGTTCACTCCAAACCGTTCAAGTCACACCCTTATCATCAAGGCTTCGCGCGCGGCAGCATTTTCATGGCCAGACCGACAGCCCGTGCCACAGGCCGCCCTTGGTCACTTTGGCATTTCTTGCCCCACCTGGCAGGCAGGGCGGGCAACCTCGGCCCGAACGACACCAAAGCGATGTGCCGCTCACTCCGATCCTTCAGCGAGCATGGCAGAGGCGTGCAGCATTTCTCGGTCCAGTTCGACCTGTTCATGGGCGCGAGCCTTGCTGAGCGGGGCCAGCAGCAAATAGGTCGCGGGTGTCAGGAACATGGTGGATATGGCTGCAAAGCCCAGGGCCCCCACGATCACCCAGCCGAGGGCGATCCGTGCCTCTGCTCCCGGGCCCGCGGCAAAGACCAGCGGCAGCGCTCCCAGCACGGTGGCGATCTTGGTCATCATGATCGGACGCAACCGCGTCATGCTGGATTGCTCGATGGCCTCACGCACCGACAATCCCTGATCACGCAACTGGTTGGCAAACTCCACCACCAGAATGCCGTTCTTGGCCATGATACCGACCAGCAGGATCAGACCGATTTCCGAGTAAACGTTCAATGACCCGCCGGTCAGCGCTAGGGCATAGACACCGCAGGCCAGACCAAAGGGCACGGTGACCATGATGATACCGGCGCTGACAAAGCTTTCGAACTGCGCCGCCAGCACCAGCAGGATCACCAGTGCCGCAAAGCCGAAGGTCGTGGCCAGCCCGTTGGAGTTCTGTCCAATGGTCGCCGCTTCGGCCAGCGGGATGATCGTCACCCCGGCGGGCAGTTGCGGCAGCAGCAAGGCGCGGGCCTGGGCGTAGGCGTCGCCAATCGCGAACCCATCGGTCAGCCCTGCCGTCATGTCGACCGCCCTTTGCTGGCTTTCCCGGTTGAGCGAGGACGACGAGGCCCCCTCGGTCAGCGTCACCAGCGAGGCCATCGGCACGAAACGCCCGTCGCCGGCGCGCACGAAGATGTTCTGCAGATCGGTCGGGTCGTTGATCGGCTGGCTCGTCGATTGCAGATAGACCGGATAGGTCACGTCGTTCAGATCGACGTTGCCAAGCGGCTTTCCGTCCAGCATGGCCTGCAGGGTCGTGCCAAGCCCGGTCACATCGACACCCAGTTGGTCGGCCCTTTGGCGGTCGATCTGCACCGTCACCTGCGCCTGCGTGGTGTCATAGCTGGACCGCACCTGACCAAAGCGCGGTTCGGCGGACAGGGCCGCGACCGTGATATCAGATGCCTTGGCCAGCGTGTCATAGCTGGTGCCGACCAGCGCGAACTGCAACCCATTGCCGCCGCCACGAATGCCCAGACTGTTGGGCTGCACCGCAAAGGCCCGCACACCGGGCACCTGGGCTATGGCCTTCGAGATATCCGCCGCAATCGCCAGCTGGCTCCGGCTGCGCTCACTCTGCGGCACAAGCGAGATGGTGATGAACCCGCGGTTGGTCGACCCACCAAACCCGGTGATCGAGAAAACGTTGGACACTTCTCCACCGGCCTTCAACGGCGCCAGAAGGTCCTCGATCTTGCCGATCTGGGCGTTGGTATAGTCGAGGCTGACATTCTGCGGCGCTTGAACGATGACCAGCACCTGACTGCGATCCTCCGGCGGGGTCAGTTCATTTTTCAGGGTCGGGAAGATGGCCCAAGCCACCCCGCCAAAGATCACCGCCGCCACCATGATGACCAAAGGCGCTTGAAGACACCAATGCAAAAGACGTCCGTAAATCCGCACCAGCGCCCCGCCAAACCTTGCAACCAAGCCCCGGTCCGGGCGCACCTCGCGCCGCAAGGCACGGGCAGCCATCATCGGGGCCAAGGACAGCGCCACGACCGTCGACACCATCACGGCAATCGCCAGCGTCATGCCGAATTCGCGGAACAGGCCACCGACCTGGCCCGGCAGGAAGGAAATCGGGATGAAAACGGCCGAAAGTGTGATAGAGGTCGCCGCCACCGCGAAGTAAACCTCCTGCGTGCCCGCTACCGCCGCAGCCCTTGCCCCCATCCCCGTTCGCCTGAGCCTGACGATGTTTTCCAAGACCACGATGGCATCGTCCACCACCAATCCGGTGGCCAGCACCAAGGCCAGCAAGGTCAGGATATTGATGGAAAACCCCGCCTCATACAGGCCGGCCAAGGCCCCGGACAGGGCTATGGGCATTGAGACGGCAGGGATCAGTGTGGCCCGCCAGTCGCGCAGGAACAAGAAGATGATCGCCGTGACCACCGCGACCGAGATCGCCATCGAGCGCAGAACCTCGGTCACCGCCCCGGTGATGAAAACCGCATCATCGGAGCTGACGGCGATTTTCACGCCCGCTGGCAGGCCTTGGCTGATCTGGTCCAGCGCCCGATAGATGCCGCGCGAAATGTCGATCGTGTTGGACTGCGCCTGCCCGATGATGCCAAGGCCAACGCCCGCCTTACCCTGCGAGCGTATCTTGGTGCCGCCGGGATTGGGGGCGAGAAACACGGTTGCCACATCAGACAGGACCACCCCGGGATGGACCGACAGTTGCAGGACCTGATCCAGGGTGACGACCTTGGCCGTCGCCCGTACGATGATGTTCTGGTTGGTGGCGTTCAGCGTGCCTGCCGGGCTGTCATAGGACACATTGGCCAAGGCCTTGGTCACATCACCCAGCGTCAGCCCCCGCGCCGCGATGGCGGCCGGGTTGATGTCCACCGTCAGAATCTGCGCCGCATCGCCATACATCTGGATATCGGCCACCCCGACGACCGAACGCAATCGGTCGATCACCGTAGCATTGATCAGATCGGTCAGCGGCCCGATCCCCATCGTGTCCGAGGTCACCGCAAGCTGCATGATCGCCTGCGCGTTGCTGTCGGCCTTGACCACCACCGGGTCCTGCGCATCGTTCGGCAAGCTCGACCGCAGCCGCGACACCGCGTCCCGCGTGTCCGAGGCCGCTACGTTCAGGTCGGTGGAGGCCGAGAACTCCACCGTCGTCCGGCTTGACCCATAGCGCGAGGTCGACGACACGCCCGTCACCCCCGAGACCCGCGCCACAGCGCCTTCGACCGGTGCTGTGATGGCACTATCAACCGTATCCGCCGAAGCGCCGGGAAAGCTGGTCGAGATGGTCAGAACCGGGCGGCTGACATTGGGCAGTTGCTGCACCTGCAAGCCCAGCAGCGCGGCCATCCCCGCGACAAAGATGATCGCATTGATCACGAAGGCCAGAACCGGCCTGCGCACGAACAGTGCCGCCAAAGCAGCACCCTGCTGGAGTTGTGCCCGCTCTGCCATGATCTAGTTCCCCGCCGTGGCATCAGCGGATTTGTGTTTGTGCTTGTGGGTGCCCTGTCCCGCCGTGGCGTCGCCACCGGTCTGCGTGCCCTCGGCCGTGGCGGCCTGAGCGGCACCGGGCTGGGCTCCGGCAGCAGCGGGCGACCCGGCTTGAGGTGCAGCCGTCTGCTTGCCGCCCTGCCCGCTGCCATTTTGAGGCCCGCCTTGCCCCGAAGCCGCCGGGTCGGGCGGTGCGCCGAAGATCTGCACATCCGCACCGGGCTTCAGACCGTCCAGCCCCTCGGTCACCACCGGGTCACCGCCCTTGATGACGCCTGCCACCAGCACCGTTTCGGTGTTGCGCTGCACGACACGGACCGGCACCTTGTCGGCCTTGCCATCGGTCACCCGCCAGACATAGGCCCCGCCTGATCCCCATTGCACGCTTAGGGGGTTGACGGTCACGAAGCTTTCCCCGGCAAACTGCATCGCTACCGTGAAGGACATGCCGGGCCGCAGACTGCCATCCGGATTGGCCACCCGCGCCTGCACCTGAAACGTGCCACTCGCCGGGTCGATCTGATTGTCGATCGAGGTGATCTTGCTGTTCAGCGTCATGTCAGGCCGCGCCACCGGCACCAGCGCGGCTGCATCGCCGGGTTTGACTTGCCCCGCCAACCGCTCGGGCAGCCAGAAATTCACCACCAGTGCCGAGGAATCCTCGATCGACACGATCTGAGTCTGCGGCGTGACTGCCGTGCCGACCGAGACCTTGAGGATGCCCAAGACGCCCGCAATCGGCGCCACGATCGCCCGGTCAGCCAGATCCTTGTCGGCGGCACGCACGGCCAGCTCGGCCAGCTGAGCGGCCAGTTCCACCGCTTGCGTCTGATTGGCCGGGGCGGCATTGCTTTGTACCAGCATCTTGTTGCGCTCCAGAGTGCGGCTGGCATCATCCGCCGCAAGCTTCGCCTTCTCGCGGGCAAGTTGCTGGGTGTCGGAATCCAGACGGGCAATCACCTGCCCCGCCGTGACCTGCACGCCCGATGCCACCGTGATCTCGGTCAGGGTGCCATTGGCCTTGGGCTGAACGGTCACCGATTGCAGGGCTGCACCCGTGCCCAAGGCGGTCACCTTGTCATTGACGACGGCGGTTCCTGCGGGCTGCAGAACGACCGTGGCTTTTCGTGACGCGCCCCCCCGGCCGCCCTTACCGGGTTGCGCCGCAGCGTCTGGCGTTGTTCCACCCTTTCCGGCAGAGGGTGCAGCACCGGCGGCCGCAGAACTCGCGGGATCGGCAGGTGCCGTCAGGCCCAACAGCCGCAGCGGTGCGCCAAGCCCATGTCCCGCCATGAAATCAGCGGTCACGGGCGATACCCATGCGGCAAAGACCAAGGCGATCACCCCGACACAAAGCGACCAGAGAAGTTGCTTCCAGATGGCCACGTTTCTGCTCTCCCGAATGCACCGCTGGATCATTCGCCCATCGTTCCGTCCTCTTCTTTGCCACGGATGGCGCGAGGTCAATTGCCAGCGAAACGCCTGGACACACATCTTCGTGCGAAGCGGCCGTTGGACAAAACCGCGCGCGTTATGTCAGTTTTGCGCCCTTGAACAAGGCGCATGGCCCCGCCGGTCGATCGGTGCCATGCGTTCGACGTGATGGCCCGCAGCGATGCCATCGACCTGAGACGGCAGCCCGATTTGGTGACAGGATCGCCGCCGCCTCCGTCGGTCAGCGCGGCACCTTCATGTGCCATCGTGGTCCTCGCCACCATGGCCGAGCGCGGGGTTGGGGGTGGCACGCGTGGCGACCGCGAGTTTGCCTTCGTCGGCGGCTCTCGTGGGGAGCGTACCGATCCAAAGCGGGGCCATCTTCCCCTTGTCAGTCGCATTCCGCGCACGGGGCTCTGGCGCAACAAAGCCCCGCGCCAGAGCCGTTTTCGGCCGCTATCCGCGGCCCAACCGTTCCAGCAGCTTGCAATAGGCGGTTTGCCCGGTGCGGAAGTTGGACAGGCGGAAGAACTCGTTGGGCGCGTGCAGGTTTTCGTCGTTCATGCCAAAAGCAAAGACCGTGGCGTGGATGCCAAGCTCGTTCAACAACATGGTCATGACGGGGATCGAGCCACCGGTCCGGGTGATGTAGGGGGTCTTGCCGTAGACCTCGGTCAGCACTTCGGCTGCGGCGGTGCTGGAATTGTGGCCGGGAGGCACAAGGAAAGGATCAGCGCTGCCGGCAAGCCGCTCAACCTCTACCGACAAGCCCTTGGGGCAATGCGCCTCGACATGGGCTTTGAGCAGGGCGAAGATCGCATCGGGGCGCTGGTTTGCAACAAGGCGGCAGGTGATCTTGGCAAAGGCCTGCGCCGGCAGCACCGTCTTGATCCCGTTGCCCTGCCACCCGCCCCAGATGCCGTTCAGCTCGAACGTCGGACGCGCCCAAAGGCGTTCGCGCGTGCTATAGCCTTCCTCGCCAAAGACATCCGGCACACCGAGGGCCTCGATGTACTGCGCTTCGTCAAAGGGAACCCGCGCGATGGCTGTGCGATCCTCGACCGTCAGGTCGATGACGTCATCATAGAACCCGGCAACCTTGATCTTGCCATCCAGCCCCTTCATCGAGGCGATGATATGCGACAGTCCCTGGATCGGGTTGGCAATGCCGCCGCCCTGCTGGCCCGAATGCTGATCTCCTTTGGCACCCGACACCGTGACCTGCGCGGCCACGAGGCCTTTCAGGCCGGTGATCAGATTGGGCTGCCCCTCATCCCACTGGCTGCCATCGGCCGAAAAGATCATGTCGGCCTTCAAGAGCGCACCATTGGCCGCGATGAACGGCGGCAGATGCGGAGAACCGATTTCCTCTTGCCCCTCAAAGAAGACCTTCACGTTGACCGGCAGGCGGCCGGTTGTCTTCAGCAAGGCCTCGATAGACAGGATCGGGATCAGCATGCCGCCCTTGTCATCCGACGCGCCGCGACCCCAGACCTTGCCATCCCGCACCTCTGGCGCGAAGGGCGGGGTTTGCCACAAGTCGAAAGGTTCGGCGGGCTGGACGTCAAAATGGCCATAGATCAGCACGGTGGGCTGGCCGGGCGCCTGCAGCCAGTCTGCGTAAACCACCGGATGCCCCGCGGTCGGCAGCATCCTGACGTTGTCCATGCCGGCGGCTTTGAGACGGTCCACGACCCAGTTTCCTGCCGTCACCACATCTGCCACATGTGCCGGCGACGCCGAAACCGACGGGATGCGAACGAAGTCGAGAAGTTCATCAACAAAGCGGCGTTGATGCATGTCGAGATAATCTGCCCAGCTCATCGAATGTCCTTTCACGCCGCAGGCATACGGGTTTCAACGAGTTCAGCCCAATAAGACGCGCCAAAGGGGATCGCCTCGTCGTTGAAGTTGTATTCGGGGTGGTGAACCTCTGCCGTGTTGCCGTTGCCGACCTGAATATAGGCGCCCGGGCAGACCTCCAGCATATAGGCGAAATCCTCGCCGCCCATGATGGCGGGGCAATGGGTGTCAACGCCGCCGGGCCCCGCAATCTTTTCAGCCACCGCAATGGCATAGTCGGTTTCCGTTTCGGCGTTGACCATGGAGGGATAGCCGGGCGACCAGATGATCTCGGCCGATCCGCCAAATGCCGCGGCAGTGCTGTTAACGATGGTGTGGAAGCGCTGCTCGGCCATCTTGCGGATGCCTGCGTCAAAGGTGCGCACGGTGCCGCGCAGCTCGACCCGCTCGGGGATGACGTTCCACGCCTCGCTTTCGGTCTTGAACGAGGTGACCGACACCACCAGGGATTCCAGCGGATCGGCACTGCGTGAGGCGATGGTCTGCAACGTCATCACGATCTGGCAGCCCATCACCGTCGTATCGACCGCGCGGTGCGGATAGGCGGCATGACCGCCCTTTCCCGTCAGATGCACGGTGAAATTGTCGGTCGCTGCATAGAAGGGGCCGGGCTTGATCGAGAACTGACCCACCGGCAGCCCCGGGGAATTGTGCATCCCGTAGATCTCCTTGATGCCAAAGCGCGGGATCAAACCGTCATTGACCATGGCCCTGCCCCCGGCCCCACCCTCTTCCGCAGGTTGGAAGATCACGGCGACAGCACCGTCGAAATTGCGCGTCTCGGCCAGGTATTTGGCGGCCCCGAGCAGCATGGCGGTGTGGCCGTCATGGCCACAGGCGTGCATCTTGCCGAGCGTCTTGCTGGCATAGGCCAGACCCGTCGCCTCAAGGATCGGCAGGGCGTCCATATCGGCACGCAGGCCCACGACATGGCCGCGTGTGTCGGTCTTGCCCTTGATCACGCCGACCACCCCGGTCCGACCAATGCCCTCGACCACCGCGTCGCAGCCAAAATCGCGCAGTTTGGAAGCCACGGTGGCAGCGGTGCGATGCACCTCGTACATCAGTTCCGGGTTCTCATGCAGGTCACGCCGCCAGGCGGTGATTTCAGCTTGCATCTCGGACAGACGGTTCTTGATCGGCATGGTGTTCCTTTCAGGCCCGCAGGACGTAGTGCGCGGGCGCAATCTGATCATAGAGGGACGGTGCGGGCTGGTGGCCCAGAGGAAAAATCGGCGAGGTGATCGGCTTGAAGTTCAGGTCATCGGCAAAGCGGCGGTTCCTTGGGTCGGCAATCGGCACGGCCGACAGCAGCGAGCGCGTGTAGGGGTGGGTCGGATTGTCGAACACCGCAGCCCGGGGTCCTATTTCCACGATGCGACCCAGATACATGACGCCGACATGATGGGCCACCC
This sequence comes from Paracoccaceae bacterium, assembly GCA_947453525.1. Lineage (GTDB taxonomy): Bacteria > Pseudomonadota > Alphaproteobacteria > Rhodobacterales > Rhodobacteraceae > Stagnihabitans. The sequence continues at coordinate 4,010 of CANGHD010000066.1, read as the reverse complement.
GCTCGACAACAGCTATGTCGTGACTGATGAACAGATAGGACAGGCCAAGATCCTCTTGCAGGTCCATCATCAGGTTCAGCACCTGCGCCTGTACGGACACATCAAGCGCCGAAACCGCCTCGTCGGCCACGATCAGTTTTGGGTTGACCGCCAGCGCCCTGGCGATCGCAACGCGTTGCCGCTGGCCGCCGGACAGTTCGTGCGGAAAGCGGTTCATGAAGTCGCGCGGCAGCTGGACCTTGTCGAACAATTGCAACACCCGCGCCTCCAACTCCGCACCAGAGGCGAGGCCGAAATTCTGAAGCGGCTCTGCCACCTGCGCCTTGAGGCGGCGATAGGGGTTCAGGCTGGCAAACGGGTCCTGAAACACCATCTGCATGTCAGCGCGCGCCCGGCGCAGATCCCGCCGGTTCAGGGCGCCGATATCGCGTCCTGCGATCCACACCTCTCCCGAGGCGGGCTCGATCAGCCGCAGGATCGACCGACCACAAGACGATTTGCCACAGCCGGATTCACCGACAAGTGCCAGGGTTTCCCCCACGTTCAGGGTAAAGCTGACATCCTCGACAGCATGAACCTGCGCCACGGTGCGGCGCAGGATGCCGCCCTTGACCGGAAACCGGGTGGTCAGATTCCTGACCTCCAGCAGCACCTGCGGTTCGCGCGGCTCGGGCGCGGTCTGGGTCGCGCGGGCGGCCTCGTCACCGATCAGGCGCATACGTTCAGGGGCGGCCTTGCCCTTCATCTCGCCCAGTTTGGGCACGGCGGCGAGCAGCGACTTGGTGTAATCTTCGCGCGGGGCCTCGAAGATCTGCTGCACGGTGCCGGTCTCGACGATCTTGCCGCGATACATGACGACCACACGGTCGGCCATCTGGGCCACAACGGCCATGTCATGGGTGATGAACAGAACCGCCATGCCGTTCTCGCGTTTGAGGCGGTTGATCAGGGCGAGGATCTCGGCCTGGATCGTCACATCCAGCGCGGTTGTAGGTTCGTCGGCAATCAGCAGTTTCGGTTCGCAGGCCATGGCCATGGCGATGACCACGCGTTGCCGCATGCCGCCCGACAATTCGTGGGGATATTGCTTCAGCCGCCGTTCCGGCTCTGGAATGCGGACGCTGCGCAAAAGCTCCAAGGCACGGGCGGTGGCTGCGGGCTGGTTCAGGCCCTTGTGCAGCATCAGCCCATCGGTCAGCTGACGTTCGATGGTAAAGACCGGGTTCAAGGCCGTCATCGGTTCTTGAAAGATCATCCCGATCTCGTTGCCGCGCACCTGCCCCATGATCTCCGGCGGTGCCGCCGCTACGTCAAGGGTCGAGCCGTCGGCCCGGACGAAATTCAGCGCCCCGGCGGTGATCGCCCCACCGCCAAACTCCACCAGCCGCATCAGCGACAGTGAGGTCACCGACTTGCCCGAGCCGCTTTCGCCCACGACGCACAGGGTTTCACCGGGGGCGATCGTGAAGGACACATCCTCCACCCCCACCACGGGCCCGCTATCGGTGGCGAACTCGACCCGCAGATGGTCGACGGAAACGATGTCTTTCATGTCGACCTCCTCCTCATTTTGCTCTTGGGTCCAGGATATCGCGCAGGACGTCGCCAAACATGTTCAACCCCAGGACGGTCAGCGCCACCGCCAGACCCGGAACGATGGCGGTCCAGGGAGCTATGTCCAGCTGGTCGCGTGAGGCCTGTATCATCAGGCCCCAGCTTGCGGCGGGGGGCTGGGTGCCAAGGCCCAGAAACGACAGGCCCGCCTCGGCCAGAATGGCGAAAGCCAGGCTGATTGTGCCCTGCACGATCACCGCAGGCAGGATATTGGGCAAAACGTGCCGCCCCATGATCATGATGTCCGTGGTGCCAGAGGACCGTGCCGCCTCGACATAGGGCATTTGCGCCACGCGCAGCGCCTCGCCCCTGATGATGCGGGCAAGGTAGGGGGTAAAGGCGACGCCGATTGCAATGATGGTGTTCTGCAGATTTGGCCCAAGCACGGCACTGATGGTCAGCGCCAGCAGAAGGGCGGGAAATGCCAGCAAAGTATCGACCAGCCGCATCAGAACATTGTCCGTCAAACCGCCGAAATAGCCCGAGATCAGTCCAAGCGGCAGACCCAGAACCACGCTCATCACCACCGCAGAGACGGCGATTTCCAGTGAGGTGCGTGCGCCAAGGATCACGCGGAACATCAAGTCACGCCCCAGTTGGTCGGTGCCAAATAGGTGGATCAACGTCGGAGGCGAGCGGCGCGCGTGCATGTCCATCGCGGTGGAGGCTTCGGGCGGAATGATCATCGGCCCCAGGATCGCGATCAGCGCGATTGCCAAAAGCAACACGATCCCGATGAGCCCTTTGGTGGTCTTGAAACGTTTCATGGCTCAGCCCAACCGGATGCGTGGATCGATGACGACATACAACAGGTCCACGGCCAGATTGGTCAGCATCACGACGGCGGCGATGACAAAGACGGTGTCCTGGATCAAGGGCAGGTCGCGGTTCAGCAAAGCTTGGTAGGTCAGCCATCCCATGCCGGTATAGCCAAACAGGCTTTCCATCACGATGATGGACCCGAACAAATAGCCGATCTGCAGCCCAGCAATGGTGATCACCGGGCCAATCGCATTGGCAAGGGCATAGCGCCAGATCACCGTGCGCTCCGCCAACCCCTTCGCTCGGGCGACGCGGATGAATTCCTGCGACAGGATGCCGGTCATTGTGGAACGCGTCATCCGCGTTAGATGCGCCATCAAGCCAAGACCCAATGCCAAAGACGGCAGGAAGGCGCGCTGCAAGGCGCCCAAAGGGTCAACAGATGGCTCCACGAACCCCGATGACGGAAACCAGCCCAACCAGCGGGCAAAGACGAGGATCATCACGATACCCCAGAAGAAATCCGGCAAGCTGACACCAAGCAAGGCGGCCGAAGAGCTGACGTTGTCCTGCCACTTGTCGCGATGCACCGCCGCCCAGACCCCCAGCGGCACGGCCAGAGCCAGCGCGATGGCCATCGACAGCACGACGATAATGGCGGAAGCCACGATCTTCTGGCCCAAAAGCCCAAGGATCGGCTTCTTGAAAATCAGCGAGTCTCCCCAATTACCGCTTACCATGCCGCCGACCCAGTGCCCGTATTGCACCAGAAGCGGGTCGTTCAGGCCCAGACTCTCGCGCAGGCCGGTCAAGGCCTCGGGGTTTGACTGGGTGCCCATGATCATCATGGCCACATCGCCAGGCAGGATGTTGGTGACGGCAAAAGTGACCAGCGTGATCAGGAACAGGGTCAGGGTCACCGACAACAGCCGGTTGAGAATATAGGTCATGGGCAGGCCCGCGTGGGGTGATCCGGCGGGCCGATACTGGCCCGCCGGAAGGGTCATCAGGCCTTGAGCCAAGCTTTGTGGAAGTTCAGGTTCGATCCGTTCGGATGGACGATGGTGTCCAGACCCATGACTTTGGTCTGTGCGCCAATCGTGCCGTTTCGGAACCACAGGATGATGTCGTGGCTCTGCTCCCAGATCTGCTTTTGCACCTGTTTGTATATGTCGGCGCGCGCTGCATCATCCACGACGCTGCGGGCCTTGGTGGTCAGGTCGTCGATGACCGGGTCCTTGATGGCGCGGTAGTTGAAAGCCCCGGTAGAATTCCAGACCGAGAAGTACAGGAAGTCCGGCTCCCAGAGGGTGAAGAAGTTCATCATGGTCATCTGATAGTCTTTGTTGACCCAGCACTGGCTGAGCCAATCGGCCCAGGTCAGTTGCTCAATCGTCATGTCGACACCGGCCGACTTGAACCATTCCACCAGAATCTGGGCCGCTTCGATATGGTAGGGATAGTTCGTCGTGGCCTTGAACACGATCTTCAGGCTGCCTTCCGGATAACCCGCATCGGCCAGCATCTTCTTGGCCCCTTCAATGTCCTGCGGGCGCTGCTTGAGGTCCTTGTTGTAGCTGGCAGAGGTCGGAAAGCTGGGCGAGGCGGTCGTGGCCCCCTGCCCCCAAAGAGCG
>CANGHD010000065.1 GCA_947453525.1 Paracoccaceae bacterium | reverse complement strand
CGCATTGCTGCATCACCGCTGGCGGGCCTTGGGGGCGGGGCATGGCTGGCACATCATTCCGTGCGAGTTGACCGACCTCAGTGGCGATGCGCTGCGCCGGATCGTGTTGCAGCACGCCGCCGATTGGGGACTGGAGCCAGCGTTCGCGGCTTGGGTGGCGGAGGACTGCGCCTTCTTCAACACGCTGGTCGACCGCATCGTGCCGGGCTATCCCAAGACCGAGATTGCCGCGATCGAGGCGGATCTGGGATACTCCGACCCGTGCCTGACGGCGGCGGAACTGTTCCACTTTCTGGCGCTGGAACGGCGGGAGGGGCAGCCAGAGCCTCGTCTGCCCTTGGCCGCATGGGATGACGGCACCATCGTCACACCCGATGTGACGCCCTACAAGCTGCGCAAGGTGGCCATTCTGAACGGGGCGCATACCGCGCTGTGCCCGCTGGCGCTGTTGATGGGTGTGCCCTCGGTGGCGGAGGCCGTGACACATCCGGTGGGAGCGGCTTTCCTGACACGGGTCTTGCAGACCGAGGTGATCCCGTTTCTGAACCTGCCGCCCGAGGACCTGCAAAGCTTCGCCGCTGCCGTGCTGCGCCGCTTTGCCAATCCTTACATCCGTCACCTCTGGCATGACATCAGCCTGAATGCGCTGTCGAAGGTCCGCCACCGCAACCTCGACAGGATGCGGGCCTATGAGGCGCGCCACCACCGCCCTGCCCCGCTGCTGAGCCTGTCGATGGCGGCTTGGCTGGTCTTTTACCTCGGCCGGTTCGACGGCGCCGCAGCCCTACCGCCACGCGATGCGCCGGATGTTCTGGCTCGACTGGCTTTGCTGAAACCGTTGGCGTCTGAGTCGCAGGTGCGCGCGTTTTTGGGCGATGCCGGGCTTTGGGGGCACTCCCTCGCGTCGGAGGCGCTGGTGGCGGAAGTTCTCGGACATGTCCGGGTCCTGAGCGAGGCTCCGCTGACGTGGGAGCGTCTGGCGGAGATCATCCTGAAGGGCTGACCTCTCAGGCGTCCAGAACCGCGCGAACCTTTTCGGCCAACTCGGCCAGCCGATAGGGTTTGGACAAAAGTGTCAGGCCCGCGTCGACTTTGCCATCGTGAATGATCGTGTCATCGGTGTAACCCGAGGTGTAAAGCACCTTCAGGCCCGGCCGGATCACCTCGGCCCGCTTGACCAGTTGCGGGCCGCTGAGATCGCCGGGCATCACGATATCGGTGAACAAAAGGTCGATCGTCGTGTCCTTGGCGATGATGTCCAGCGCGACCGTGCCCGTCGAGGCGGCGGTGACGCGGTAGCCCAAACCCTCCAGCTTGGCCACGACGTTTTCCAGCACGGCCGCTTCGTCCTCGACCGCCAGAATATGCTCGGTTCCGCCGACGATCTTCTCCGGACCGGCGTGCGGGTGGCGGGACATCTCATTCTGGGTGGCGCGCGGGAAGAACAGGTGGACCGTCGTGCCCTCACCCAAAACCGAGTCGATGCTGGCAAAGCCCGCCGATTGCCGCAGGAACCCGTAGACCATGCTGAGACCCAGCCCGCTGCCTTTGCCCATGGTCTTGGTGGTAAAGAACGGCTCGAAGGCGCGGGCCAGCGTGGCGGGGTCCATCCCGCTGCCGTTGTCTTGCATCGAAATCCGGACATACTGGCCGGGCTTCGCTTCGGGCACGTGCTTGGCGAAGTCGGCGTCGACGTCGCAATTGGCGGTCTTGACGGTCAACAGACCGCCCTGAGGCATGGCATCGCGCGCATTGACGGCCAAGTTCAGCAAGGCATTCTCCAGCTGATGCGGATCGGCGTCGATATCCCAAAGGTCAGTCGCACCGGCGATTCGGATATTTATGGACGGCGGCAGTGTCCGGTGCATCCAGTCTTCCATCCCGGAGATCAGCGCGTTGACCTCGATCCGCTTGGGCGCCAATGGCTGCTGGCGGGCGAAGGCCAGAAGACGGCTGGTCAGTTCGGCCCCCCGCAATGCCACCGCCACGTTCATTTCCGCCAGTTTCTTCAGCTTCGGTTCTTCGGTCAGCCTTTCGGCCAAAAGTTCCGAGTTGCCGAGGATGACCGTCAGCAGATTGTTGAAATCATGCGCGACGCCCCCGGTCAACTGACCCACGGCCTCCAGTTGCTGGGCCTGCCGCAACCGTTCGGCCGTAATACGGCGTTCGGAGACATCCGACATGGTGCCGACGACGCGCGTGGGCTTTCCATCCGGGTCGCGGATGACCTTGGCGCGGTCGGTCATGATGGCATAGGTGCCATCGGCCTTGCAAATGCGATATTCCATGTCGACGGGCGGGCCGGGGGTTGCGACGGCCTCCGTGATGATCGCGGTTGCCCGGTCCCTGTCTTCGGGGTGCACCCACGCCTCCCAATCCCGGGTGGTCAGTTGGCGTACCGCCGGATCATAGCCAAGGATCTTCTTGATGTTTTCGTTGTACAGCACGGTTCCTGTCGCCAGATCGGCATCCCAGATGATGTCATTGGACGCATCGGCGATGTGCTGGAACCGCTCCACATTAGAGATGGACTCCGCCTCCAAGCGTTTGCGTTCCGTCACGTCGCGCTCGACCGTCACGAAATGGGTGCAGGTGCCCTGACTGTCGAAAATGGGCGCGATGTCCATTTCGATCCAGTATTGCGTGCCATCCTTGGCGTGATTGACCAGTTCGACCAGCGCGGGCCGCCGGTTGCGCTGGGCCTGACGGATCTTGTCGAGACTTGCCTGACTGGTTGCGGGCCCATGCAAAAGTTGCGGCGACTGGCCAATGGCCTCTTGCCTTGTGTAGCCTGTCAACCGCGTGAAGGCGTCGTTGACGTAAACGATCTTCTGCGTCTCCTGTTCCATGTCACCCCCGACCTCGGTGATGATCAGCACGTCATTCTGGCGGGCCACTGCCGTTTCCAGTAGGCGAAGGTGCTGGTCGCGGATGCGTTCCTTCGTCACCTCGCGAAACACCACAGCCACGCCGTCTCTTGTTGGATAGGCCATCGCATCCAGCGCGCGGTCGTTGATGAATGGTCCGACAAACTGCCCGGCACCTTTGCCTTCCATCGCAAGGGCCAGCGCCTTGTCCCCTGGAATTCCATCCAGATTTAACGAAAGGTCCATGATGGCACTGCCGATCAACTGGTCTTTGCTGTGCCCGGTAATCACCGCTGCCTGCGCGTTGGCATAGGTGATGTGCCATGTCCGGTCGAGGGTCAGGAACCCCTCGTCGATATGGTCCAGCGTGGTGGCAAGTTGTGACTCGGCCTCTGCCTCGCGGCGCAGGCTGGTCTGGCTTTGCCGCGCCTCTGCGAAAGCTGCTGCCATCAGAAAGGTCATCAGGCCTCCGAAGATCAGCTTTGGGGTCAACAGGTTTGAACGATGCGCCTGAAGATAGCTTTCCTTGGGCCAGACCGTGACCGTCCAGTATTGCCCGAAAGTTTCAACACTCGCGGTTTTGCGGACACGGGTTCCCGGATCGGCGGTCGAGGTGACCGGGTCATGGGCATTGGTCGGATAATCGCGGATGTCGACGGCAAAGTCCTGCATCACCTCGGCGGGTGCCAAGGCGGAGACGTCGGCCAACGGCAGCGCGGCCATCAGATACCCATCCTGAACGGTGCCGGTGAACAGCGGTGTCAGGTAAAGTCTTGCCATCCTCCCATCGGGCAAGCGGACGGTCTGGGTCATAAGCGTCGACTTCAGATGATCCGCCGTGTCAAAGGCAAGGCTGCGGATCGGGTCGTCGTCCAGCTTCCCGTTGATGGGATCATGGGTCTTTTCCGGTCGCTTGACCTGCCAGCGCACGATGCGGTTCAAATCGATAAAGGCCAAGAAGGTCAGGGCGGGCGCGTCTTGCAGGACCGTCCCGGCATCACGCTGCCAAGTCTCTTGCGTCTGTTTGCCAAACAGCGGCCAGCGGTCGGCCAGATGTTGCTGGGATGACCCGACCCGCTGCAACTGCTGCAGCAGTTCCCGTTCCACGTCTTTCAGCGCGACGTCGGTTTCGAAGGCCCGCCTGTCCCAATCACCGCGCTCTTGATATTCCCACGCCGTCAGGACGCCCGCCACCAGCATCACCGTCGTCCATGCATAGGACTGGTCAAGCCAGTGGTGGCCCACCTGCCGAAATCTGACGATGGCCCGCAGCGCAAGCGCCGCGCAGAGCAACACGATCACGGCCGAAGATTGCAGGGCTATGTCATACGTTCCGGCATAGTCTGGACGATCTGGAAAGACCTGTTGCGTCAGAAGGTCTTGCAGGACCACCAAGGCACCAACCGCCGCCAAGGCCAGCGCGAAGGCGGCGTGCAGCGCACCGGACGCGCGGCGCTGAAAGATCAACTGCGCGGCACAGACGAACGACAGGCTCAACGCGGTCGGGAAGGGCATGTGCAGGGTCGCGCTGCGGCGGGACGAGATCAGACCGGTATAGTCCAGCACCCCATCAATCGGCTGCGCAAAACGCAGAACATAGCCCAGAAGGGTCAGTACCGCAGAGCATCCCACCAGCGCGACCAGAACAAACGCGGCCGCGCGCCAAGGCCGGGGCAATATGTTGGCGAGCGACAGCAGCACGAGGCAGACAACCGCATCGAAATGCACACCTGCGAAGGCCAACACCGGCTGGATCAGAAGCGGAACATCAAAGACCCAACCCGCCGCCAACAGAGCCGCACCGACGAACGACAGCATATTAAGCGTCGTATCAACGGCGGCGATCGCGCTGGAATGTTGAGAAGGCAAAACCGCGACCCTCACTCGGCCCTGCCCAGCACGGCCGTTCTGTCAAAGATGTTCCGTCAATACCGCAATCCATGCCTTCAACATCTATCAGCATATTCCGTGCGAGGCCAGTCCGGACCGCACTTTGCACAATTTTGCGCAATTTAACCATAAATTTCCAAAAGAGAGCGCCGGTTTGACGCTCACAGATCAAAGGCTTGAATGTCTTGAGATCCTGCGGCGGTCAGAGAGCCACGCCGCCGGCGCGCCGCATGGTGCGACTGTGATTGACCATGAAATCATTTGACGCGTTCAAATCTGCCGCAAACATCGACGCCATGTCGCTCCGCGTGATATCGCCCTGCGCCTTGGGCCAGACATGCCGGAACCAGCGCCCGAATGCGGCACTCGAAAGGATCGACCTCTCCAACACGAACGCGGGTTTTCTGATCTGCTCCGGTTGCGTCATGGACATGGTTTTCATGCAGGGGCACCCCAAAATGGTTAAGTTCATTCGACCCGAACCCAGGTGGCCCCAACACGGGAGGCGGTTCCCAAGACGGCACGCGGCAGCAATGGCGTTCCAGTCGATTTAGCTGGAATCTGTCGGAACAGTTCGGCGGCCCTGTGCAAAGTCTTGCAGGCTTGTGGCGGACATTCTGCTGAACTCCACCTTGGGTAGATTCTACGACTTCGTGAGACGATGAGCGTCAGGATCTTGTGCCGCCCCGGCACCTCCCGGATCCCGGCGCAAGCGAGGGCCGCCGGACGGCCACAGGCAAAGCCAGATCAACCCGCACGATGGCAGGCAGTCGACCAGAAGCTTGGTTCAATATCTGTTATTGTTTAATCTTTCTTGAATCTATGTCCTTAGATCCGCAGCCTTTTCGTTGTTTTGGGCGCGGGATGGGGCAGGAGCAATTGGCCCAAATACCACCTGAACCGCCTGTGTAGCCTCTTCGTGGCCCAGCCTGCCCCGTGCCAATCTGCGACCGGTTGAGGCCGGGGCCGGCAGGGCATCAGCCATCTCGGCGGCGCGTTGGGCATTTGTGCAGATATGTAATGCCTTTGCAACATATTTTAACGACTTCAAATACCTTCATCCATGGTCAACGTCTTTCCATCCCGGACCCATCACCCTCGCGCATCTGGCGCGTATCACAGGCTAAGACCCGAGAGGGAGAATTCCGCCCCAAGTTTCATCGCGAGAGCGAAGCCTTTGAAGCGATTCAAAGGCCGGATGGCTTTTCCCTCTCACCCCACCGAATTGGGAGTGAAGATCATGGCCAAATTTCTTGTCAAGAACACCGATCCGTCGCTGCAAGCCAATCTGATCGAAACGCTGACGGCAGATCATTTCGGGGCGAACTTTCTGGTCAATCAACTGCCGACGGGTGGCGATGCCGCGGCGCTGGCGAACTTGATGACGGCGGTGCAGCAGTTGAGCCTTGGCGGCTTGCGGTGGCCGGGCGGCACAGTAACCGAGACGGTGTTCGACTTCCGTCATGAAAACGCCACCACAATGAATGGCAACCTGACGATCGGGCAGCATCAGTTCTTTGCCGCTGCGGGCACCTTGCACGCCAACGTCACGCTGACCCTGCAGACCCGCTCGGCCTTCGGGGCCGACCATATGGCGGCCACGGCTCTGGCCGATGGGACCTATGGCAACCGGCATGTGGACACGCAGTATCTGGCGGACATGAAGAGCTATATCGAGCGTACCATCGCAGATGCCGCGGCCAGCGGCACGCAGATCCACACCTTCGAGATCGGCAACGAATTCTGGGGTGGCGGCGAGATGACCGCCACCGAATATGGCCGCGTCGCCCGCGCCATGCTGGTGACGGTCAACGCGGCGATCGACGAGGCGCTGCCCGCCGGCACGATCCGCCCCACGGTCGCGATCCAGAGCCTGTGCGCTGCGGGCTACATGTCGCCCGCCGCCACGAGTGCGGTCTATGTCCATGACGGCCAGGTCGACAACCAGAACCATCCCGGCTGGACCAAATTCATGATCCCGGGTCAGGGCGTTGCCTATCAGCAAGTTCTGCAGATTGCAGACGAGGTGACCGGCAAGACCGAAGGAGGCGCCAATCTGGCCCATCTGGTCGACGGCATGATCGATCATTTCTATCCCAAGGACGGGCTGGCGGGGATCAACGGCGATGCGGAAACCTTCATCTTCAAACAGTTGAACACGTTGGAGCATCGTCTTGGCTTCGCTTATGGTGCCTTGGACCGCAACTTTACCGAATGGGACCCGATCCGGTACGTCGATGCCAACAACGATGGCGTCAATGACACGGGGGCGTCAAACCGTGGCATGCCGCAGGCCGCCATGATGGTCGATATCCTCTATGAATTGACGACGCATGGTGCCACCTCGGCGGACATCTGGCCTTTGTACTTCGCTCGCGCCAACTATACCAACCTGGTCGGAAACACCGCCTGTGACGTCAGGGTTCCGGGCGCAGCCTTTGCCTTGATGAGCGAGAGCCTGATCGGAACCCATCCACTGTTCGACTTCAAGCAAAGCAGCGCCGGAGTTGAGCTTGCTGTGCACGGTTTTGCCAGCGCCGATCGGCTGGTTCTGATGACGGCGAACGAAATCAATGCAGCGGCAGCAACGGCCAGCCTGAGCCTGAACGCCGTCGGGGACGCGGCCCTGCAGGACCGGCTGGACCATGGGACCTATTTTCTCACCACGACCCGCCTGAACGCCGCCGATTCCACAGGTGCAGCCGATGCGGGGATCACCAATCTGGGTGTGCATCCCGTCCTGACTTATGGGAACGGCCGGATGTTGACGGGCGACGTGGTGAACCTTGGCAATCTGGCCGCTTGGGACCTGCTACGGACAGAGATCACCTTCGTCGGCGCAGGCAATGACCGCGTCGAAGGGCGCGGCGGCAATGATCTGATCAACGGTCTGGGCGGCAATGACACGCTGATCGGCGGCGCGGGACAAGACATGCTAACCGGCGGGCTTGGCCGCGACCTGCTGCAAGGCGGACTTGGCGATGACAACCTCAAGGGTCAGGGCGGCGACGACATATTGGACGGCGGCGCGGGAAACGACATACTGGCCGGTGGGGGTGGGGCCGACCGCTTCATCTTCCTCAACGGCTTTGGCAAGGACGAGATCACCGATTTCCACAGCGCCGAGCATGACATCGTCGACCTGTCCGGCATGACCGGCGCGGATAGCGTCAAGACCTTCGCCGACGTGAAAACCTTGATGCATATGGAGGGCGCTGACACCCATATTGTCTTCACCACGGGTGAACTGGTGCTGGACAATGTCAACGCCACCACACTGACGGCGCTTGATTTCCTGTTCTGATCGCGACCAAGCCGCCAGACATGATGCAGAATTCGGCGCAAAGCCTGCCAGCCGGGTGCTTTGGTCCGCACTCGTGCCAGCAGGTCAGCCTGTGAACGAATATCCGATGCCGTGGACCGTGCGGATGAAATGCGCCGAAGGGTTCGAGGCGGGCAGTTTGTGGCGCAAGCGGCTGACCAGCCCATCGATGGCCCGATCATAGCTTTCCCAGTCGCGCCCCTTCATGGCGTTCATCAACTGATCCCGGTCCAGCACCTGCCCGCGGCGGCGCAACAAGGCGGAAAGCAGGTCGAACTCGGCCGTCGTCAGCACGATCTCGCGCCCCTCGACATCCCAAAGCCTGCGCGCACCCGTGCTGAGTTTGTAGCCGTCGAAGCTGTAGTCCATCGGCTGGGCCGTGGCGGGCTCTGCGCGGGCGATGTCAAGCTCTTGACGGGCGGAAGTTCGGCGGTGGACGGCGTTGATTCGTGCCGCCAATTCCCGGATCCGAAACGGCTTGGTCACATAATCATCGGCACCAATCTCAAGACCGACAACCTGATCGGTCTCGCTGGCGCGGCCGGTCAGGACGATGATGCCCGCTTTGGACGATTGTCGGAGTTCCTTGACGAGTGAAAATCCGTTTCCGTCGGTCAGGCCCACGTCGATCAGAAACACGTCGATCTTGTTTTGTGCATTCAACTTGCGGAATTCCTCAACCGTCCTTGCGGTCAGAACTTCGTAGCCTTCGTCGCTTAGCGAGGCATCGAGAAGCGACAGGATGGCTTCCTCGTCATCCACAGCCAGAACTTTCGGTTTCATGCTTCCCACCTTCCTTTTGCCCAGGGCGCCACGTCGCTCAGACTTTCCTGAGGACACCTTCGACAGATGCACGGCCCACCCCAACCGCGCGGCGGACCAACGGATTCCACTCACCAAAAAACGCACTCAGCGTCGCATTGTCTGGTCGGATCCTGTGACGCGCTGGATGTCTCGCATCATCTTGGACCGACAAGGCTAACCCTGTTCGACCTTACACCTATTCATCCCAGCCGTACACTTTTGCACAATGCGACAAACTGCCCACAAATCCACCCGATCGGCGACATGCACTTTGGAACGAAAGTACGCCCTTCCAAACCGACTGTCTGATCTTGTCGACTGAACGTGCAACATTCACTCTTAAGATAGCAACCACGGGCCTGAAATACATAGGCAAGCGCGCCTTGTCGAGGAGGCAACACGCAGGTGTTATTCCGAGAAGGCAGGCCCCTGAGCCGCGATAGACGCCCCGCCGGTGTGACGCGACGCAGATCGGCGCTGCGCGCAGACAAAACAATCCGGACCGCCCTACCAGCGCACACCTAGTCAATACATTGTTTTTCCAGCATTTTTTCTTCTTTCTGGGCATCTGTTGCAAGCGATTGTCCTGTGGCCAACAGCACGTTCCGTCAGCCAAGACCGGCGCCGGCCATCACACTGTGGCGGCTGACGGAATGATGCGCGCGCCACAGGGTCGCGTTTTTGACAAGAATTCACTTTTTCACACATTTCCGCAGGAATAGTCACATTAAATCAACTAGTTGAATTTGCAACGATTAACCCGAAAGAGTAGCATTGTATCTATCGGGCGCGAAAGATTACGCCGGGGTACTGATCTATGACCATTAAGTGTCGTTGCGGCGTGACTTTTGTCACGTTCGGGCACTCGCAGCGCATCTGTCCGGCAGGCGCGGAAAGGAGGTTGCCATGAAGTTCAACACATTGATCATCACGGCGGCCCTCTTTGGTGCGACCTGTACCGGCCTTCTACCAATCCGGGCAACCGAAGCCCCCGTCGATACATTCGAATCCGCGCTGCGCGAAAGGTTCGACGATCCGGCCTCGGTGGAGTTCACAAACGTAAGACAGGGCACCGATGGGCGATCTTTTTGCGGAGAAGTGAACGGGCGCGACCGGCATGGCGCCATGACCGGGTTCCGGCAATTCGTCGTCTATGGCATCCATGGCAGCTTCATGGTTCTGATCGCCGAAAGTGACAGCAAGCGCGACCGCCTGACCTGCAATTGACACTGGCGATCAGCGCGCGTTCCTACTCCTCCCGCTCCGTCGTGAAGGTCAGGGGAAACCCCTGCGACCGTCCGAGTTCGGTAGCCTGCGTCGCCTTGGTCTCCGCGACGTCCTTGGTGTAGACGGCGACGACACAAGCGCCCTTGCGGTGCGCGGTCATCATCACGCCCAAGGCTTCGCTTTCCATCATCCGGAAGACCGCCTTCAGCACCGACACGACGAAATCGCGTGGCGTGAAATCATCGTTCAGCAGGATCACCTTGTACAGATGCGGCCGCTCGACCTTGGGTTTGGCTTGCGTCTTGGGCTTGAGATCAGTCTCGCTCATCCGATGGTCCACTCAGTTGTGCTTCTCAGACCGGCCGCTGCGCCTTCTATGGCCGTTTCGGGTCACAGATCGCGACCCCGACCGCGCCTGCCAGAGAGATAGAAGGCAAATGCGACACCCATGTCAGAGACATATGCTTTTGTTCTGACCTTCAAGGGAATTGTCGGCAAAATAATGCACCGGGTTCGTTTCCGCCGGTGGCGGCAGCGCAACTCTGCCCTGTCTTGCCCCGACCACGGAAAATACCCGCGCCAAGCCCGAAGCGCCAGACGACGGCCAAAGATCGCCAGCCTATTCGCGCAGCCAGACCTGCATGGCGTTGGATCCGCGATTGCTCCAGATGTAATAGGGCACGGCCATCAGCGGACTGGGCCGCTCGTCCGGCGGATGATCCCGGTACAGGACGCCCTCCCACAGGCTGGTGTCAACCTTGCGCGCTGCGGCCGTGAGCGTGATGATTCCACCCAGAAGGTCGGCACACCAGATGTCGGTCAGGTCAGCTTCGGCTGGCAGGCGCAGCATCTGGGGGGCAACCTCCAGATCCACCGCCTCGGCACAATAGACCAGCGGGCCCCGGCGCAACGCCACGCGGCCCTGATCCTGCCGGACCGCGGGATTGGCATAAAGCCGGCTCGGCCTCATCGGCAGCACGAGCGTCACCGTGTCGCCTTTCGCCCAGTCGCGTGTGATCCTGAGGTAACCCTTGTCTGGTATCATGGCAACGGCTTGGCCGTTGATCTGCGCCGTGGCGGCCGGACACCAGGCCGGGATCCGCAGCGACAGGGTGAAGCGGACGCAATCTTCCGGCTCCAGTGTCAGGGCGATATCGCCGGACCACGGATAAGTCGAGACCTCGGACAGGGTGACCCATCCCCCCGCCACAGGCAGACGGCTGGTGGCGCCGCCGTAAAGGTGGACGGCGATCTCGCCCTCGGCCAGCCCGTAGAAATAGCCCGCAACCGAGCCGATCAGCCGCGCCACGTTCATCGTGCAGCACGGGCAGGGATGCCAGTCCCAGCGGTACTGCGTGCCGTCGCTGTCCAGCTTGTTGTCGTAGAAGTACTGTGTACCGTCGCGTGACAGCCCTGCGAGGACGTTGTTGTACAGCGCCCGCTCCAAAAGGTCGCCGTAGCGTCCATCAAGGTCCAGGTTCATCATCCGCGCCGCCCAGAAGACGAAGGCGACCGAGGCGCAGGTCTCGGCATAGGCCGTGTCGTTGGGCAGGTCGTAGTCGCGGGTAAACCCTTCATTGCTGGCCGAGGGACCGAAGCCGCCGGTCACATACATCCTTGTGCGGGTCACATCGTCCCAAAGCGTCTCGCAGGCACGTTTCAGTCCCGCATCGTCATGTTCGGCCGCAAGGTCGGCCATGGCGGTGTACATGTACATCGCCCGAACCGCATGGCCGACGACCTTGGTTTGCTGCCGCACGGGCAGATGGGATTGGCTGTATTCGTAGGTGCCCTGAATGAAGGCCCCCACGGGCTCGCCCCGGGCGGCGCGTTCAAGATCGAAGTAATGCGGCTGCGCCCCGCGTTCGTCGATGAAGTAGCTGGCAAGGTCGAGATACTTTACGATCCCCGTGGCGTGGAACAGCTTGACCAGCGCCAGTTCAATCTCCTGATGGCCGCAGTAGCCGCGCTTTTGGCCCGGGCCCGGGCCGAAGGTTGCGGCCACATGGTCCATGTAGCGCATCATCACCTTGAGCAGCCGGTCACGGCGCGTGGCATGGAAATAGGCCACCGCGCCTTCAAGCAGGTGCCCCGCGTTGTAAAGCTCGTGGTTGTCGCGCAGGTTGGTCCAGCGGTTGTCCGGCTCGCGCTCCTGATACCAGCAGTTGAGATAGCCATCCGGGGCCTGGGCCTGTTCCAGATCGTCGATGATGGATTCGATCTGGGCTTCCAGCGCCGCGTCTCTGCGATGCGACAGGGCATAGGCGGCGGCTTCAATCCATTTGCCGACGTCGCTGTCCCAGAATATCTGCGTGGTGAAGTTGTGCTTGTTGCGTGGGATGCGCAGCGGCGGGACGGGTTTGGGCAGCTTGAGGCTGTCCAGAATGCCGTGTGCGGCCAGCTGGGCGTGTTGGCTGGGGATGGTGCGGGTCAGCACGCAATCGAGCCGCTCGGTCCAGAACGGGCCGGTGATCTTCACATCGCTGAAGGTGACCGAAGCATATCTGCGCACGGGTTTCGCCTCAATCCGCCAGCCGCGTGCCATCGGCGGCAAACCGGTGCAGGTGAGACAGATCAAGCTCCAGCCCGACGGGCTGGCCGGGGGTGGGGGTGGCAGCGGGAGCGACCTCGACCACGAAGGTGCCGGACACCATGTCGATATAGACGAAAGAAGTGTTGCCCAGTTGTTCGACCACGCGGGTGGTCCCTTGCAGCAGCCCCTGCCCCGCGGCCACCAACCGGACATGTTCGGGACGAATGCCGATTTCGGCCGGGACGCCGCCGGCAGAAATTCGGGCGCCACCCGGCAGAGCCAGCTCGCCGCCCTGTGCTTGAACGGGCAGGAAGTTCATGGCTGGGCTGCCGATGAAGCCCGCGACGAAGCGGTTGGCCGGGGCGTTGTACAGGTCAAGCGGGGAGCCCACCTGCTGCACAACGCCCTTGTCGAGAACCACGATCTGATCGGCCAGCGTCATCGCCTCGACCTGATCATGGGTCACGTAGATCATGGTGGTTTTCAAATCCTGATGCAGTTTGGCCAGTTCCAGCCGCATCTGCACGCGCAACAGCGCGTCAAGGTTCGACAGAGGTTCATCGAACAGGAAGACCTTGGGGTCGCGCACCAAGGCCCGACCGATCGCGACACGCTGGCGCTGGCCGCCGGACAGTTCCGCCGGGCGGCGCTCCATCAGGGGTTCGAGTTGCAGCAGCTTGGCGACCCTGTCGGTCTTGCTGGTCTGCTCGGCCTTTGGGGCGCCAGCCAGTGACAGCGAAAAGCCGATGTTCTGGCGCACGGTCAGGTGGGGATACAGCGCGTAGTTCTGGAACACCATCGCCACGCCGCGGCGCGAGGGTTCTTCATAGGTCACATCCGTGCTGCCGATCTGGATTTTGCCATCCGTGACAGGCTCAAGCCCGGCGATCATCCGCAACAGGGTGGACTTGCCACAGCCAGACGGCCCGAGCAACGCACAGAAGGCGCCGTCTTCCACCTTCAGGTTCAGCCCGCGCATCACTTCGACCGCGCCGTATTTCTTGGCGATGGATGTCAGTTCCAACGATGCCATGGTTTACCCCTTGATTCCGGCTGAAAGTGTAATGGCCTGCGTGACGCGGCGCTGGAAGAGAAGATAGGCCAGCGCCACCGGCAGACCGGCCAGCACGGCACCCGACAGAAGCCGACCATAGGCCACTCCGAAGGCGTCCTGAACGGCGGTGATACCGACCGTGACGGTCATCATCGTCTCGTCCTGCGCGGCAAGAAAGGGCCACAGGAAGGCATTCCACGCGCCGATGAAGGTGATGATTGCCAGGGCCGTGGTGATCCCCCAGTTCATTGGCAAGAACACGCGGAACAGCAGTTGGAACTCAGTTGCTCCATCCATCACCGCCGCCTCGCGGAACTCGCGCGGCAACCCGTCGAAGAACTGTTTGTAGACGATCACCGTCACCGGCGTCAGCAGCATGGGTAGGATGATGCCCAGATAGCTGTTGAGGAACCCGATCCCCGCGATGATGATGAAGTGGTTCACGATCAGCGCCGACACCGGGACCATGAAGCTGGCAAGGATCGTCCACCACAGCGCGGTGCGGCCCGGAAAGCTCAACTGCGAGATGGCATATCCCGTACAGGCCGCCACCATGACCGCGATCACCGTGATCGAGACCGAGACGATGGTCGAGTTCATGTACCAGGTCAGCAACTTGGAATTCTCGAAGTCGAAGATATAGCCCGACAGCGTTGGATTGTTGGGAATCAGGCTGAATTGGGTGATCGTGTCCTGATCGAAGCGCAGGCTGGTGATGATCGCCCAATAGATCGGAAAAAACCACAACAGCGCGCAGATGAGCGACAGGGTGGTCAGCAAGGCTCCGGCAAGGTCGATCCGACGGCGGGGAGTGGTCTGGCTCATCTTTGCCCCCTGATGCGCAGGATCTGGAATTGCAGGACGGAGAACACCACGACGACCACGAACAGGGCGACCGCGAGGGTTGCCGCATAGCCGCCTGCGTTCTTCTGGAAGGCCTGTTCGTAGATGTATTGCACCATCACCATGGTCGATTGCGTGCGACCTCCGACCGCGAACAGATAGACCTGATCGAAGATCTTCATCTGCAGGATCAACTGGATGGTCAGGCACAGCACGGTGATGGGCCACAAAAGCGGCAGGGTGATCCGCGTCAGCATCTGGCGGCGGGTGGCACCATCCAGCGATGCCGCCTCATAAATCTCTTGCGGAATGTTGCGCAGACCGGCGAGGAACAGAAGAATCGAGAATCCGTTGGTCCACCAGATGGTGATCACGGCGACACCTGGCATGAACCACGGGATGGTGCGCCAGATGTTCACCGGCTCTCCGACGATGGGAATGATCAGGCCCTGCAGCATGCCGAACTGCGTGTTGGTCAGCCAATTCCAGATGAGGTACACCACCGAGATCGGCAGGACGTAAGGCAGGAAAAACGCCGCAAGCACAACGCTTTGCACCCAGCCTTTCAGCCGCCGCACCATCAGTGCGATGGCAAGTGCCACGATCGTACCGGGCACGACGGTCAGCGCCACGAAATAAGAGGTGTTCACGACCGCCTTGTAGAAGGTCGGGTCCTTGAACATGCGGGTGTAGTTCTTAAAGCCCACCCATTTGCCCGCCCCGATCAGATGGGCGTCGGTGAAGCTCATCTGCACCATCTGGATCGTGGGATAGATGAACATCCAGCCATAAATCAGGATGAAGGGGGCCACGAGGATATAGGCCACCATGATTTCGCGTCGCCGGTTTCTCAGCATGCCCGCCCCATTTCAGTCAAAGGATCGGCGGACCCCGAAGGGCCCGCCGGGTAGGTCTGCTTACTGCAGCGCGTCAAGCTCGGCTTTCATGTCGGCCACGGCGGTGACAGGATCGGTCTCGCCGTTGATGGCCGCCGTGAAGGCATTGCCGGCCGCGTCAAACAGCGGAGAGGCGACGCCGGCATGGATCGACTTGGGGTCGAAGACAGCATTGGCGGTCAGTTTGGCATAGGTCGCCTGCGGCTGCATGGCTTTGTAGTCAGCGCTGTCGGTCACGGCCTTGTTGGCCGGGATATGGCCAGCGGTGGCCCAGAACAGGGCATGGGCTTCCATCCACTTGATCACTTCCAGAACAGCGGCGTGCTTTTCGGCCGTGGCCGGTTTGCCCGCGTTGTTCGGGATGGCGAAGGTGTGGCTGTCTTCATAGGTGCAGGGCTTGTCGAACAGCACCGGCAGTTCGATCGCACCCCAGTTGAAGAGCTTGTTCTGCTTGGCAAGGTCGACCATCGTCGGCACTTCCCAAACACCGTTGATCATGAACGGAGCTTTGCCAGAGGTGAACAGCGCCACCGTTGTCGGATAGTCGGTCTTGCCGGGGTTGTAGCCGTTCTTCACCCAATCAGCCAGAACGCTCACCGCCTTGGCCAGCTTGTCCTGGCTGTCGCCGGGCATCCAGGCGCCGTCGGTGCCGATCGTGCCGCCCTGCTGGCAGAGCAGCGAATAGATCGTCCGGAAGGCAAAGCCACCATCTGCCGTCACCTGGGCAATCGCCCACTGGTTTCCGCCGTCCTTCAGCTTCTTCAGGGCAGCGTTGAAGTTGTCCAGCCCGTCAAGGCCGGCCGGCAAGCCATCGGCGCCGATCAGACCGGCTTTGTCCAGCAAGTCCTTGTTGTAGTACAGGACGATCGGATGGGTGTCGAAGGGTACGGCATATTGCTTGCCGTCGACATGGACCGCATCCCAGGTTGCCGAGGCGAAGCTGTCGCCCGACAGGCCCATGGTCTTCATGTCGTCAGCGGAGATTTCCGACAGCGTGCTTTCGCTGACCGCCAGCGGGATCCGGCTGGCATGATAGGTCATCATGTCCGGGCCTTCGCCCACGGCGGCCGAGGTCTGGACTTTGGAATAGAACGGCGTGCCCCAAGCCAGCGTGGTCGCCTGAATCTCGATGGCGTCCTTGTGCTCGGAATTGAAGTCCTCGATCAGTTTCTTCATCCGGACGCCGTCACCGCCGCCCAGAAAATCCCACCAGACCACGGTTTCCTTGGCGTGCGCGCCGGTCGCAGCCATCACGGCTGCCAGTACGGCCGCCTTGAGTGTAAATCGCATTGCATCCTCCCGTTTTTGAAGTCCGAACTTCCACGCCTATACTTTTCCGCTTCCCTGCAGGCGCACGCAGGCAGCTGGGCCGGTGATCCGGCATCGTGCGACGCCGGCTGGTTCCTCCTCGAACCGGTCGGCGTCGATGTTGCTGCAATGGGGTCAGCCTAAGGATCGGACCGCCGGGCTGTCAACAGGCTTGTCGATATATATCGGTCATCTTGATACATCAAATGTCCACGAACAGTGCCGCAGCAAGCTTGACAAGCCGGTCGAACAGAGCATCTGCCACCGGATCAGCACCGGGGGCGGAGCGGGTCAGGCGGAAGGTGCTGGCCACGAGGCCCCCTTTGCCGACGCGGCGCTCAGCAATCAGCGCGGCGGGCTTGTGGACCCAGCCCACGACGACACCCGCATGGACCGGCCCGCCAAACTCCCACCCCGAAAAGCCACCCATGACATGATGCGGCACGACGTCCGAGAAGGACAGGTCGATCAGCGGACCGCCCGGCAGATCGGCAAAGACACCCTCGCGCCGGATCCAGCTGAAGCCCGCAATCCAGTCGCCGCGCCACATCGTGCCGTGCCGTGCCATCAGGGTGATATTGGGCAAAGGAAACTGTGGACCGACCGGAATGCCGGGGGTATCATCGACCACCGGAATGAAGGGCTGCTCGCGGCCACGCGGTTCAACACGCAGATTTCCTTCGGTTTTCTCGGTGCCATCGGCGAGGACGACATAGCGCGCCCCGGCTTGCATCGCCCGCACATCGGCCTCCGATAGCGCATGGGTCAGCGTCACTTCGGCCTGATCCGCCGTCACAAACTGATACCCTAGGGCAAGGGCGCGATCGGCTAAGCGCGAATCATGAGTGGAGATCCGTGGCAGAGCACCAATCTGGCGCGGGGCATAGACCGCCAGATCGACCTGATTGCGGGCAAGGATGGTCTCTCCGCTGGTCAAGGTGAACTGCACGGCCAGCATGTGGTTCGCTTCGCGCGGAGAGAGGGTCATGGACAACGTGCCAAGGTCGGTGGTGCTGAGCGCCCCGGACCCCGGAAAGGCGATCTCACCTGACAGGCCCTCGGCCTGCCAGCGCAGCACCCCGGGCAGCAATACGCTCCCACCGCTGGCCACGGCAAGGTCCATCGACCATGCCTGCCCCGCAGTTCCGGCATAGCGCGCCACCTTGGGCACGATCACCACATCGGCGTTCACCTCGGCCAGACGGTCGTGGAAGACGCGGTGGTTGCGGTTCATATCGAGAAGTCCGTTAGACTCCCAATGCACATCGGTCAATTCGGTGATGACATAGCCCTGAATCTGCGGCCAGGCCCGCATCACCTCGATTTCGTATTTCAGATTGGCAAACTGATACCACTGGGCCTGAGTGACCAGATTCTCCACCGTACCGAACACGTGGTTCAGGCCGAGGCTGGCAAACCGCCCCTCGATCCCATGCGGATAGGCCGCCCCGTCGCCCCAAAGCTGGCCGGTGCCCATCCACCAAGGCTCTGCCCCATCCAACTGCACCTGTGCAGGCTGCGGCAGGCCCCAGACGCCGAATTCCGAGACAATTTTCGGCTCATCCCCCCGGCGCACACCATCGCCAAACGGCGACCAGGTCCAGGCGGCACCTTGCGCCAGTTCTGCCGTTAGCGCGTCCCATTCTGCCCGCCGTTCGGGAACAGATCGGTAGTAGTGGAAGTCATCCAGATCGCTTTTGACGTGGAAGTTCCCCTGACAGGGCGAGTTGTCACAGACCAGCCGCGAGGGATCGCGCGCCTTCAGCCAGTCATACATCTCCTCCAACCAGCGCCGGTGCCCCGGGTCATCGCACAGCCGCGTGCCCCAATCTTCGTTGATCAGCGTCCAGATCACGATGGAGGGGTGGTTGCCATCGCGGGCGATCATGCCCTCCATCGTCTGTTTCAGGCGCAGGGCAGCTGCATCGGACATGATGCCGACGTTGGGCAGATCGTACCACAACAGCATGCCCATCCGGTCGGCCACCTCCAGATAGCGGGGGTCGGGCACCTTGATGTGGTAGCGCAGCATGTTGAGGCCCAAAGCCTTGG
>CANGHD010000064.1 GCA_947453525.1 Paracoccaceae bacterium | reverse complement strand
GCGCCAGAACATCCGCTTCGGGCTTGAGGTCAAAGGCATGGCCGCACCGGAAGCCGACCGCAAGGTTGACCGCATCATCGACAAGCTGGGCCTGACCGATGTCGCGAACATGCGCCCCAACCGCCTGTCGGGCGGTCAGCGTCAGCGTATCGCGCTCGCCCGGTCGCTGGTGGTGGAGCCTGACATTCTTCTGCTGGATGAACCGCTGGGCGCGCTTGATGCCAACCTGCGCAAAAGCATCCAGAACGAGTTGAAGCTGCTGCAACGCGAGCTTGGCATCACTTTTGTCTTCGTGACCCATGCACAGTCTGAAGCTCTGGCCTTGTCGGACCGCATCGTCGTGATGAATGCGGGCCGGGTCGAACAGATCAGCTCGCCGCGTCAGTTGTATACCCGCCCGGAAAGCCTGTTCGTGGCCCGTTTCATCGGGGCCAACACGCTGATCCCGGGGAAGATAACCCAACTGGGCGGCGATGAAGTGACGCTGGAAACCGCCTTTGGTCCGTTGACCGGCGAGAAGCATGACCAGTTGGCTGCGGGCAATCAGGCCTCGCTGGTGCTGCCGGCCGAGGCTGTCGATATCCTGCCGGGAACAACCTCACCCGAAGACGCGCGGCAGACCTATGGTACCAACGTGATCCCCTGCAAGATCACGCGGGCCCAGTTGATAGGGCACATTCTGCAGATGGCGGTGCAACTGCCCAACGGCGACACGATCGCTGTCGAGGGTCACACTGACAAGTATCGCGGGCAGTTTGCGGCCGGTGCGCAGGGCTTCGTCGCCTGGCGGGCTGCACGTTCGACTGTCATCAAGCACTAAGGGGCTTTCCATGCGCAAGACATCCGCCGTAGCCCTTTCTTCAGACCTGCGCAGCGGGCGGCTTGACCCGCTTGACCTTGTGGATCAGGTTTTCGCCCGGATCGAAGAGGTTGGTGACAAGGCCATCTTCACGCAAACCCTGCGTCCCAGAGCCGAGGCCGAGGCCCGCTCCGCCCGCGAACGTTTGCGATCTGGCAACCCCGTCAGCCTGCTGGATGGCGTGCCGGTGGCGTGGAAGGATCTTTTCGACCTCAAGGGTCGGGTGACGACGGCGGGATCGGTGGTTCTTGGCTCCAACCCGCCGGCAGAACAGGACGCGGCCTTGGTCAGTGCAGGGGCGCGGGCAGGTCTGATCTCGGTCGGCGCGCTGAACATGACGGAATTCGCCTTTTCGGGCATCGGTTTGAACCCGCATTTCGGCACCCCGCGCAACCCGAACGGAACAGGTCCCGCGCGCTCTCCGGGTGGGTCTTCGTCGGCCAGTGGCGTGGTTGTTGCCAATGACATCGTGCCGATCGCTTTTGGCACCGATACCGGCGGTTCGATCCGCATTCCCGCAGCGTTCAACGGGGTGGTGGGCTACAAGACCTCGACCGGTCACTATCCGATGGCCGGGGTGTTCCCGCTGTCCCGCTCGCTTGATACGCTGGGTCCGCTGGCCCACAGCGTCGAAGATTGCGTCTTGGCCGATACCGTGCTGCGCGGCCTGCAAGCGCCCGACGTTCACGCCGCCCCGGTTGCCGCACTGGATTTCGTCATTCCGGATGCCGTGATGATGGACACACTCTCGCCCGCAGTGGCCGCGAATTTCGACGCCACGGTGGCCCGGCTGGAGCAGGCAGGAGCCAGAGTGCGCCGCCTTGCCCTGCCCGAATTGGCCGAGACGCTGGACCTGATCACCCACCGCGCCGTTCTTGTGGCCATTGAGGCGCTGGATGTCCATTGGGACCGCATTCATGGACCCGATGCCGCCCGGATGGATGCCCGTGTGGTGCGCCGGATCATGAACGCGGCCAAAACTTCGGCCGTGGACCTGACCATCCTGCTGCGCGAACGCAAACGCCTGATCGCCGGCGTTGCAGATAGAATTGGCAACGCCTTGCTGATTTGCCCCACAACGCCAACGGTTGCGATGCCGATAGCCTCGCTGGAGGCCGACCAGGAGGTCTTCTTCCGCCACAACGGTCTGACCCTGCGCAACACGTCTTTGGGGAACTTCCTCGATTGGTGCGGGCTGTCGATCCCGAACGGGTTTGACACGGAACAGATGCCCACCGGTTTCATGATCTCGGCACCGCATGGGCGAGATAGGGCGGTTCTGGCGGCAGGCTTGGCCATAGAAGAGATTGTCAGAGGATAAATGATGGCTGAAACCTTCCCGACCTTGTTTTCGCAGATCAAGCTGGGTCCGCTGACCCTGCGCAACCGCATCGCTATGGCCCCGCTGACACGTCAGATGGCCGAAGCCGATGGCACTCCTACTGACGAGATGGCCGCCTACTACGCCCGTCGTGCCCGCGGTGGCCTGGGTTTGATCATCACCGAAGGCACCTATGAACAGGACGCTTTCCAGTCCCGCGCTTACCTGTCGCAACCCGGTATCGCGAATGACAGCCATCAGGCCGGTTGGGGCAAGGTCTTTGACGCCGTGCATCAGCATGACTGCAAGATCATCGTCCAGTTGATGCATGGCGGTCGGGTGTGTGACCCACGTGTGCTGAACGGACAGCCGCCGGTCAGCGCCTCGGCCACGCAAAGCGGCGGGTGGTCGCTGTACACCGACAGTGACTACGAAAAGCAGATCCGTGCGATTGACGGGCCATGGGATAAAGTCACCTTCGGCCCGGCCCGCGCCCTGACGGTTGAGGAAATCCACCAGATCGCGGATGGTTTTGCCGCTGGCGCCAAGCGCGCGGTGGATGCCGGGGCGGATGGGGTCGAGGTGCATGGTGCCAACGGCTATCTGCTGTGGCAGTTCATCAACCCCAAGACCAACCTGCGCACCGACGCATTCGGCGGTTCGCCCGAAAACAACATCCGCTTCGCCAAACTGGTGGGCGAGAAGGTGCGTGCTGCGATCGGTCCGGACAAGCTGATCGTCTTGCGCCTGTCGCAGGACGGCGTGGATGATTTCGTCGGCGCATGGCCCGGCACGACCTATGCCGAGGCGATCGGTGCGGCCCTGAAGGGCTCTGCCTATGATGCGCTGCATTGGGCCAGCTTCAACTACCTCGACAATCGTCAGGCAGACGACGCAACGCCTATGCCCACCGTTCTGCGCAAGGCCTCTGGCCTGCCGGTGATCACCAACGGCGGCATTGCTGACGGCCCGCAAGCTGAAGCTGCGCTGACCACCGGCGCAGCGGACATGGTTGCCATCGGTCGCCCGATCTTCGCGCAGCCTGACTGGCCCTATATCGTCCGTTCCGGTGCGTCCTACGACTGGGCGCCATTTGACCGCAAATACGTGGTTCGCCCGCCGCTTGACTATGGCCTCGCCTATCCGCTGGCGCTGACTGACCCGAATTGGCCTGCAATCTGAACATCTTAGGAGGAAACCCTCATGGCTAAAAAGATCTACTGCGCCTTTGGCACCGACATCGACTCGGTCGCTGGCTGGATCGGCTCCTACGGCGGCGGAGACTCGCCGTCCGACATCCAGCGCGGCATCTTCGCCACCGAAGTCGGTGTGCCGCGCCTGCTGCGCCTGTTCAAGAAGTACGACCTGAAGACCACGTTCTTCATCCCCGGCCACTCGCTGGAGACCTTCCCGAAAGAGATGGAGATGATCGTCGCTGGCGGCCATGAGGTTGGCGCGCATGGCTATCTGCACGAAAACCCCATCGCCATGACCCCGTCGCAGGAAGAAGACGTTCTTGTGAAGTCGATCGAACTGATCAAGGGTCTGACCGGCGCCGCCCCGCGTGGCTACGTGGCACCGTGGTGGGAGATGTCGAATTCGACGGCTGCCCTGCTGCAAAAGCACGGCTTCACCTATGACCACAGCCAAGGCTACCGTGATTTCCAGCCCTTCTACGCCAAAGTCGGCGACAGCTGGAACACCATCGACTATTCCAAAACCGCCAAGGAATGGATGCACCCGCTGAAGCATGGCACGGAAATCGACCTCGTCGATATCGCGGCCAACTGGTATGTCGACGATCTGCCGCCGATGATGTTCATGAAGAAAGCCGCGAACTCGCATGGCTTCGTCAACCCGCGCGACATTGAAGAGATGTGGCGTGACCAGTTCGACTGGGTCTACCGTGAGATGGACTATGCCGTCTTCGCCTTCACCATCCACCCCGATGTGGCAGGCCGCCCGCAGGTTCTGCTGATGCTGGAGCGTCTGATCGAGTATATCTCGAAGCATTCCGGCGTCGAATGGGCCCCGTTTGAAGATATCGCCAACGACTTCCGCGTGCGCTTCCCCTTCGGTGGCGCTGCTCGTCCGGAAGTGATCTGATAGACAGCGGGTGTCGGGAAACCGGCACCCGCATTCCGAAAGGGCGCAAAATGTGCAACGCCTGCGGCAATCCCTCCGTGCCCGGCCATTGGACCGAGGCGGGCGCTGCCACTCCCGGCGACCGGCTGCGCGCCCGCTTTCACCGGGCTGGCCTGCTTGACAAGCTGCTGCGTCCCTATGGGCTGAGCGCCCATGATGGCGGCATGGTTCCGGGCATTCAGCTTGGCACCCTTTCCGGCAGCCAGACCATCGTTCCCGATCTGGGTGCCCTTTGGGCCGAGGCGGAGCGTTTGCTGGGCCGCCCGATCGATCCTTTGGATCCAGCGTTCCTGAATGATGACTGACGTTGCAGACGGCCGCATGCGGCTGACGGTTCTGGGCGGTTATCTGGGGTCCGGCAAGACCACATGGCTGCGCCATCAGTTGCACGTCGGCACCTTCGGCCCCGTGCATGTCGTTGTGAACGAGGCGGCTGAGACGGCGGTGGACGATGCCCTTCTGGGCGGTGCCGCTGGTTTGACCTTGCTGGCCGGGGGCTGTTGCTGCTGCGCGGGCAAGGCTGACCTGATCCGCGTCTTGCGTGAGCTATGTGATCAGCGCAGCCGGATATCCTCGGATGCCACGCGCCTGCACAGGATTGTGCTTGAAACAAGCGGTCTGGCCGACCCCAGCGCGATTGTGGCTGCGGTTCAGGGCGATCCGATCCTGGTCAATCACATCGTGATTGATGAGACGATCGTGGTCGTTGACGCCCTGCACGGCCTTGCGCAGTTGCAAACGGAACCCTTGGGACGCCGTCAAATTGGCGCGGCGGATCGGATCATCCTGTCCAAATGCGACGCTGCCGATCCTGCCTCCCTGATCCGTCTGCGCGCCACCCTTCGGAACCTGACCCCAGCCGCCCCCCAATCGGGCGCAGTTCTGGGTGAGGTGGTCGCTTTGCCGCTGGTGCCAGAAGATACCGAAGCCGAGGTTCTGCCACCCTTGTCGGATGAGGACACGCGCGGGGCGATCTTCCCAACCCGCCTGATGATTGACGAGTCAATCGACTGGTCCGCCTTTGCCATGTGGTTGTCAGCCCTGCTTCATGCGCGCGGCAATGATCTCGTAAGGGTCAAAGGTGTGCTGCGCACGCCGGCCGGACGGCTTTTGCTGCAAACTGTGCGCAAAGTGGTGCAGTCCCCCGAAATCCTGCCCGAGCAATCCGGCGAACGCGAAGATGGCACCATCGTCTTCATCGGCCGCGGCTTCCGGCCTGAGGATTTGTACAAGTCCCTGCTTCGCTTTGCGGGACAGGGTACAAAGCCTTAGCGGATCATCTGTTTTTGGTTCGCCGCGATGGACGACGATCGTAGCTGTCGCGAGGCATCGTACAATTATCCGGATCTGGTTCCGCCAAGCGGGCTGCGAATCGTGGCTGAAGAGGGGACGCAGGGCAGTTTCCACTGAATCTACCAGCCTGAACCGGGTCGACGGATCCGTGGTCGGCTATTACCTCTTTACCGCGGAGATGCCGATGCGGCTGTAGCGTTTGCGATAATCGGCTGGCGAGGTGCCAGACACCTTGCGGAACATCCGGCGGAACGCCGCAGGATCCTGATAACCCACCTGCCATGCCACATCCTCCACCGGCATATCCGAGGTCTCAAGGATCTGTTTGGCTTCCTCGACCCGCAATTCGACAACATATTCAATGGCACTGCGACCTGTGGCAGCCCGAAAACGTCGTGCGAACGTGCGTGGGTGCAGGGCGGCCCGATAAACCATGCGCTGAACCGGATTGTCGAGTTGATAACAGTCCGCGATCCAACGCTGGCATTCCGCGATCACTGCATCTTCGGAACGAATTTGCAGATTCATGGCTGCAAATGGAAGTTGTCCCACCTCGTGCCCTGCCAGAAGATGCACTTTTGCGGTTTGCCGAGCCACCTCGGCGCCGCAAAACTTGCGAATGACATAGAGCACCAATTCTTGCCATGACGTCACCCCGCCCGCCGTGACGATGCCTTGCCCCTCATGGGAGAGGCACAGGATCGAGTCGCGGCGCAGTCGGATGCGCGGATATTCCCGCGCGAATAGCTCGGAATAGGCCCAGTGCGAGGCCACTTCGCGCCCATCCAGCAAACCACTTTCCGCCAGCAACAAGGCCCCCGAGCAGACCGAGCAGATCAGGGTTCCCTTGGCATTCTGCCGCCGCAGCCAATCGCCATAGGCGGCATATTCGTCGCGCGGCACCGTGTGGATCGGGCTGTACATGTCGCAAACCAGCACCGCGTCGCAGGCGTTGATCGAGGCAAGGCTTTCCTGCGGCTCCACCAGAACATTTCCGGGGCAGCGGAAGGCTTTGCCGTCAGCGGATACGATGCGCACATCCAGCATTTCGCGGCCCGGAGCGCCATGGACCATGTCGGGATAGACGGCCCCCACCGAATAGAGCACATCATACAGGCCGAACAGGATCGCCGCCGAACTGGTGGGCGCGGCCAGCAGGCAAATGATCGGGCGACGGTCGGTCATGCGAAGGTCATCCTGTCCGGTTTGGACCGATCCTGCCCGATGGGGCTCTCGGCGCAAAGGTCTTTTTGACGGAAGCTGGCATGCATTCGCTGGAGGATAACATGACGACCCAAATCACAGACCTGACCCACCGCCTGCTTCTGCCCGACCAGCCGGCCTATGATGCCGCCCGCATCGTCTGGAATGCGATGATCGACCGCAAGCCAGCCGCCATCCTGCCCTGTTCCTCGGTAGAGGATATTCAGGCAGGTGTCAGATGGGCCATGGCGAAAGCGTTGCCTGTCTCGATCAAGGCCGGTGGCCATAACGTGGCGGGCCACGCCATTGGCGAAGGCGCCCTGATGCTGGACCTCTCTGGCATGCGGTGCGTGACCGTGGACGCCGTTGCCCGCACGGCTTGGGTCGAAGGCGGAGCACTTTGGGGCGATGTTGACCGCGCCACGCAGGCGCATGGGCTGGCGACGCCGGGCGGCCTTATCTCGGAAACCGGCGTTGGGGGGCTGACGCTTTCGGGTGGGGTCGGCTGGCTGCGTTCACGCCACGGGCTGTCGATCGACAATCTGCTGGCGGCCGATGTGGTGACGGCGAAAGGCGATCTGATCCGTACGGATGCCACCCATCACCCAGATCTCTTCTGGGCCCTGCGCGGCGGTGGTGGCAATTTCGGTGTCGTCGCCCGGTTCTGCTTTGCCCTGCACCCCATCGGACCAGAAGTCATGTTCTGCGCCCCGATCTATCCTGCCTCGGTGGGCAGCGGCCCGATCCGCCATTGGCGCGACTTTGTCACCCAGCATGCGGACGTGCTGGGCTCACTGGTCGAATTCTCGACCATTCCCGAAAGCGAGGATTATGACCGCGCTTATTGGGGCCAGCGCTGCTACACGATTGCGGCAGTCTATGCTGGTGACGCGGCAGAGGGAGAGCAGCTGGTCGAACCCTTGCGCCACCTTGGCCCAAAGGCCGCCGACTTTTCCGGGCGGATGGAATATTGCGACGTGCAACGTCTGTTTGACGCGCTCTATCCCACAGGACAATACCGCTGTTACTGGAAAAGCCACCTGCTAACTCAGTTGACCGACGAGATGATTGACGAGGGTCTGGCGAATGCCATGACCAATCCATCGGACCGCTCGATCAGCTCATTCTGGAATTTCGGGGGTGCGACGGCCTGCGTGGCGGCCGAAGAAACCGCCTTCGGGGAACGGAATTTCGGCTGGATGTATTCGCTCGATTCGGTGTGGGAGAATGCCGAGGACGACGAAAAGGTTCGCGGCTGGACCCGCGACGCGTGGCAGCGTTTCCGCAGGCATTCCCATGAGGGCAGGCTTTACCTGAACTTCGCCGGACAAGATGAAGACAGTGCGGCGCTGACACGAGATGCCTTGGGCAAGAACTATGCCCGTCTCGCAAGGATCAAGGCAGCATATGATCCAGACAACATATTTCGCTTCAATCAAAACGTGCATCCGTCGGACAAATCCTGAAGCTGCTGCCGGCGTGTCCGAGTTTGCAAAGTTCTGCTCCCGGGTGCCCGCGCTCAATGGCGTCCTGACGGCATCCTGCGACCACCTGGTTCGCCGCGCCTTCTCACGCGACGGACACGCCTCTCAAAGCCACTCGCACCGGGATCAAGGGGCTTTCTCCTTCGGATGCTGAATGGCTACGACGCAGGTCATAGAAGCCTTTGAAGTGTTGGGAGATGGATGCCTCCGCTTGCCAACGCATTTCGCACGGCCCACGCGAGGTCGGCCCGGGCGCGATGGTAATGAAGACGCAGAAAAGGATCTGAAAACAGTTCAGTGGAGGGTTTTCTGAACGTAGAACAGCGGCAGTGTCCCAGCACTGCCGAGGATTTCCGGTTCCCTCAACGATCGTTGAAGCGGATGCGGGTGTCAGCCTGCTTTCATCTCGTGGCTTTGACGGGCGTTGCGCCTCACTTCAGGACGCCAGTCCCCCATCAGTGCCATCCGCAACGCCAAAACATCGTCACAGGTCGGCGGCGGATCGGCATCTCCCGCGGCGGGGCGAAGCAAATGCATCCTTGCCAGCTCGTTCTCGTTGATCCAGTCCATCGAAGGCGCCTTGACGCCCTCGTAGTCAAACCTGTCATCGCCGCTCATTTCGTCACCACCGAGCGGATGGCAGACTTGGCCGGCCTAGGGAAAAGGACTGGGCCGGGTACGACCAAGGAAACAGGCTCGAACATGGCCCGTAATTTCCGGACCCGTTGACAATGACTCGGCATGCCGCGTCGACGGGCCCGACTTAAGGTCTCGCCGACGCGGTTGGACTTGCGACAGGGCTCAGTTGGCGGCCTTCATCGCATCGCAGGATACGTCTGGGTTGTCGTCGGCGAAAGTTCCAAGCGGGTTCTTCTTCCACGCCCAAACGTGCATTTCGTAGAACTCCGGCAGGCCGTAGCTGTTCGGGGCCGCGTTGTAGTTCATCATGTGGCCCTGCAGGGCTGCGGGCCCCTTGAGCGCGATGTATTCGACCGCGATCAGCGCGAGCTTTCCGTCTGGCATCGGTTCATACATGACCGCCTGGGGTTTGGTTATGTCGAGAACACCGCCCTTGATCAGGTCGGGGTTGACATAGTGAATGCCCATCCCGCCGCCCATGGGGCTAGAGTCGCAAGGGATCGGGTTGTATCCCTCCTTCAGGGCGACAGCGACGTCACTGAAACGATCGTTTGCAGCATGTACTGCATCTGCCAAGGGATTGACATTGTCGGCCCAAGCGGTGCCCGCACCGGTCACCAGCACTGAAACAAGGGCGGCTCCCCGCACCCAACTGCTTTGGTTCATCTTATCCTCCGAAAGATCGCGCCATTGTTGGACGCGGTTGCGTTCAATGGTAGAAATAAGGGTCGAGGGTGCGAACCTCTGTGATGTTGTCGACCGGCAGCGCGTTCTTGCGGGCCACGATGCGGATCGCTTCGGGCGAGGGGGCGTCATAGATGCAGAAGGTCTGCTTGCGGTCCGACGAAACGAAGGACTGCACCCAGGTGACGCCGTTTTCAGCGTTCCTGGTGACGACTCCACCGCAGATATTGGCGCCATCGTCGTTGACGGGGATATTCAATCCGTCCGGGAAGGATCTTTCGACCATATAGCGAGGCATGATTCTCTCCATTGCATTTGTCATTTTCATCGGCGGGATCTTCGAATGCCCCGCCGTTTGCGCCACGCGACCCGAGCCGCGCCAGACCTAGGTATGCTGTCGCCGCAAATCGGGCGTTTGTTGGCCGTCAAAGGACTGCAAGAGCGCAATAAAAGTCGTATGGTGGCGGACAATTCGATCAAGAAGTGACGGGATTGCCGTATGTCCGCTCCGCCCGAACCAGAGAAAACCCCCAGGCTGCACCTGCGGCTTATGGGTACGTTCTTGCTGACGCAGGCGGATGGCACCGTGGTGGGGATCAGCAGCAGGAAGAACCGCGCCTTGCTTGCGATCTTGGCACTTTCACCGGGCCAAAGGGCAACGCGGGAGCGGCTGGCAGGACTGCTTTGGGGCGACCATGGCGAGAATTTGGCACGAAGCAACCTGCGTCAGGCCCTGGCTATACTTCGCAAGGAATTGGGACCTGATGCGACCTCGACCCTCGCGGTGCGTGACGACCATGTCCTTTTCCGAACCGAGGCAATGACTGTGGATGCCGTGACAATTCTAGGCTCGGCTGGCAGCACTGAACTTGCATCTCTGCGCTCGGTCGCTGCCCTGTGCGCCGGAGAGTTTCTGGCGGATGTTTCGCTCAACGAGGAGGCATTCGAAGACTGGTTGTCCGCGCAGAGGGCCCCCTTGGCAGCAGCGGAGATGAGGTTGCTGGAAAAGCTGGTGCTCCTGGAAACCGGCACCGCCCGGATTGATGTGGCGCAGCGGCTTGTTGCGCTTGAACCCTTGCGGGAATCCTCGCACCGCCAACTCATTTCGGCCTATGCTGCCGAGGGCGAACGTGGGCTGGCGCTCAAACAGTTCGAAGCCTGCCGCAAATTGCTCCGCGAGGAACTTGGCGTGGAGCCCGCAGACGAGACGCAGGACCTCCGGCGGCAGATTTCCGCCGGCGAGACGCAGTTTGGCGCGGGGTCTGACGCGGGACCCGCGCGACCCGCCCAAGAGCGGCAGGTCCGTCTGCCTTCGGTCGCGGTTTTGCCGTTTGCAAATCTGGGGGACGATCCGTCGCAAAGTTATTTCAGCGACGGCGTCGCCGGAGACATCATCAGCGAACTGTCCCGCTGGCAGCTTCTTTCCGTCCAGTCCCGCTCGGCATCGTTCCGCTACCGCGGCGCGGCCGTCGATCTGCGACAGGTCGCCTGGGATCTGAACGTGCGCTACGTCGTCGAGGGCAGCGTCCGGCGTCAGGCCGACAGGATTCGCATTTCAGTACAACTGATCGACGCGACAACGGGCAACCTCGTCTGGGCTGAAAGGTTCGACCGCAACAGCGAAGATCTGTTCGACGTGCAGGATCAGGTGGTCCGCACGATCGTAAGCACTCTGGCGGGCCGCGTTCAGGTGGCCAGCGTTGGTCAGTTGAGCCGGCGGCCGCCGGCAAGTCTGCTGGCCTACGAATGTGTCCTGAAGGGCAATGCTCTGCCCTGGAGTGACCCCGCGGCCCATGCCGAAGCGACGAAACTCTTCGCCCGGGCCATTGAACTGGACCCCGGCTACGGGCTCGCCCACAGCCTTTTGGCCGACATGTACGCCGGGAGTTGGCAAGACAGTTTGTCGAAGGACGAATCGCTCTTGGAGGAAGCCTTCAAGCTGGCGCAACGTGCGGTGGATCTGGACAGCAACGACAGCACATGTTTTTCGATCCTTGGCCAGATCGTCCTGCGACGGCGCATGTACGATCTGGCCCTGCAATACGCGCGCCGTGGAACAGAGATCAATCCGAACAACCAGTGGAACACGGCAGACCTCGGGATCGTTCTGTGTTTCACGGGTCAGGCCGAAGCGGCACTCGAATGCTTTAAGCGGGCCCAAGAGATCGACCCATTCTTCGGCCCGTCCTGGCTTTGGCCTTGCCTTGGCATCACGCTACTGGTCTTGCGCCGCCCCAAAGAGGCGCTCACGGCGTTCGAGCATATGCAGACACCAAGCTATTGGGTCGCAGCCCTCATGGCCGGTTGCCACGCCCGGTTGGGCAACGGGGAACTCGCCGTTGCGCTTGTGGCAGAATGTCTGAAACTGCGCCCCGATTTCTCCATAAGCCGCCGCCTCGACAAGGAGCCGTTCAAGAACGCGACGGATGCCGCATATTTTGCTGAATCCATGAAGATGGCCGGGCTGCCGGAATGATCGACAACGCAATATTGTCATAAACCGGCTGAGATCGCTTGCATATCCATCCGTCTTGCCTGACCTGACGGGCAGATAGCCGTTTTCGATCCTCCGCCAAGCGGCCTGCGCGGTGATACTGAGAAGCAGGTCCATCTTGGCCGTGTCCATCTGGCTGGGGGCTTCGACCCTTTGGTGGCGATGCTGGTTTGGCCAGTCAGTGTTCCGCTCTTACCCCAAGTCGCTGATCGCGCAGAGGTCTTCTCCTCCTTTTGAGAAGATACCCGCGAAGTCGGCGCGGCGCTTTGCCGCCCGGTTCAACCGTTGCAATTTGCAAATCAGGAGATAAGACCTGCCCTGTGGCGGCGCAAGATTTGGGACAGCCGACCGAGTCGCCGGGTCCTGACACCGCAGGGGACGGATATTTGGGAAGTGCGCGCAGCGTCTTAGCTTGCAGCCAGATTAGCATTTTCTGGTCGTCCAGACCTTTTCCACATCCCGCGCGAGGCGGGGAAAGTGGCTCCGGCTTCGCAAGCGAAGCAGAAGATCGGGACATCCAATGGAATGCCTGTTTCAGCCGTGCCGAAATGCCCGGTCCTCAGACGGCACAGAGCTGCTGGTCAGCCTCCTCGAACACAAATTCTGCTGCGCTCCCTCAAATTGGCCGTGGATGCCCTGAATGACGGTTTGCAAAAGCGAATGTTCCCAGTTAACCCGCCATGAGAGCCGCGAGGCAGCTAAGGACTGGCCGATGGCTATAAACAGTGACCAAGTCCACCTCTCGCGCCTGTCCCGTAGCGCTCTTAACCTGGCCGTATGACCCGTGATCCCTGCCGCTCGCCTCCAAGCCACCCTTGATCTTATGAGTGACGTCGAGAGCGCCCTGCGCCCAGCGGATGCCGTGACTTCTGCTTTTTTTCGCGCTCGACGCCATATCGACGAGAGCGACCGGGGTTCGGTTCTGGACCTGCTCTATGCGCTGCTTCGACATCGTGCACGGCTTGGATGGTGGCTTGTCCAACAGGGTCGAGATGACAGTCCCCGCAACCGGCTGCTGGCATGGCTCACGCTCGCGGAAGGCAAGACCCCAGGCCAGATCAAGGAGCTGTTCGATGGTGCCGCGGCACTGACGGATCATGAATACGCGCTCCTGGTCAAATTGCGGGGCTGCACGATGGTCCATTCCGCCATGTCAGACGAGGTGCGCCTTGAATGTCCGACTTGGGCGGCTGCCCCCCTTTTGCGGCGCTTTGGCGCGGCTTTCGGGGCCGAGATGGCAGCGACCCTGACGCCGCCGCCGCTTGACCTGCGGGTCAATCCGATCAAAGAGACGCGGGAGTCAGTGCTGCGGGACTTGAAAGGCCTTGGCCTTCACGCGCAGGCCACAAGGTTCGCGCCCCACGGTATCCGCCTGAATGAGCGCCTCTCTCTGGCGCGCTTGCCGGGACTGAAAAGCGGCGAGATCGAGATTCAGGATGAGGGCTCCCAGCTTGTTGCCGAGATGGTGGGCGCAAGACCCGGAGAGCGCGTGGTCGATTTCTGCGCCGGCGCCGGCGGCAAAACCTTGGCCATTGCGGCCCAGATGAACAACAAGGGCCATGTCGTCGCCTGCGATGTCAACGAAGCCCGGCTGAAGCGTTGTGCCGAACGTCTGCGCAGGGCCGGCATCCACAATGCCGAGACCAGGGTGCTGGCCTCTGAGACCGACCGCTGGGTCAAGCGCCACAAAGGCGGTTTCGACCGCGTGCTGGTCGACGCGCCCTGCAGCGGCACCGGCACTTGGCGGCGCAATCCCGATGCCCGCTGGCGCGCGCCGGACTTGGGGCTGGACGGGCTTGTTGCCTTGCAGGCGCGCATCCTTGCGAGTGCGGCGCGCCTTGTGAAGCCCGGCGGCAGGCTTGTCTACGCGACATGCTCGATGCTGTCCGAGGAGAATGAAGAGCAGGTGGCAACTTTCCTAGCCGCGCATCCGGCCTTCTTCATCGTGCCGCTGCGCGAGGCGGTGCCACAGGTGACGAGCTCGGCCCATCCCGACCACCTGTCGCTGACGCCCTTGCGCCATGACACAGATGGCTTCTTTGCGGCCATCCTGCAGCGCGAGGCCGTGGCCACTGTCTGGGCGCCAGACAGCGCCTGATTTACGGCTTTAGCAGGGGAACCCCCTTGGTTGTGAACTTCTGCCCCCTGAAGTTAAGGCGCGCGGGGCGCTTCTTGTCTCCGGGTTGCCCGCCGCCGTTCGGCTGATGGGCGGGGATCAACTGCTCGGGGCGCGGTCCGATAAGGTCGGCGCGGCCCATGTCCTTCAAGGCCTCGCGCAAGAGCGGCCAGTTATCCGGGTCGTGGTAGCGCAGGAAGGCCTTGTGCAGCCGCCGCTGCCGCCCGCCGCGCACGGTGTCGACCTTTTCCGATCCGCCGCGCCGCACGCCTTTCAGGGGATTGACGCCAGTGTGGTACATGGCCGTCGCCGTGGCCATCGGCGAGGGCAGGAAGGTCTGCACCTGATCGGCGCGGTAGCGGTTCTTCTTCAGCCAAAGGGCCAGGTTCAGCATGTCTTCATCGGTCGTTCCCGGATGGGCCGCAATGAAATAAGGGATCAGGTAGTATTTCTTCCCCGCTTCCTTGGCCGCAGCGTCGAACATTTCCTTGAAGCGGTCATAGGTGCCGATGCCGGGCTTCATCATCACGTCCAAGGGCCCGCGCTCGGTATGTTCCGGCGCGATCTTCAGGTAGCCGCCGACGTGATGGGTGACCAGTTCCTTGATGTACTCCGGGCTCTTGACAGCGAGGTCATAGCGCACACCAGAGGCGACCATCACCTTCTTGATCCCCTTCACTTCGCGCACCTTGCGGTAAAGGCTGATGAGCGCGTCATGCGAGGTGTTGAGGTTCGGGCAGATCTCGGGAAAGACGCAGGACGGCAGGCGACAGGCGGCCTCGATATTCGGGTCCTTGCAGGCCATCCGGTACATGTTGGCCGTGGGCCCGCCGATGTCGGAAATCACGCCGGCAAAGCCGGGGGTCTTGTCGCGGATCAGTTCTATCTCGCGCAGGATCGAGCGTTCCGAGCGGCTTTGGATGATCCGCCCCTCGTGTTCGGTGATCGAGCAGAAGGTGCAGCCGCCAAAGCAGCCGCGCATGACGGTGACCGAGGTCTTGATCATCTCCCAGGCCGGGATCTTTGCATCGCCATAGGACGGATGCGGAGCGCGCGCATAGGGCAGGTCGTAAACGGCGTCCATCTCGTCCGAAGTCAGCGGGATCGGCGGTGGGTTCAGCCAGAGGTCACGGTCGCCATGGCGCTGGACGAGCGGACGGGCATTGCCGGGATTGGCCTCGCGGTGCAGCACGCGCGAGGCGCGGGCATAGGCCTCTTTGTCGGCCTCGACCGTTTCGTAGGAGGGCAGCCGGATCACGGTGTCGCCGGGTTTGCGGCTGGCTCCCTCATCCGCAGAATCGAGATCGTCGGCGGGCAATTCGGTAAAACTTTCCGGCACGGGGCGGAACAGGCAGACGCCGCGAACAGAGTGAAGATCACGCGGCTTCTCGCCAGCATCAAGCCGCAGGGCCACTTCGACAACGGCGCGCTCGGCATTGCCGTACAGCAGCAAGTCCGCCTTGGCATCCGCCAGAATAGAACGACGCACCTTGTCGGACCAATAGTCGTAATGCGCGATGCGGCGGAGCGAGGCCTCGATGCCGCCCAGCACTATCGGCACATCCTTGAAAGCCTCGCGGCAGCGTTGCGTGTAGACGATGGTGCAGCGGTCCGGGCGCTTGCCGCCATCCCCGTCAGGTGTGTAGGCGTCGTCATGGCGCAGGCGGCGGTCCGAGGTATAGCGGTTGACCATCGAATCCATATTGCCGCCTGTGACGCCAAAAAACAGGCGCGGCCGTCCCAAAGCCTTGAACGGCTCTGCCGACTGCCAGTCCGGCTGCGAGATGATGCCGACCCGGAAGCCTTGGCTTTCCAGCAGACGGCCGATGATCGCCATGCCGAAGCTGGGATGATCAATATAGGCGTCACCGGTCACAAGAACGATGTCGCATTCATTCCAGCCGAGCGCCGACATCTCGGCACGGCTCATCGGCAAGAAAGGCGCTGCACTTTCGCCGGAAGTCTTACGGCTCGACCGCCGTTTCAGGGAGTTTTGCGAGGTTGCCATGATGCGGCTGTATAGGACGCCGCAAAGGCGAATTCAATTCGCTTTGCTCTCCCAACTGAACATACGATCATCGCATCGACAGGATCGGGGCGATCTGCGTTATCCGCAGGTGCGCTCAGCGCCAAGATGGAAGGTTGCTGGGCGGTCGCGACCTTTCAGTATCAGATAGGCGCAACGGCCCCAGCAAGAGTAAGGGTCTCCTCTGCAGTAGTGCCGACCGCCGCACTTGGCTGATTTGACGGCGCAGAGCCAAGTTGCGTTGACGTCTTGAGAAGACGTTGCCCCGGCTGTTCATTCTTGGCTGCTCGGAGGTAGTGCCAGTGCTCGTCTGGACGTTCCGCCGGTTTCGCTGCACGCGCCAGTGCAACGGGTTGCGACCTTTTCGTCGCAAGGAGAATGCGATCTTCGCTGCGGTGCAATGCGCCAAAAGGTCGTTCGGAACCCTTCTCTGGAAGTAGAAAACACCGTCCTTACGGTAGGTGTACCCTTCGGAATTGCATCACGCCATGAGCAACCCTGCTGTAGCGTTGCAACAAACCTGATGTACTACAAGAGGTTATGTGGATTAGTGGTGCCCAGAGCCGGAAACATTCCGCTAAATCTGACCATCATTTACCAAGCAATTTCAACTACTTGGCCTATTCTCTTCCCGCTCATGTGTCCCGATGGGTGACCCGTTTGTGTCCCTATCGACTGGCCCAAATTGCCACGAAGCGATGCCTCCGTCCAGCCCGTTCTTCGCGGCCTCCGCCCCAACCATCCCGCTTGCCCTACTCGCCCCAAGGTGGCTAACTGAGGTCAGCACAACGGGTTGGATTTAATGTACGAAAACGCCTTCAACAGCATCGAACGGGAACTGCGCAACGAAGACGGCATCGCGAACGAACTGGATTACGTCGAACAGATTTCGTGGGTCCAGTTCCTCAAATACCTGCATGACCTAGAGACCGAGCGCCGCGACCGCGCCGAACTGGACGGGGAGACCTACACGCCCATCATCGACGGCCCCTTCCGGTGGGACCGTTGGGCTGCCCCGAAGATCAACGGCGCATTTGACCATAACAAGGCTCTGGTGGGGGACGACCTGATCGCCTTCGTGGACCGGGAACTCTTCCCCTACCTCGGGGCGTTTCGCGGGTCGGCCACTGGACCCAAGACCATCCACTACAAGATCGGCGAAATCTTCACCGAACTGCGCAACAAGTTCCGCTCGGGTTACATCCTCCGTGACGTGCTGGAGGTGGTGGACAGCCTCTCATTCAACACCCAAGCCCAGCGCCACGAACTGTCGCAGCTTTACGAAACCCGCATCCGCCGCATGGGCAACGCAGGGCGCAACGGCGGCGAATACTACACCCCCCGCCCGCTCATCCGCGCCATGATCAAGGTCGTAGGCCCCAAGATCGGCGAAACCATCTATGACGGCGCGGTCGGCTCCGCAGGCTTCCTGTGCGAGGCCTACGACTACATGCGCCGCGATGACTTGACGGCGTCCGAGTTCGAGACCCTGCAGACCAAGACCTTTTTCGGGCAGGAGAAGAAGTCCCTCGCCTACATCATCGGCATCATGAACATGGTGCTTCACGGGATTGAGGCCCCGAACATCCTGCACACCAACTCCCTCAATGAAAACGTGATGGATATCCAAGAGAAGGACCGTCACGACATCATCCTCGCCAATCCGCCCTTCGGTGGTGGTGAGCGGCGCGAGGTGCAGCAGAACTTCCCCATCCGCACCGGAGAGACGGCTTACCTCTTCCTGCAGCACTTCATCCGCAAGCTGCGGGCGGGGGGCCGTGCGGCGGTGGTGATTAAAAACACCTTCCTGTCCAACACCGACAACGCCAGCGTGGCGCTGCGGCGCGAATTGCTGACGGCCTGCACCCTTCACACCATCCTCGATTGCCCTCAGGGCACCTTTCAGGGGGCCGGGGTGAAGACCGTTGTGCTGTTCTTTGAAAAGGGCGCACCGACGCGGGACATCTGGTTCTATCAACTCGACCCCGGTCGCAGCATGGGCAAGACCAACCCGCTGAACGACGATGATTTGGCCGAGTTCGTGACCCTGCAGAAGACCTTCGCCGAGGGGCCGAAAAGCTGGCGCATCGCGAGGGCCAGCCTTGACGCGGACACCTTGGATTTGTCGGTGAAGAACCCCAATGGCCCCGAAGCGGCAGCCTTGCGGTCGCCCGAGGTGATCATCGCCAATATGCTGGCGCGGGATGCCGAGACGGCGGAGATTCTGGAAAGCATCCGGGGGATGCTGTGAAGGCGGGGTGGAAGAAAGTTTTGCTCGCAGAGGTGACTACGATAAACTCCCGGCTAATTGACCCTCGGGAAAGCCCTTATCTCGACATGAAGCATCTCGGTGCGGGAAATATGGTAAGTGGGTCAGACGAGCTTGTCGGGGTGATGACTGCGCGACAAGAAGAACTTAAGTCGGGCAAACTGTTGAGTTCCACCCAGAAGTGACCCATTTGGGCGCGTAATTTCCATTGAGAATTGACCCATGTGACCCTTCCCCCAAGGCATCGCGCCGCGGGGGGCAATGGAGTGATCAACATGGAACTTTT
>CANGHD010000063.1 GCA_947453525.1 Paracoccaceae bacterium | reverse complement strand
GTCGGCGTCCGATGAGAAGATCGTCAAGAAATACATGCCGTACAACCGCTAAGGAGAGCCAGATATGTCCCGCGTCAAATCCGGCGTCGTCACACACGCCCGCCACCGCAAGGTGATTGCCAAGGCGGCTGGCTACTATGCCGCCCGCTCGACCAACTTCAAGACCGCCACGCAGGCCGTCGACAAGGCCCAGCAATACGCCACGCGCGACCGTAAGGCCCGCAAGCGTCAGTTCCGGGTTCTGTGGATTGCGCGTATCAACGCCGCCGTCCGTCTGTTCGACCCGGCCTTCACATACTCGCGCCTGATCGATGGCCTGAACAAGGCTGGCATCATGGTTGACCGCAAGGTTCTCGCTGATCTGGCCGTGCATGAGCCCGAGGCGTTCAACGCTATTGCAGCGCAAGCCAAAGCTGCCCTGCCCGCCGCCGCTTGATCTGCTGATCTGCCTTGAAAGCCCTGCGTCAGGTCAAGCCTGCGCGGGGCTTTTGCTTGCTTCCTCCTGTAGCATAGCGGCACAGGCTGCGCGCTCCAGCGCCTGATTTCCTCCAAAAGTGGGGTAGGCGTCTCGCCAAAGCGTGTCAGCTTGTAGTCCACACGCGGTGGCCTGGTGTCGTGGTCATGCCGCGCCACCACCCCGCTCGCCTCAAGCTCGCGCAACTGTCGGATCAGCACCCGCTCGGAAATCCACGGCATCTGCCGGGCCAGATCGGCCAGCCGCACGGTCTGGTCCTGCAATCGAAACAGGATCCCCAGTTCCCACTTCCCGCCGATCACCTCGACCGCCGTTTGAACCGCGCAGCGCGAGATGCCGCCTCCCCTTTTGTCCTGACAAACTTGTCAGAGACGGGCGAAAGCCAGATCTCCAAGGCGCTCTGCCCCCATCGCATCAGGAGGCGGCCATGGAAAAACCAGCATTGATCACCGGGGCAGGCAGACCCTAGGACCTTGGCTTTGCCGTGGCCCTAGGCCTCGCCGCTTTGGGAACCCATGTTATCCTTGTTGCCCGAACCCTGCCGCAAGCCCGGGACCGCGCCGCAGAGATCGGCCCCCTTGCCGTGGCAGGGGCCGCCGATCTGACCGACCCCACCGCCATCGCAGCCTTGGCCGAACGGATTACGTCAGCCCATGGGTGGCTGGACATCCTGATCAATACCGCCGCCGTCACCTCCCCTTGGGGCGAAAAGGCCGCCAACGCCGACCTTGCCCTTGCCCTTGTGCAAACCCTTATGGAGGCCAATCTTTACGCCCTATCGCGCAGGCCTTCCTTCCGCTTCTGCGCCAAAGTTCAGCCGGGCGTCTTGTCAACATTTCCAACACGCGGGCAGCCATGGCGATCCGGACTTTGGCCTGGCCTAGAGCAATCCGATGGGCACCGGCTATGCGGTGTCAAAGGCCGCGCTGAACGCCCTGAGCGTGAAACTGGCGCAGGAGGAATCCTCCCCAAGCCTGCGCGGCAATGCCGTCTGCCCCGGCTTTGCCGCGATGGGGGCCTGTCCGCCGACAGCGCCATGGGCGTCATCTGGGCCGCCACCTTGCCCGACACCGGCCCATCTTCGGCTTCTTCCGGGACGGGCATCGCTTGGGCTGGTGAAGAACGGCAGCCCACTTGCATCCGCGCCCCCATCCGGCTAGCACCTTGGCCGACCTCAAGGAGACGGACATGGACGGGCTCGACGCACTCAAGGCCAAATACCTGACCGCCGTGGCGACGGCCGCCGACGAATCCGCGCTGGAAGAGGTGCGGCTGGGCGCTTTGGGCAAGAAGGGCGAAATCTCGGCCCTGATGGCGACCCTTGGCAAAATGGAGCCTGACCAGCGCAAGGCCTTCGGTGCCATGCTGAACGTCCTGAAGGACGAGATTGACGCCGCGCTGCGCGCCAAGAAAGCCGGGCTGGCCGATGCTACGCTGGACGAGCGTCTTCGGTCCGAATGGCTCGACGTCACTCTGCCCGGCCGCCCGCGCCCGCGTGGCACCATCCACCCGGTGTCTCAGGTCATGGAAGAACTGACAGCCATCTTCGGCGACATGGGCTTTGCCGTGGCCGAGGGCCCGCAGGTCGAGAGCGACTGGTACAACTTCGACGCCCTGAACATCCCGCCGGAACACCCCGCGCGGCAGGAGCACGACACCTTCTTCATGGCCCGCGCAGAAGGCGAGAACCGCCCGCCCCACGTTCTGCGCACCCACACCAGCCCGGTGCAGATCCGCGCTATGGCCGCCCAAGGCGCGCCCATCCGCGTGATCGCCCCCGGCCGCGTCTACCGCATGGACATGGACCAGACCCACGCGCCGATGTTCCATCAGGTCGAGGGTCTGGCGATTGACCGCCATATCTCGATGGCGAACCTGAAATGGACGCTTGAGGAATTCTGCCGCGCTTTCTTCGAGGTGCCCTCGGTCGAACTGCGCTTTCGCGCCAGCCACTTCCCTTTCACCGAACCCTCGGCAGAAGTCGATATCCGCTGTTCATGGGAAGGCGGCCAGTTGAAGATCGGTCAGGGCGACAGCTGGCTGGAGATTCTCGGTTCGGGCATGGTCCACCCCAAGGTCTTGTCGGCGGCGGGCGTTGACCCGACACAGTGGCAGGGCTTTGCATTCGGCATGGGGATCGACCGCATCGCCATGCTGAAATACGGCATCCCCGACCTGCGCGCCTTCTTCGAATCCGACCTGCGCTGGCTGCGCCACTATGGCTTTGCCGCGCTGGACATGCCCGACCTGCCCGGCGGCCTCAGCAGATGATCGCAGGAGTGACGGACGCGGTGACCTATGTGGTGACCGATGTCGAATGCGACGGCCCCAATCCTTCCCGTAATTCCATGCTGGCCTTCGCCTC
The DNA here is from genome assembly GCA_947453525.1 of Paracoccaceae bacterium. Taxonomy (GTDB): domain Bacteria; phylum Pseudomonadota; class Alphaproteobacteria; order Rhodobacterales; family Rhodobacteraceae; genus Stagnihabitans. The sequence continues at coordinate 16,025 of CANGHD010000063.1, read as the reverse complement.
GGTGGCGGTGTCGGCCGAAGGCGCGATTTTGGGCGAATTCGAGGCCGTTCTGGAGCCGCGCCCCGACCGCAGCCCGGATCCCGGCACAATGGACTGGTGGCGCGGCCAACCCGAAGTCTGGGCTGCCGCCACAACAAACGCCGAGCCGCCTGCCGTTGTGATGGAACGGTTCGCACTTTGGGTCGAAAGCCTTCCGGGCCTGCGCGTCTTTGCCGCCCGGCCGCTGATCTTCGACGGTCCGTGGATTGACCATTACCTTGACCGCTATCTCGGCTCACGCGCGAATGTCGGCATCCGGCTGCAAAGAAAAGTGTTCAACGGATTTGCGGCTCTCGACATCGACAGCCTGATTGCCGGACTGATGGGCGAACCGCATCGCGTGGCCTTCAAGCCAGAGTGGCCGGTGGCTTGGCTGGGGGACCATCCGCACAGCCACCGAGCGATCGACGATGCGCGCGGCTACGCCAGCATTCTGCAGCATCTCATCGCTCTGTCCCGAACGCGCGTCTGACATCATCCGCCTACGTGTTGCACGACCGCCAGAAAGAGAAGCGCCGCCGCGGCAATCAGCACGCAAAGCCGACCGTAGCGACTGGGCTTGCGCCCTTTGGGGATGTCCAACATGGGGTCCATGTCATGATTTTAGCGGATGGCAGTCAGGAATGTGTAAACGCAGGTTAGCTTTTTTACACGACAATCGGTTTCAATCTCGTCTGGCTCCGCTTTGCCACCTTGCCCCTGCTTTTCCTTTCCCACGCTTTGCGCTAAGCCCCGCAAGCTGAGAGCATAGTCTGCCGAAACCCCAACCTCACGAAGGCCCGCGATGAAATTCACTCTCTCCTGGCTCAAGGACCATCTCGACACCTCGGCTTCGGTGGACGAGATCACCGAGGCGCTGACCGATCTGGGTCTGGAAGTGGAAGAGGTGGTGAACCCGGCGGCCCGTCTGGCGCCCTTCACGCTGGCCAGGATCCTGCACGCCGAAAAGCACCCCGATGCCGACAAACTGCGGGTCTGCCGCGTGCTGACGGATGAGGGCGAAAAGCAGATCGTCTGCGGCGCGCCCAATGCCCGTGAGGGCATCACAGTTGTCCTATGCAAACCGGGCGACTATGTGCCCGGCATCGACGTGACGCTTGGGATAGGCAAGATCCGCGGTGTCGAAAGCCACGGCATGATGGCGTCCGAGCGCGAGCTGGAACTGTCGGACGAACACAACGGCATCATTGAACTTCCGTCCGGTGAGGTCGGCCAGAAATTCGTCGACTGGCTCGCGGTCAACCGCCCCGGCACCGTCGACCCGATGATCGAGATCAAGATCACCCCGAACCGCCCCGACGCCCTTGGCGTGCGCGGTATCGCCCGCGACCTCGCGGCGCGCGGGCTTGGGATACTGAAGCCTATGCCGCTGGTTGCGGTGCAGGGTGGCTTTGCTTCGCCCGTCGGCGTTGCGATTGACCCGGCGCTGAAGGCCAAAGGCTGTCCGCATTTCGCAGGCCGGACGATCCGGGGTGTGACGAACGGCGCCTCGCCCGACTGGATGCAGCAGCGGCTGAAGGCCATCGGGTTGCGCCCGATTTCGGCTCTTGTCGATGTGACGAACTATTTCACCTATGGGCTGAATCGCCCACTGCACGTCTTCGATGCGGCCAAGGTGAAGGGCGACCTGCGCATTCACCCGGCGGCTGGCGGCGAGGAATTCCTTGCTCTCGATGGCAAGACCTATACCTTGCGCGCCGGGATGATGGCGATTTCAGACGAGATCGGGGTTGAGTCTCTGGCGGGCATCATGGGCGGAGAACTGTCCGGCTGCACCGAGGCGACCACGGATGTCTTCCTTGAAAGCGCCTTCTGGGACCCGATCACCGTGGCCTCAACTGGCCGTGCACTGAAGATCAACTCTGACGCCCGCTACCGCTTTGAACGCGGCGTCGATCCGGCCTTCACGCTGGACGGGCTCGAACTGGCGACGCAGATGATCCTCGACCTCTGCGGTGGCGAAGCCTCTGAGGTCGTGGAGGATGGCGCGCCTTTGGACGTGTCCCGCGCTTACAAGCTGGACCCTGCCCGGCTGATCCGCCTCGTGGGCATGGACATCCCCGAAACGACGCAACGCGCCACGCTGGAGGCTTTGGGCTTCACCCTGAACGGCGATATGGCCGCCCCGCCCACGTGGCGCCCCGATGTGCTGGGCGAGGCCGATCTGGTCGAGGAAGTCGCCCGCATCGCCTCGCTGACCAAGCTGCAGGGCATACCCCTGCCCCGCGTCAACACCGGCGTGCCGCGGCCGATCCTGACCGAACTGCAGGTCAAGGAACGCGCTGCCCGCCGCACCTTGGCGGCTTTGGGCTACAACGAATGCGTGACGTACAGCTTCATTGATGCAGAGGCGGCAGGCCTGTTCGGCGGCGGCGCGGAAGCGGTGCGGATCGAAAACCCGATCTCCTCCGAGATGACCCATTTGCGCCCCGATCTGCTCCCCGGCCTCCTGCGCGCCGCCGCCCGCAATCAGGCGCGCGGCTTCGCCGATCTGGCTCTGTTCGAAGTCGGCCCCGCCTTCCAAGGTGGTGAGCCGGGTGAACAGCAACTGTTGGCATCCGGCCTGCTGGTCGGCGCGTCGGCACCCCGCGACCCCTTCGGCTCGCGCCGCCCGGTCGATGTGTTCGACGCAAAGGCCGATGCCGAGGCGGTGTTGGCCGCCCTGGGCGCCCCCGCGCGCGTGCAGGTCAGCCGGAAGGTTGCATCGTGGTGGCATCCCGGACGGTCGGGTGCGATCGGCCTTGGGCCGACCGTGATGGCCAGCTTTGGCGAGGTGCACCCCAAGGTCCTGCAAGCCATGGGTGTCAAAGGCCCGGCCGTGGCCTTCACCATCGCTGTGTCCGCCGTCCCCTCGCCCAAGGTGAAAACGCCGACCCGCCCAGCGTTGACCTTGTCCGACCTGCAGGCCGTCGACCGTGATTTCGCCTTTGTGGTAGATGCCAAGGTCGAGGCCCTGACCGCCGTCAACGCGGCCTTGGGGGCCGACAAGGCGCTGATCGACAGCGTGAAGGTCTTCGACCAGTTCACAGGCGAGAAGGCCGAGGCGCAGATGGGTGCGGGCAAGAAAAGCATTGCCTTGTCGGTCCGCCTGCAGCCCCGCGACAAGACCCTGACCGATGCAGATATCGAGGCCGTCTCGGCCAAGATCGTCGAAAAGGTCAGCAAAGCCACCGGCGGCGCCCTGCGCCGCTGACCGAAGAAGGCGGCGCCACCTTTCATTCTGGCACAAGTGTCCACGGGGGTTTCTCAAGGGGAGGCGTTCCTCCCCTTGAGGCGAGGGGTCTGGCGGGCTGCCAGCCCCCCAGCCGGGTCCGCGGAGCGCCCTCCGTCAGGATTTGCGGCGGAAAAGGCGGGAGAACCAGCCTCGGGTGCGGTCACTGGCCTCTTGCACCTCGGCCACGGCGGGGTCCACCATGCGCTCCCAAAACTGCAGCCACATCCGGCGGATCATGAAGGCACCCAGCGCCAGCAGTGTGAGGATCACAACGTTCAGCCAAGGGAAATATGTGTAGTCGGGACCGGAAACTTCGCTGATGCGCAAAGCGTTGGGGTAGATCGACAGCATCGGAAAGCGCCAGCCGTAATGGGTGACCATGACCCATTTCTGCGCCGCATCTGAGGATTTCAGGTTCGACGCCACCGCCTGCAGATTGGAGCTGTCATATTTGAAGTAGGGTGGCCAGATCCAGCCAGTGTCTTCATTGCGGTAGACCATGACGGAACCATCCGCGAAGGCCGCCGAGATGAAGCGAATGTCACGGCTGTCCTTGCCCTCGGCGGTGCCTGTGTCGGGCGAGGCGTAGAAGTACTTGTTGGCCCAACTGACCGTCGTGACCCGGTTGTAGACCTCAGTGATGCGCACCACGTCGTGCTGAGGCAACGTGTAGTACAGGAAGCCCGCCAGCAGCAGCGCCAGCACGCCCCCGATCGCCCATTTCACCTTGCGCATTGCAGTCTCCTCAGGTGTGGTTCACGACATAGGCGATGACCACGATCAGCACCACCGGGATCACATAGACCAGCATGATCAACCGCCGCTGCAACCCGTGTTCATACTGCGCCATGCCCTTGGCGACATAATCTTCACGCAGGCCCTCAATCCCACCCGCATCGAAGGTGTTCTCCAGGCTCTCGCGTCGGACCGAGCGCGAATAGGACAGGACGACCCAGTAGATCACTGTCAGTCCGATCAACCCGCCGATGATCAGTTGCAGCATGACCAAACCCTCCCGCTGCGCTCAGCTAACCATGACTTTGGCCGGGTTCAAGAAGACAGGCCCGTCACACAGAAATGTTGTCAATCAGACGCACGCCGCCCAGCCACGCCGCCGCCAGAAGCCGCAACGGGCGCGACAGGTCGGCTGCAGCGTCCAGGGTCTCGGCATCCCGCAGGGCGAGGTATTCGACCGCCTCGAAGCCAGAAGCCAGAAGCCTTGCCTCGGCGCGCGGCAGGGCGGCGGCGGCGGGCTCTCCTAGGCGCATGGCCGACGCCGCTGCCACCATGGCGGCGTATAGGCTCGGGGCGGTCTGGCGGTCACTGGCGGACAGGCGGGTGTTGCGCGACGACATGGCAAGGCCGTCGGCCTCGCGCAGGGTCTCGCAGCCGATGATATCGACAGGCAGGTTCAGATCTACAGCCATGCGGCGCACGACCTGCAGCTGCTGCCAGTCTTTCTGGCCAAAATAGGCGCGGTCTGCGAGGGTCATGCCGAACAGCTTGGTGACCACGGTGGCCACGCCATCGAAATGGCCCGGACGCAGCGCGCCGTCCAGCGGGCCTGCTACACCCGCCACCGAAACCGTCGTTGCAAATCCGGCCGGGTAAACCGCGTCCGGCGCGGGTGCAAAGACAGCGTCGACCTGAAGGGGGGCCAGCAGCGCGGCGTCTGCCTCCTCGGTCCTTGGGTATTTGGCGAGGTCGTCGGCGCTGTTGAACTGTTTGGGGTTCACGAAGATGGTCACGATCACCCGGTCGGTGCCTGCCTTGGCCGCGCGTACAAGGCTCAGGTGGCCTTCATGCAGCGCGCCCATGGTGGGCACGACGCCTACTGTCTGACCTTGCGCCTTCCAGCCGCGCACCAGCGGGCGCATCTCGGCCACGGTCCGCAGAATGGGGATCACGAGGCTTTCCCCGGCAGAAGATCGGGAAAGCCATGCTCCGGCCCCGGAAATCGGCGGGCGCGGACATCAGCGGCATAAGAAGCAATCGCCTCATCGGTCAACTGGCCAAGGTTGGCGTAGCGCTTCACGAACTTCGGGCGGAATTCGGTGAAGGTACCCAGCATGTCATCAACGACCAGCACCTGCCCGTCGCATTGCACCCCGGCACCAATACCGATGGTCGGGATGCTCAGGGATTGCGTGATGCGCGCAGCCAGGCCAACCGGGATCTTCTCCAGCACCACGGCAAAGGCCCCTGCCGCCTCTATGGCGCGGGCATCTTCCATCACACGATCCCCCTCGGCTGCCCGGCCGATGACCTTGTAGCCGCCCAGCGTGTTCACCGCCTGGGGGGTCAGGCCGATATGGGCCATCACCGGCACGCCGCGCCGGGTCAGAAAGGCAATCGTCTCGGCCATGTGGCCGCCGCCCTCCAGCTTCACGGCAGGGGCCCCGGTTTCCGCCATCAGGCGGGCGGCATTGCGGAAGGCCTGCTCCGGGCTTTCCTCGTAGCTGCCGAACGGCATGTCGATGACGGCCATCGCCTTGGACAGGCCCCGCATCACGGCGCGACCATGCAGGATCATCATCTCCAGGGTGACGCCAAGGGTCGACGGTAGGCCATGCAGGACCATGCCGACCGAATCACCCACCAGCGCCACGTCACAATGCGAGTCCACCTGCCGGGCCATCGGCGTCGTATAGGCGGTCAGCACCACCAACGGCGCTTGCCCCTTGCGGGCGCGGATGTCGGGCGGCAGGACGGATCGCTTCTCGCCGGGGCCGGTGGAGGGGACAGCACTCATCTTTCAGGCTCCGCAAGCGTGGGTTGCTGACAATATGGGCATGGTTTGCCTGCCACCGCAAGAATCTTGCGCCGCATTGCAGCGGCAAGCGGGCTTGACCTGTACACAAAGCTCAGGCGTTGATGAGGAAAAGGAGTCGCCATGTCCCATCTTCTCAGACTGTCCCGTGAAGGGATTGAGCCTGAACTGTCCCGACCTGCACCCGAAAAGGTCATCGCGGGCGACCCCATCCACACGACCTGGAACCATGAGGAGCGCGGGACACTTTACGCGGGCCTGTGGCATTCAACGGTTGGCGAGTGGCGTGTCAGCTACCAGGAGTGGGAATATGTGCATATTCTGGAAGGAGTCTCGATCCTGACCGATGCGCAGGGCCATCAATCCCTGCTTCAGGCGGGCGACAGCTTCGTGATCCGTCCGGGTTTTGCTGGCACATGGCGCGTCGTAGAGCCGACATTGAAAGACTACGTCATTCTGGCCTGAACCAGTCAGACCGGCTGGCAGCAAGTTCCTCCTTGGGAATCTCGCTGCCAATGTCAGGTCTCTTCAGTATCCGCCCGCCGCCTTGGCCTGTTTCTTTGCGGCCTCGTCCGCCGCACGTGCCTGCGCGTCATAAGCCGCGAGGGCCGGGTTGGCGGCCTCTGCCGCCGCCAGTGCGGCCGCGTCCTTGAGTTTCTGGTCTTGGTTCGCCGGGGTATCGTGCACGGCGCGACCGAAAGCGTCCTCCATAAAGGGGCCCTCCAGCGCGAGGCTTTCCTCCTGCGTGCGGACCTTGACCTTGGCCCCGATCTTCACCCGGTCGAACAGTTCGATCGCGTCTTGGTTGAACAACCGTATGCAACCCGCAGACGTCGCATGGCCGATCGAGTTGTTGTCGACCGTGCCATGGATGCGGAAGTGGCTGTCCTTACCGCCACGGTATAAGTACATCGCCCTCGCCCCCAAGGGGTTGTCGAGGCCGCCTGACATGCCACCGGCATATTCCTTGTAAAGGTCGGGCCGCGTGCGCACCATATTGGCGGTCGGCTGCCATGAAGGCCACTTTTCCATCCGGCCAACCACGCCAGAGCCGCGGAAGGTCAATCCCTCGCGTCCGACAGCGATGCCGTAACGGGTCGCCATGCCACCCTCTTCGATAAAGTAAAGCTTGCGGGCGAAGGTATCCACCACAATGCTGCCCGGCTCTTCGTCACCGGTGTAGGCCACTTCCGCTTTGGCATAGCCGTCGGTCATCAGGCGCGGATCGACCGCCTTGATCTCGAAGCCACCATCCTCCGTTGCCTCATAGCCGGGCAAGGGAGGAGGTGGTTCGCTTGTCTTCACTTGGGGTTGTCCGCAGGCTGCCAACAGGGACAGCACGGCCATGGCAGCTACTTTGGTCAGGATTCTGGTCACTTGGCGTCTTCCGGGCGAGGAATATCTCTTTTTTGCAACAAACGCCTCTGGCGTTTCATGTCAAGCCCCTGCGGATACTGGCGGACATTTCAGTGTCAAACTGCATCAGCCCAGCGGGCGTGCGACACTGATCAGCATGATTGGAATTCCATCGCGGATCGGAAAGGCCAATTGCCCCTGATCCGAAATCAGTTCCTGATTTTCGGCGTCATAGCGCAGCGTTCCTTGCGTGCGGGGACAGACCAAGGCCTCAAGCATCCTGCGGTCGAATTGCGCAGGACTGACCTCGGTCACTGGCGCACCTCGTCCGCCGCCCCCCCGGTCTGCATGGCAAACGCGATCAGGGTTTCCATCACGCGCCGACGGTCGCCCAGGCTTTGGGCTTCCAGCAGCGCCTGTTTTTCTTCGGGCGCGAAAGGACACAGCATGGCCAATGCGTTGACCAGAAGTTCATCTTCCGCTTCTTTCAGCGTGGCCCAGTCCACGCCCAGACTGCGCGCCTTGAAATAGCGGGACAGCTTGTCGAGGAAAGCCTGCCGCGGAAAGTCCGCGTCGACATCTTCGCCGCGCAGATCAAGGGCAAACGGCAGCCAATCGACCCTGCACCTGCGGTACGGCGTGAAGCCTGTAACCTCTTCCACCACCCGGAACCGGCTCAGACCCGAGAGGGTGATCATGAAACGGCCATCCTCGGTTTCCGAAAAGGACGTGATCCGACCGGCGCAGCCCACCGAGGACAGGGCGGGAACGGACCCAGCCCCACTGCGCGGCTGGATCATGCCGAGCATCCGGCGATCGGTTTTCAGGCAATCCTCGATCATCGCCAGATAGCGCGGTTCAAAGATGTGCAGCGGCAACCTCGCCCTTGGAAGCAGGATGGCTCCGGGCAGCGGAAACACGGCGATCGTCTCGGGCAGGTCTACGATGTTCATCATGTCAGACAACCTAGCGTGCAAATCCGCAAGGACAAATAGGCAGACCTTATGTCACGCAAAGATCATCGACGACAGGCGACGACGGCCCTTCAGCGCAATCGGGTCCTGTGGCTTCAGCGCGCCGAAGATGGTGAAAAGCTGCGCCTTGGCGGCCCCCTCGTTCCACTCACGGTCCAGCTTGAACAGGTCCAGCAGAACCTCGACCGCCTCTTCGACCTTGCCCGAGGCATGCAACGCCGTCGCAAGGTCAAATATCACCTGTCGGTTGGCCGGATCCTTGGCCAGCGCGGCGCGCAACTCCTGCTCCGGTCCGGCCTTGGCAGCCTGTCTCGCAAGTTCGATCTGCGCCCTGGCCGCCGACAGTTCCGGCGAGGTTGCAACCTTGCCCGGTGCCGCGTCCGCAAGGGCCTGTGCCTTGTCCAGATCATCGATCGCCAGATAGGTGCGGATCAGCCCGGTATAGGCCAAAGCGTTTTCCGGCTCCTCCTCCAGCACCGCCGCGAAGGTTTCGGCGGCATCGGCCGCGGCCCCCTCGGCCAGCATCTGTTCTGCAGCCTCCAAGGCCTCGGCCAAGCCACCCTCTGCTCCGGGTCCCATCGCAGCAAGAGTGTCGACGAACTTCTTGATCTCAGACCCCGGGATCGCCCCCTGGAAGCCATCGACCGGTTGGCCTTGCCAGAAGGCATAGACCGTCGGGATCGACTGGATGCGCAACTGCGCCGAGAGGTTGGGCGCCTTGTCGACATCGATCTTGACCATCTTGACGGCGCCTTTGGCCGCTGTCACGGCGGCTTCCAGCATGGGGCCAAGCGTTTTACAAGGACCGCACCATGGGGCCCAGAAATCGACGATGACCGGCACGGTCTTGCTCTGCTCGATCACGTCCTTCATGAAGGTGGCTTCGGTGCCTTGCTGTATCAGGTCTGACACATCGGCACCTTGGGCAGCGGCTGGCGTAGGTTTGGCAGTTCCGAACATGATATCCTCATCCGGCAGATCGTTTTCCCTTATATGCGCGCGCGTCGAAGAAACTCCAAGAGGGGTAGCAGCCTTCCGCCGACATAGTCCTTGGCTTTTTGGCCCCGACTCGCCCAAACTGTCCGCATGAGAATCGAACCCAGCGCCCTGCCCGACGTCATGATCCTGACCCCTGCGCGTTTCGGCGATGCGCGCGGCTGGTTCAGTGAAACCTTCAACGCCAAGCGCTTCGTCGAAGCGGGCCTGACCATGGATTGGGTGCAAGACAATCATTCCATGTCCGCTGCCGTCGGCACCCTGCGGGGCCTTCACTTTCAGCATCCGCCGCATGCTCAGGACAAGCTGGTGCGCTGCACGCGCGGTGCGGTCTTCGATGTGGCGGTGGACGTGCGGCGCGGCTCACCCACCTACGGCAAATGGACGGGCGTTGATCTGACGCCCGAGAATGCCCGCCAGCTTCTGGTGCCCAAGGGCTTCCTGCACGGCTTTGTCACCCGCCTGCCCGATACCGAGGTGCAGTACAAATGCTCCGATGTCTACGCGCCCGACTGCGACGGCGGCATCCGCTGGAATGATCCCTCCATCGGGATCGCTTGGGGCATCCTCGACCCGGTTCTTTCGGCAAAGGATCAGGCAGCACCCTTCCTGTCCGGGTGGGAAAGCCCTTTCGCATGGAGTCCGAAATGAAGCTTCTTGTAACCGGCGGTGCGGGCTTCATAGGCTCTGCGGTCGTGCGGCAGGCGGTGGCCAAGGGGCATCAAGTGATCAACCTCGACGCCCTGACGTACGCCGCCAATCTGGAAAACATCGCCTCGGTTGCGCATTCACCGCTCTACTGCTTCGAGCAGGCCGACATCCGCGACCGTGCGGCTCTGGACCGGGTCTTCGCCAAGCATGAACCCGAGGCGGTCATGCATCTGGCCGCTGAAAGCCATGTCGACCGCTCGATCGACGGGCCGGGCGATTTTATCGAGACCAACATCACGGGCACCTTCCAACTGCTGGAGACAGCGCGGACCTACTGGACCCGCCAGGGCAAACCGGAAGGCTTCCGCTTCCATCACATCTCGACAGACGAGGTCTTTGGATCGTTGGGGGCTACGGGCAAGTTCACCGAGGATACGCCCTACGATCCGCGCAGCCCCTATTCGGCCAGCAAGGCCGCCAGCGACCATCTGGTCCGGGCCTGGGGAGAGACCTATGGCCTGCCGGTTCTGCTGACCAACTGCTCGAACAACTACGGGCCCTACCATTTTCCGGAAAAGCTGATCCCGGTCGTGATCCTGAATGCCCTGCATGGGCGTCCCATCCCGGTTTATGGCGCGGGCGAGAACGTCCGCGACTGGCTTTATGTCGAAGACCACGCCGACGCCCTGCTGACAGTGGTCTCGCAAGGCAAGGTCGGCCGCAGCTACAACATCGGCGGCGAGAACGAGGCGCGCAACATTGACCTCGTGAACGCAATCTGCGCCCTGATGGACGAGATGCAACCGGCGGGCGCCCCCCATGCCCGCCTGATCACCTTTGTCACCGACCGCCCCGGCCACGACGCCCGCTACGCCATCGACCCGTCGCGCATCCGCGACGAACTGGGCTGGCGGCCCTCGCTGACGCTGGAGGAGGGGTTGCGCAAGACAGTCGCTTGGGTTCTGGACAACGAGGCATGGTGGCAGCCTTTACTGGCCCGGCAGGGTCTGGGGCAAAGGCTTGGGGTGAGGGCATGAGGCTCTTGGTCTTCGGTCAGACCGGTCAGGTCGCCCATGAACTGGCGCGGCGCCTGCCGGATGGCGTGACCGCGCGGTTCCTCAGCCGGGGCGAGGCCGATCTGTCCGATCCAGCCGCCTGTGCGGCAGCCATTCACGATTGCGACGCCGTGATCAACGCGGCCGCATGGACGGCTGTGGACCAGGCCGAGACGGAAGAGGCTGCAGCCACCATCATCAACGGCGATGCCCCGGCCGCGATGGCGCGGGCCTGTGCAGCACTTGGGGTCCCGTTTCTGCATATCTCTACCGACTATGTCTTTGATGGCGCGGGTGAATCGGCTTTTGCCTTGGACCGCCCGACCGCTCCGCTGAACGCTTATGGCCGTTCCAAACTGGCTGGCGAGGTTGGCATACAGGCTGCGGGCGGCAATCACCTGATCCTGCGGACCTCGTGGGTTGTCTCGGCCCATGGTGCGAACTTCGTGAAGACCATGCTGAGGCTGGGCAAGGACCGTGACAGCCTGAGCGTCGTGGCCGATCAGGTCGGCGGGCCGACGCCTGCTGCGGATATTGCGGATGCGCTGTTGAAGGCGGCGCATTCGATGGCGAACGGAGCGAAAGGCGGTACGCACCACTTTTCCGGGGCCCCGGACACGTCCTGGGCCGAGTTTGCGCGGGCCATCATGGCCCGGGCGGGTCTGCCATGTCAGATCCACGACATTCCGACATCAGCCTACCCGACGCCTGCGGTCCGTCCACTGAATTCCCGGCTGGATTGCGGGGCAATACAGTTGGCGTTCGGAATTGTCCGCCCGGACTGGCGCGCGGGTCTCGACCACATCATCAAGGAGCTGAATACATGACTGGCCCCATTCTGGACCGCAAAGGCATCATTCTGGCCGGAGGCTCTGGGACCCGGCTGTGGCCGATCACGATGGGCGTATCAAAGCAGCTTCTGCCGATCTACGACAAGCCGATGGTGTATTACCCGCTGAGCGTCCTGATGCTGGCCGGCATCCGCGAAATTGCTCTGATCTCGACCCCCGAGGATCAACCCGCCTTTATCCGCCTGCTGGGTGACGGCAGCCAATGGGGACTGAAACTGACCTATATCATACAGCCCTCGCCCGACGGTCTGGCACAGGCCTACCTGCTGGCCGAGGATTTTCTGGCCGGAGCGCCCTCGGCGATGGTGCTGGGCGACAATATCTTTTTCGGTCACGGCCTGCCCGAGATTTTGGCGGCCGCAGTGGCGCAGGTCACAGGTGGCACGGTCTTCGGCTATCGCGTGGCCGACCCTGAACGCTATGGCGTGGTCAGGTTCGACGCGGCAGGCACCGTGCAGGAAATCATCGAAAAGCCCAAGGTGCCTCCGTCAAATTTCGCCGTCACCGGGTTGTATTTTCTGGATGGGTCCGCCCCTGAACGCGCCAAGGCGATCAGGCCCTCGCCGCGCGGCGAGTTGGAAATCGTTGATCTGCTCGACACCTACCTGAAAGACGGTTCGCTGACGGTGCAGACGATGGGCCGGGGTTTTGCGTGGCTGGACACTGGCACTCATGGCAGCCTGCTGGATGCGGGCAACTTCGTGCGCACGCTGCAGGCACGGCAAGGCCTCCAAGTCGGCTGCCCGGATGAAATCGCCTTCCGTTCCGGATGGATCGACCGCGATGCGCTCGCCGAACGTGCCGCGATCTTCCGCAAGAATGATTACGGCCAGTACCTGATCAGCATTCTGGCAGAGACAGCTTAGCGCAACACGACCGAGAGCAACAGCAGGGCTACAAGCAGCATGGCACTCAGCACCATGAGGCGAGGCAAGCCGAAGAACGGGCGGTGGGGGTCATCCGGCAGAGGATACCGTCGTGTTACCCGAATCGCCGGCCTTGCCGAAGCCCAAGGCCTCCTCTCCACCACAAAAGCCGCAGCCAGCGCCAGAAGCACCGCCCCGGCCACCGCTCCCAGCATCCAAAGGTTGCCAGACCGGAGAGGTAGCCCCGCGCCGGCACGCTGCAGCAGCGCGAAGTCGGCAGACCGCTGACGGGCGGCAAAGCGGGTCGCCACCTCTTCCTCGGCCAAATGATGGCGGACGACATCATATTGATCCTGCAACAGAAGCAACGGCCGATCCGTCGCCGACGAATCCCGCTCCGTGCGGCTGCGCACCCCCGACATTTCTGCCTTCAGAGCGGCTATTTCCTGCCAGAGACGCTGCTCTTCGTTTCCATAGAACGACAGCAGGTCATGGTTGGCATCCAGTTGTCCGCTTTGCCCCAGATCCAGCACTTGCAAGGCCAGATCATTGGCAACCTGCGCCGCAAGATCGGCGCCCGGCATCCGCACCGAGATCACGACGCCGGCGACATCGGGCGCAAGACCTAGTGTGGTGCCGGCCATCGCGTTCAAGGCGTGCAGCCCCACGGCCTCGCGCAGAGTGGCGGCGGCGGTGTCACCGGACAGGCCATGCCGACCTGCCGTGGCAATCAACGCATCGCGCGCCATCAGACGGGCCTCAATCAGGCCAAACATGTCGGCCCCAACCCGGACACGCACAACGGCCTGCGCCTCGTAGGATGGACCACGGCTGTGCAAGACGGCCATGGCGGAGAGGCAAGACAGGATGACGACCAACCCGACGGCCCAGAACTGCCGAAGGACATCTCGCGCCGGGCGCAACAGGCCTTCGGATTCGGTATGGTCGGCCATGCGCTTCCACCTGCTTTGCCTGTTTACCCTTCAGGCCGCTTATGCCTGGATTGGGGCAGCAAGATGGAGCGTTTCAGATCTCAGGCGGCAATCGGCCTGCGGATCTTGTCCGCCGCTTCCAGAACCAGTGGCCGCAGGCCTTGCCCACCCGCATCCAGCACCTCGAACAGATGTTTGCGCATCCGGGGTTCCCAGAAGTCATTGATATGGCCGGAAAGCCCCGCCAAGCCTTCATCGTGGGATTTGGATTCCATGAACTTGGCGATCTGGTTGGCCATGTAGATGAGCTTGCTGTGGGCGTCATGCGACATGTTGTTCTCCTGAGGCGGGGCCACCGGTCAGGCGGCTTTCATGGGTGAAGACTTCGAAACGATCCGGTCGGGCAAAAGCTATCAGGGTGATTCCCGCCGCCTCGGCCATGGCGACGGCATGGGCGGTCGGGGCGGATACGGCGATCAGGACCGGAACGCCAAGAGCAGCCACCTTCTGCACCAGGTCGATCGACACCCGAGAGGTCAGCACAATGGCCCCCTCACCAAGCTTGGTGCGCACCAGATGGCCCGCAAGCTTGTCGAGCGCGTTGTGGCGCCCGACGTCCTCTCGTGTGGCGAGAAGGGCGCCGTTCCAGAAGCCCGCCGCATGAACGGCGCGGGTGGCATCGTGCAAGGGTTGTGCGGCCGGCAAGGCCGCTGTCGCAGCCCTGACCTGAGCCGGCGTGATGCTGAACCCCGACGCGACTGGCGGTAACGCACGAACCGCCTCTTCCAGCGAGTCGATCCCGCACAGGCCACAGCCAACCGGGCCTGCCATGGTACGGCGTCGCTTGGCAAGACGCGCCTCGGCCTGCGCCGTGACCCATATCTGCACGTCGATGCCCTTCTGGGTCTCGACCACCTCCACCGAGCCAATCTCCTCGGGCCGCGCCAGACCTTCGGTCAGGGCGAAACCATAGGCGAAATCCTCAAGGTCGGCCGGGGTCGCCATCATCACGGCTTGGGTTGAGCCGTTGAAGGACAACGCAACCGCCACCTCTTCAGGCAGCATGCGGCTGCCCTCCACCGCCAGGGCGCCAGACCCGAAGGCCAAACGCGGCAGGGGGCGGTGGGTCTGCATCATTCAGCCGCCGGCAGGATGCGGCGCGACAGGGTCGCTTGGGCGCTGTAGTCCTGCTGCCACTCGGTCGGGCCATTCGACGATCCAACCTGCACCGCCGTCACCTTGTATTCCGGGCAGTTGGTCGCCCAGTCGGAATAATCGGTGGTGATGACATTGGCCTGCGTGTCGGGGTGGTGGAAGGTCGTATAGACCACACCCGGCAGCACGCGGTCGGTGATCTGGGCGTGCAGCGTGGTCTCACCTGACCGCGAGGCCAGCTTGACCCAATCGCCCTCCTTGATACCGCGGACTTCCGCGTCAGAAGGGTGAATTTCCAGCACATCCTCTGCATGCCAAACCACATTCGCCGTCCGCCGCGTCTGTGCACCGACGTTGTATTGCGACAGGATACGCCCGGTGGTCAGCAAGAGCGGGAAGCGCGGGCCGGTGCGCTCATCAGTTGCGATATAATCGGTGTTGATGAACTTGCCCTTGCCGCGCACGAAGCCGTCGACGTGCATCAACGGTGTGCCTTCCGGTGCCTTCTCGTTGCACGGCCATTGGACCGAGCCAAGGGTTTCCAGCTTTTCATAGGACACACCCGCAAAAGAGGGGGTCGTCAGCGCGATTTCGTCCATGATCTGAGATGGATGCGTATAGGTCCAGCCTGCCCCCATCGCATTGGCGAACATCATCGTCACTTCCCAATCCGCGTAACCCTGACGCGGGGACATGACCTTGCGGACGCGGTTGATGCGACGCTCGGCATTGGTGAAGGTGCCGTCTTTTTCCAGGAAGGTGGAGCCGGGCAGGAAGACATGGGCGTAGTTCGCCGTCTCGTTCAGGAAGAGGTCGTGGACGATGACGCACTCCATCGCAGCCAGACCTGCCGCCACGTGCTTGGTGTCGGGGTCGGATTGCAGGATATCCTCGCCTTGGCAGTACAGGCCCTTGAAGGTGCCCTCCACCGCCGCGTCCAGCATGTTGGGGATGCGCAGGCCCGGTTCGTCGTCGATCTTGACGCCCCAGATCTTCTCGAAAATGTCGCGCACCGCTTCGCCCTTCACATGGCGATAGCCCGGCAGTTCGTGCGGGAAAGAGCCCATGTCGCAGGAGCCTTGCACGTTGTTCTGCCCGCGCAGCGGGTTCACGCCCACGCCCGGACGACCGATATTCCCGGTCATCATGGCAAGGTTGGCGATGCC
>CANGHD010000062.1 GCA_947453525.1 Paracoccaceae bacterium | reverse complement strand
GCGGCCTGCTGAAGGGCAGCGCCGTTGCGGTAGCTGAGGTTGACCATGTTGACGACGCCAGCTTTTTGCGCTGCCGCCGCCATCTCGTCCGCTTGCGCTTCGGAAGTGGCGAGGGGCTTTTCGCAGAGGATATGCTTGCCTGCCGCCAAGACCGGCATGGTGGTGGCATAGTGGGCGGCGTCAGGGGTCACGTTGGTGACGGCGTCGAAGTCTCCCCAGGCCAGCGCCTCACCGATCGAGGCGAAGCCATGCGGGATGTTGTGCTTGGCGTTGAACTCTTTGAGCTGGTCAGGGCGCGTGTCAATGCCAGCGACCAAAGTGACGCCGTCGATCTTGGCGAAGTTTTCGGCATGGTTGTTGGCCATGCCGCCGGTGCCGAGGATCAGGATGCGGACGGGCTTCTTCATTACCGGAAACCCTCTTCGCCGGCGTGGTGCAGGCGGGGGCCGCGTTCGACCAACGGCTCCAAAGCGATATCAATCGAGGTGTTGGGTGCGGCATTGGGGTTGGCGATGCGCGGCATTGGGTTATGGGCCCATTTGACCGCGTTGGAGATGACCTTTTGCACGTTGGCATCGTGATAAGTCGGGTAGGTTTCATGGCCGGGGCGGAAGTAGAAGATATTACCCGCACCGCGACGGTAGGTCAGGCCGGAGCGGAAGACTTCGCCGCCTTGGAACCAAGAGATGAACACGGTTTCAAGGGGTTCCGGCACGCCGAAGGGCTCGCCATACATTTCCTCGGTTTCCAGTTCGAAATGGTCCGGCAGGCCTTGGGCGATGGGATGCTGGCGCGAGGTGACCCAAAGGCGCTCGCGTTCGCCGGCTTCGCGCCAGGTCAGGTTGCAGGGCGCGCCCATCAGGCGCTTGAACGGCTTGGCGAAATGGGCGGAGTGCAGGAAGATGATCCCCATGCCGCCCCAGACGGCGTCTGTGACACGTTCGACGATCTTGTCATCCACCTGACCGTGGGCGGCGTGGCCCCACCAGATCAGCACGTCGGTTTCTGCGATTTTCTCGACCGTGAGCCCGTGCTCCGGCTCTTGCAGGGTTGCGGTCGTGGCCTTGAAGGCCGGGTCGGTGTTCAGGGCCGCTGCAATGGTGCCGTGCATTGTCTTGGGGTAGACTTCGGCGACGACCTTGTTCTTCTGTTCATGGACGTTTTCGCCCCAGACGGTGATGCGGATGGACATGATTTCCTCTTTCTATAGGGCCTAGCCAAGGATGGCGAAGGCTTCGTGGGGGGCCAGCGTGAGGGGGCCGTTCAGCGCCGTGCGGGCCGTGTGGGTGGCGATCAGGCTATCGCCTTGCAGGGTGAGATTGGGGTCGAAGGTGACAGGGTCCCCGGTGAAATTGGCGATGACGGCAAGGCACTGGCCTTGGTGCTTACGCAAATATGCCACGACCTTCGGGTGGTATTCCAGAAGCGGCGTGTAGGTTCCCGCCACGATGATCGGGTGAGATTTGCGCAAGTGGGCGAGGGACTTGTAGGTGGCAAAAACGCCGTCTGGCTTGGATTGGGCGGCCTTGGCGTTGATGGCGGTGTGATTGGGGTTGACCTCAATCCAAGGGGTCCCGGTGGTGAAACCTGCTTGCGTGCCTGAGGTCCATTGCATGGGCGTGCGGGCGTTGTCACGGCCGTTTTCATTGGCGCCTTGGATGAAGGCCTGCGGGTCCATGCCCTTGGCGGTCCGGATGGCGTAGAAGTTCACGGTTTCGACATCGCGGAATTGAGTGATGGCGGAGAAGGCGGCGTTGGTCATGCCGATTTCTTCGCCTTGGTAGATGTAGGGCGTGCCTTTCATCAGGTGCAGGACAATCGCCAGCATTTTCGCCGAGTCTTCCGAGCCGTCGCCGTATTTGGAAACCGCCCGGGGGAGGTCATGGTTGCCCCAGAAGAGAGAGTTCCAGCCGTCTTGTGCAGTGGCCGCTTGCCAGCGGTTGAAGACGCGCTTCAGGGCCACCAGATCAAAGGGCTTTGGGGCCCATTTGCCGATCACCGGGTCCCATTGCTGGCTGACGTGTTCGAACTGGAAGACCATGGACAACTCGCCCGCGTCACGGCCGGAGTAGAGGAGGGCACCTGCGGGAGTGGCGCTCCATGCCTCGCCGACCGTCACGACGTTGCGGCCTTTCAAGGTGGCCTCGTGCATTTCGCGGAGGAAGGGGTGCAGGTCGGGGGCGTCGGCGAAGATCTGGGCGTCAGGGTCTTTGCCGATCAGGTCGATCACGTCCATCCGGAAGCCCGCGATGCCACGGTCGAGCCACCAGTTCATCATCTGATAGATCGCCCGCCGCAAAGACGGGTTTTGCCAGTTGAGGTCAGGCTGCTTCTTGTCGAAGAGGTGAAGGTAGAACTGACCCGAGGCGCGGTCATATTCCCAGGCAGAGCCGCCGAAATAGCTTTGCTGGTCGTTGGGCGCACCACCGTTCACCGGGTCGCGCCAGATGTAGAAATCACGGTAGGGTACCTCGCGGCCCTGAAGGGCCGAACGGAACCAGTGGTGTTCGTCGGAGGAGTGATTGACCACCAGATCCATCACGATGCCGATGCCGCGCGCCTTCGCCTCAAGGATCAGGCGGTCCATGTCGGCGAGCGTGCCGAATTCGGGTGCTATGTCCTGATAATCGGAAATGTCATAGCCGTTGTCGGCTTGTGGCGAGGAAAAAACCGGGGAAAGCCAGATAAAGCCAATCCCCAGATCGGCCAGATAGTCCAGTTTGCCGATGATGCCGGGGATGTCGCCGATGCCGTCTCCGTTCGAGCAGGCGAAAGAGCGGGGATAGATCTGGTAGCCGGTGGCGGATTTCCACCAGTCGGGATCGGGGCTGTAGGGGGTCATGGGAAGCCCTTTCGGCTGGCCGAGGCGGGTGGCGGCGCCCTTGGCGGGCGCCGCCAGTCTGCGCTTGGGCGCCTAGCGCATGGGTTTGCCGTTGGAGTCGAAGCGGTGCAGCATGCCCGGCTTGGGTGACAGGCGCAGCGTGGCCCCGAGGGCGACCTTCAGCTTGCCGTCTTGCCGGACGATCAGGGGTTCATCAGAACCCACCTCGACAAACAGGTAGTTGTCCGAGCCGAGGTCTTCGGTGTGGATCACCTTGCCCTGCCATTTGCCGCCCTGATCGACGAGGTCGATGTGTTCAGAGCGGATGCCAAGCGTGGTGCAACCTTCGTCCGACGCAAATTTGCCGGTCAGGAAGTTCATCTTCGGGCTGCCGATGAAGCCTGCCACGAACAGCGAATTCGGGTGTTCGTACAGTTCCGCCGGGGTGCCGACCTGCATAAGAAGACCATCGCGCAGCACGGCGATGCGGTCTGCAAGAGTCATCGCCTCGACCTGATCGTGAGTCACGTAGATCATCGTGACGTTCGACATCGAGTGGTGCAGCTTGGCGATTTCCAGACGGGTTTGGACGCGCAGGGCGGCATCGAGGTTCGACAAGGGTTCATCGAACAGGAAGACGCGCGGGTCGCGCACGATGGCACGGCCGATGGCGACGCGCTGGCGCTGGCCGCCCGACAGCTGTTTCGGCAGACGGTCCAGAAGGTGGTCGATCTGCAGCAGTTTGGCGGCGTCATTCACCCGCTTCTTCATCTCCTCCGGGCTGGCTTTGGCCAGCTTCATCCCGAAGGCCATGTTGTCATAGACCGACATATGCGGATAAAGCGCATAGCTTTGGAATACCATGGCGATGCCGCGTTTGGAGGGGATCAGGTTGTTCACCCTTTCGCCATCAAACATCATGTCGCCTGAGGTGATCTCTTCCAGCCCGGAAATCAGCCGCAGAAGCGTGGATTTGCCGCAGCCCGAGGGGCCGACAAACACCATGAACTCGCCCTTTTCGATGGCAAGGTCGATGCCCTTGATGACATCCACCGCGCCGTAGGACTTCTTGACGTTCTTAAGTTCAATCTTTGCCATTTTGTCAGCCCTTCACGCCGCCCGCGGTCAGACCCGCGACGATCTTGCGTTGGAATATGAGAACGAGAACAACCAGCGGAATGGTCACCACCACCGAGGCCGCCATGATCGGCCCCCAGGGAATTTCCTGCACCGAAGCGCCCGACAGCATTGCGATGGCGACGGGCGTGGTGCGCTGATCCTCCGACAGGGTGAAGGTCAGGGCGAAGAGGAATTCATTCCATGCGCCGATGAAGGCCAGAAGGCCGGTCGTCACCAAAGCGGGCCAGAGGAGCGGCAGGAAGACCTGGGTGATGATGATCCAGGGGGTGGCGCCGTCGACGATGGCGGCCTCTTCGATCTCGATCGGCAGGTCGCGCATGAAGGTGGTCAACACCCAGACGGTGAAGGGCAGGGTGAAGACGGTGTAGCTGATGATCATCGCCCAGGGCGTGTTGAAGAGGCCGAGGAACTTGATCATCTCGATCATGCCGGCCAACACGGCGATCTGCGGGAACATCGACACGGCGAGGATGGTCATCATCAAAAGCCCCCTGCCCCGGAACCTGACACGGCTGAGCGCATAGGAGGCGGTGACGGCGAGGAAGAGAGCGAAGATCACCGTGGTCGAGGCGATGAAGACCGAGTTCAGCACCGACCGCGGGAAATTGCGGCCGTTCAGGACCGCGTTGTAGTTCGACCAGTCGAAGCCTGTAGGCCAGTAGTGGATCTCGAACAGCGCGGTGCCCGAAGAGAACGAGGTCACGATGGCGTAGTAGAAGGGAAAGATCGCGTAGACGACGATCACCACCACGAAGGCGTAGAAGGCGACGCTCCAGAACTTCTGGCTGAGGGTCGTGTTCATCGGCCACCCTCCCCGGTCAGATCGACTTTGCCGAGCCAGATGTAGAGGGCGACGAAGATGGCGAGGATGCCGAACAGCAGGGTCGATTGTGCCGAGCCATAGGCGAACTTGTTGAAGTCGATCATGTTTTCGCGGGAAATCACCGACATGGTCTTGGTGGCGGATGAATTCGGGGTCAGCACGTAGACAAGGTCGAAGATGCGCAGGGCGTCCAGCATCCGGAAGATCACGGCCACCATCAGCGCGGGACGGATCAGTGGCAGGGTGATACGGAAGAACACTTTGACCGGATGGACGCCGTCAATTCGGGCGGCCTCGTAGATGTCGCGCGGCACCATTTGGAGGCCGGCGAGGCACAGAAGCGCCATGAAGGGTGTGGTTTTCCAGATATCCACCATCAGAACGGCGATCATCGCGGTGTCGGTGGTCGAGGTCCAGGCGATCTTGTGGTCGATCAGGTGCAGGCGCATCATGATGTCGTTGATGATGCCGTACTGGTCGTTCAGCATCCAGGCCCACATCTTGGCCGAAACGATGGTCGGGATCGCCCAAGGGATCAGGATGGCGGCGCGGACGAAGCCACGGCCCTTGAACTCGGCATTCAGCACCAGGGCCACGGCAAGGCCGAGGAGGGTTTCGAACAGGACCGAGACGAGCGAGAATTTCACGGTGTTGCCGACGGCATTCCACCAGGCCGGATCGACCAGTGTGCCGCGATAGGTCACAAGGCCCGACGCGGCTGTGACGGTGCGGAAATAATTGCGGAACCAGATGAACTTGCCGCCATAGAGGCTGTCCAGCGTGGTGTCGGTCATCGAGAAGTAGAACGTCCGCAAAAGCGGCCAGGCGGCCACGCAGAACAGCGCGAAGAGCATCGGCGCCAGAAACCAGAAGGCGGCACGGGCGCGTTGCTGTTGCAACGACGGGCCCTTTGCCTGCCCTTGGTAGGTGTCAGGTGTTGACATGTCTCCCCCCTAAATGAACCCCGCAGGGAACGGCCCTCTCCCGGGGCCCTTCAATCAAGAATGGGCGGCGGGGTTCCGCCGCCCATCTTTTCAGGTCTTCCCCCGGCCGGGACAGCTTACCACGCGTCGCCCTTCAGGTCGGTCAGGTCAGCTTCCAGCTTGGCAAGGTTGTCCGCCGCCGAGCCATTGCCCGACAGCGTGTCGTGCACGGCCGACCAGAATTTGGACGACACTTCGTTGTACTTGCCCAGCGTCGGCGCCGACGGACGCGGCACGGCGTTCAGGAAGACGTTCTTCCACTGGGGGATGATCGGTTGCTTGGCGGCGATATCGGCATCGTCGTACAGCGCCTGGATCGTCGGCAGGTTCGACTCGTTCAGGGCGCGCATCTTCTGCACTTCCGGACCGGCCAGCCACAGGGCCAGCGAGATCGCCGCGTCCTGATGCTTGGAGTACTTCGACACGGCGAGGTTCCAGCCGCCCAGCGTCGCCGCCGAGGTATCGCCCTCAGCGCCGACCGGCAGGGTCGTCACGTCAAACAGGCCCTTGACCTTGCTGTCAGCGCCGTTGCCCAGCGTGTAGGCATAGGGCCAGTTACGCATGAAGGCCGCGTTGCCGGCCTGCCAGACGCCACGGGCTTCTTCTTCCTGATAGGACAGGACGCCCGCCGGAGAGATCGTGCCGACCCAGCCCTTGGCGGTTTCGATCGCCTTGGCCGCCTTGGGGTTGTTGATCGAGATCGAGCCATCTGGCTCGACGATCTGGCCGCCACCGAAGGATTTGACCCATTCCAGCGCGTCGCAGGTCAGGCCTTCATAGGCGTTGCCTTGCCAGACGAAGCCCCAGAAATCCTTGTTGCCGGCAGCGCGTTCGCCGTCCTGCACCTTCTGGGCGGCGACGGTCAGTTCATCCCAGGTCTTGGGAACGGCCACGCCGTATTTGTCCAGAAGGTCCTTGCGGAAATACAGCGCCGGCGCGTCGGTGAAGAGCGGCAGGGCCACCAGCTTGCCGTTCACAGTCTGCGACTGGACGATCGACGGGAATTCCGTGGGGATCAGGTCCTTGGCGGCAGCGGTCAGGTCGACGAAATGGTCGGCCAGCTGCGGGGCCCAGATCACGTCGGTCTGGTAGAGGTCGATGTCCGAGGTGCCAGCGGCCAGCCACAGACGGTACTGGGCGAACTGGTCCGAGGTCGAAGCCGGCATCGGCACCAGCTTCACGGTGTTGCCGGTCTTTTCTTCCCACGGCTTGACGTAGGCGGTGAAATTCTCGACGGCAGCGCCAACGGCTCCCGACACGACGGTGACTTCATCAGCCATGACCGGTGCGCCAAAAACAGCCAGCATGGCCGCGACGGCGGTCGCGCCAGCCCGATATCCAAAGGA
Organism: Paracoccaceae bacterium; assembly: GCA_947453525.1. GTDB lineage: Bacteria > Pseudomonadota > Alphaproteobacteria > Rhodobacterales > Rhodobacteraceae > Stagnihabitans. Next base: position 11,839 of record CANGHD010000062.1, on the reverse strand, counting down.
CATGGGTCTTCCTCCCTAATGATTGATATGCGCCCTGCGGCGCGAGCTCCCTTAAAACGCGGCGGGCAGCGGCCTATCTTTGCAAGCTTATCCGAAACGTTTCGGTTGCGTTATCGCACGATTTTTTAGCAAGTCAACGATTCTCGCCTCAAAGCGCTTTCAAACCGGAGTATGCGGAGCGGGGGCAGATCAGCAGCTGATGAAATATCGATTTGCTCAAACGGCTTGAAACGAGCGAAATAGGGCGGTGAAGCAAGGATCACAGAGAAACCAAAACGGCTTTGAATCCGCGATACGGAGCACTTGCATGCGACCATCATCGCCTCATCTTTGCCGCATGCAGGTTCAAAGCGCCGGACCATTTCTCTCGCATGAAACCTGATCCGAAAGCGCCGTCACTAACCTGGATCAAGGCAGGGATCGGACGGAGGATCTCGCGCCGATCCAGCATTCCCAATAACTTGGCCTTTGCGTCCGAGCGCCGTTTGCGGGGCGCAGACGGCAGATGGCATGCGGTCCAGTGGCCGAGGAAAGCGGCTTCAACCTCAGCTCACGGGCATGCCGCCCCAACAATCCGATTTGTCGAATGCAGCCATCGTCGCCCGACCGCCCTCGCCACTCTGGCACCCGACCTACTCCGGCAGGTACCAGTCGGACCATTTCCCCTGCCGAAGAGGAGGTCCTCATCGTGTCGACGCCGGCGAGGGGATAGCCCATCCAGGTCAGGATGGCGCAGGAGTGGCGCCTATATTGCGGGGCATGAACCAGACAGATCAACATGATCCGGCCCGAAACATACATACCCCCCGGAAATCGGACAGGGACGGAAGCTACGATCTGAAGTCTGCGGCTCTCCAAGACTGAGGAGAACAGACATGCCGGACCGCAAGAACAATGACGCCGCGGTCAAGGCGCGTGTGGCTTTGGGCTCGCAGAACCCGCACCGCAATCGCCTTGGCTATCGCGAAATCCCGGCCAAATGACACTTGCGGGTATGCGCGATCCATCGTGCGGCATCGACGAGTGATCGAGGGCTCACGGGCACTTCAGATAGCTTTGTAAAGCGGATGGTCGGTTGACATGAGCTTCCGCAAAACAACATGGCTGCTTGAGTAGCAGGCTTGGTGGGTTGAATTCGCCGGGATGTATGCACCGTACAAACACCAGGAAAACCCAATGCCAAGAATGATTTACGCACGGCTTGCCTCGACGACGACGCTGATAACCCTGATGTCCCTTGGCACGGCGCGGGCCGACCCGACAATCGGACCCATGACCGACCTCGGCAGCCTGGACGGCAACAACAGCGAAGCCAGCGCAGTGAGCGCCGATGGCAGCGTCATCGTCGGTTGGGCGAAGACGGGCAATGGTCGCCGCAGCGGTCACGTTGTGTCATGGGTGAACGGTGCGACAAGCCCCACCGACCTCGGCACCCTTGGCGGCGGCTACAGCGCTGCCCAAGCCGTAAGCGCCGATGGCGGCGTCATCGTCGGGTACGCGGACACGACCCTTGGTGACGGTCACGCGGCGTCGTGGCTGAACGGCTCCACCACCGCCACCGATCTCGGCACTCTCGGCGGCAACCAGAGCGATGCCTATGCCGTGAGCGCCGATGGCAGCGTCATCGTCGGCGATGCGAAGACGACCTCTGGTGACCATCACGCGGCGTCGTGGCTGAACGGCTCCACCACCGCCACCGACCTCGGCACCCTCGGCGGCACCAACGGCGGTGCCCTTGGTGTGAGCGCCGATGGCAACGTCATCGTCGGGATTGCGGCGACAACCTCTGGTGACACGCACGCAGCGTCGTGGGTGAACGGCTCCACCACCGCCACTGACCTCGGCACCCTCGGCGGCGCGCACAGCTTTGCCAAAGCCGTGAGCGCCGATGGCAGCGTCATTATCGGGACTGCACTTCCGACCTTCGGTGACTCTCACGCTTCCTAGTGGGTGAACGGCTCCACCACCGCCACTGACCTCGGCACCCTTGGCGGCGGCTTCAGTTCTGCCAATGCAGTAAATGCCGATGGCAGCGTCATCGTCGGGAATGCGAATCTGACCTCTGGTGACGCTCACGCTGCGTCGTGGGTGAACGGCTCCACCACCGCCACCGACCTCGGCACCCTCGGCGGCAACTACAGCTTTGCCCGTGGTGTGAGCGCCGATGGCAGCGTCATCGTCGGATTTGCGGCGACGACCTCTGGGGCCAATCACGCGGCGCTTTGGGTGAACGGCGCGACGAGCCCCACCGACCTCGGCACCCTCGGCGGCGACTACAGCGATGCCCAAGCCGTAAGCGCCGATGGCGGCGTCATCGTCGGGTACGCGGGCACGACCTCTGGTGACTCTCACGCTTTCATCGTGAAGACGGGGTTTGCGATACAGGACAAACAGAACTTGGTTGAGTCTTTTGGCCGTCTTGCAAATGACACGGCGGCGGCAGTGGCGGGCCAGCAACTGGCGCTTGGCGGTCTGCTCGGGGCGGACTGCATCGCCACCGAAGGTGCCAACTCCTGCTTTGCGGTCAGTGGCAACCTGCTCAACACCGGGGCCAGCGGCGGCATCGGTTCGCAGGGCGCAGGGCTCAGCCAGATCACGGCAGGTCATGCGGTCTCGGCCAACCTTACCGCAGGGGCCAGCCTAGCCCTTGGGCGCGTGCAGCAGACGGGGTCCGCCTTGGGGGACAGCACCCAGACCGCTGTGAGCCTGTGGTCCAACTACAGCCAGAACGGCAGCTTCAGCACCGGCCTGATGGCACATGCCGCGATCGGCACCGCGCAGGGGTCTCAGACGATCAACCGGGGTGTCGGGTTCGACAATGTGGTTGTGGCGACCGGCGAGGCTGATCTCACCTCCAGCGCGGTTCAGGCCAGCCTCAGCTACGGCGTTCAGGCCGAGGGCGGCTGGCAGCTTGCCCCGATGGCAGGGCTTACCTGGATGGCAACCAGCCGAGGTGCTTACAGCGAGACCACCGGCGTGTTTCCTGCCAGTTTTGACAAGCTGACCACGCGGTCCTCTTACGCCACCCTCGGGATGAACGCGCAAAGACCGATGGACGCAAGGTCCAACGTCTCTCTCGGCGCGGGCGCGGATATCGATCTGAGCGCGGACCACACCAGCCTGAGCGGCACCTCCGACCTGCCGGGGATGACCAGCTTCACTGTCACCGACAGCCTGAGCCGCAACAAGCTGCGCCCCTATGTCTTTGCCGGGTATAACTACAGCCTCTCTGCGCATTCCACGCTGGGCGGAAGCCTGCAGGTCGCGGCCCCTGTCTACGGCAATACCGCTCAGGTCAATCTCGGTGTCAAATACGCCATATCGTTCTGATGGACCGGACGCCTCCCTTGGGGGGGGCGTCTATCGCACCCCTTGTGGCCTTGCGACTTGCGGTGGCGTCTGTTTGATGATGGCTGCCGAGGCCGTCACCAGCGGTGTCGCGGATGCCTCCCTTCACCTGCTGCGCCCGAGACGACACCCACGCGCTCTTTCAAGTCCTTGAATGTTAACTTGCTGACGGCCGAGAAGGCCCCCGCAGAACTGGTCAGAATGGGTGGTCCGCATATGGCAAGAGGCCGCCGCGCATCAGCCCCTACCTCCTTGAATTCATTAACTTTTCATCTATGCGTGGAAAACTGGTGGAGCAAAGGGGGATCGAACCCCTGACCTTATCATTGCGAACGATACGCTCTCCCAACTGAGCTATTGCCCCATTCACGCGGGCGTTTTCGCGGAAAATCGGGCGATTGTCAAGGTCGGCACCCAGCAGCAGAACGGCGGGCGCGGGAGGGGCCTGCCTTTTTCAGCATCCGATGGACGTGTTCAGACTGCGGCGCAGCCTGGGCGTTGTGCGCTGTCGCAGCGACCATCTGGGCACCTTTCAAAGGCCGAACTTGGAGGGCCCTTGCTTTGGCTGTGACCCCGAACGTCATCGGACCTCTGCCGGGCCGCAGCGAGCACGCCGAGACCGGCAGTTCAGCTCTTCAGATATTGCCGTGCCAGCATCGCCGCCTCGACCCGGTTCCTGACCTGAAGCTTTTGCAGGATCGAGGTCATGTAGTGCTTGACCGTCTTTTCCTGCAGGTCCAGCGCCTCGCCCACCTCGCGGTTGGATTTGCCCTGTGCCACGAGTTTCAGGATGTCTTCCTCGCGCTTTGACAGGTCGGCGAGGGGGTTGGGCGGTGCGGCGGGGATTTGCGGGCGGCGCATGGCAACCAGAAGCCGTCCGGCCAGACCGGGGGAGACGTAGGACCGCCCCGCCGCCAGTTCGCGCACCAGATCGGCCAGTTCCACGGCTCCCACACCTTTCAGGATATAGCCCAGCGCCCCCAGCTTGATGGCCTGCATCAGATCTTCGTCAGCCTCGGAGGCGGTCAGCATGGCCACCCGGGGCGGATTTTCCATCTGCATGATGCGCGCCAAGGCACCGATACCACCGCCCTTGGGCATCGAGACATCCAAGAGCACCACGTCGGGCTTTTCCCGGGCGACGACGATGGCGGCGTCCTCGCCATCCTTGGCGACGCCGACGATCTCGATGTCGCCTGCATCCGCAAGGCTGCGCACCAGACCGTCGCGGTAGATCGGGTGGTCATCGGCCAGAACCAAACGGATCAGATCGGTCTTTCCCGCATCAGTCATTCGACACCCCCTAGATCCAGCACCATCCGCAATTCGCTGCCCTGCCGGCCGTCCAGCCGGTTGCCCAGCGTCAGCAATCCGCCAAGACTTTCGACCCGGCCCGCAAGACCCGCCAGCCCCAGACCGTAGCTGCCTTCCGCCGATGTCGCAACGCGCTCGGGCAGGCCCGGCCCTCGGTCGCGCACAGAGACGATCAGGCTGTGGCCCTCCTCCTGCACGCTGACCTCCTGCCCCTTGCCTTCGGCATGACGCCAGGCATTGGTCAGGCCCTCTTGCACCACGCGGCCGACGCAGATCTTGACGGCAATCGGCAGATCGCGGTCGGCCGGCAGGGTCGAGGACAGTTTGACCTCGCTTTGCGTGCGGGCGGCATGGGCGTCGACCAGCCCCTGAATCACCTCGGCCAGATCACGGCGGTCAATGTCGGGCAAGGACACCCCGCGTGAGATGTTGCGGATTTCCTGAATGGCCTCGCGCACGGCCGCTTCAATGCCGTCGATCTCTTTCAGCGCCTTGGGCGAGGCCTCCTTGCGCAGGGCGTCCAGACGCAGCGCGGCAAAGCCCATCAGTTGCGCCGGACCGTCGTGCAGATCGGCCCCGATCCGGCGCAGCGCCTGATCGTTCAATTGCGAGAAGCGTGCGGCCGCGCCCTGCATTTTCAGCCGCAGGCTGACGTTGCGCGCCGCCATGTCGGTCAGGTCCACCACCTGCCGGTCGATGATCCGGCTGCCGCGCAACACGATGGCAAAAAGGCAGCCGCCAATCGCCGCCATGACCAAAAGGACCGCCAGCCACGAGGTCAGCTTGGCCTTGGTCAGATCGGCCTTGAGCTGGGTTGCCACCTCGTAAAACTCGGCAATCGCGATGATCTTGCCGGAATCCTTCGCCCGGATCGGCGCGTAAATTTGCAGGAGGGGGATGCCCAAGGCCTGTTCATCAAGGTTCTCATCCTCGTCCAGCTTGTCGAACGAGGCGACCAGTTGCCCAGTCCAGGCCTGCTTGATGTCATCGCTGCCGGGGAAGGTCTTGCCAACGATATCGGCATCCGAAGAGGCCACGACCTTGGCGCCCTTGACCCAGATCTTGAAGCTGACCACGCGGCTGCCCAAGGGCGTGTCGGTCAGCAGGCGGGACAGGGCGGCATCGTTTTCAGGTTTGAGCTGTGGGGCGGTGGCCAAATCCTGAATTAGCGGCGCAATGAAGCTTTCCATGTAAAGTGCCGTGGCATTGGCGGTGTTGCGCACGACGGCATCCTCGATCCGGCGTGCGACCCAGAACCCCACTGCAATCGTCGCCAGCAGCATGACAAGTCCACCCGCCAAAGCGAACTGACCTGCCAATGACATCTCGGCCCATCGGCTGCGCGGCTTCGCGGCCAGGCTCACATCCGCCCCCTCATGCCATGCCCAAAGCCGCCGCCCCCCCGCAGACCACGGCCCCCGCCAGCGTGGCAAAGACCACCGACCTGCGCCAGGCATAGGCCAGCAGGACGCCCAGCACGCCAAGCAGGGCCCGCCGCTGCAGGGTCGGGCTTGCGTGGACCAAGGGCAGGATCTCGGCCACGAACAGGGTGGCGATGGCGGCCGGTCCGGTGGCGGCCAGAACGCGCGCCAGAACGCCGCCCGGAGCCATGCTGCTGAGGTTGGCGCGCAGGGGAAGATAGCGCCAGAGGTAGGTCAGCCCACCGGCGATCAAAGCCAGTTCCAGCACGTCAAACCGCATGGGCACGCCTCCACTGTGGCAGGATCACGCCCGCCAACGCCCCGGCGATCATGCCGGAAAACAGGCCCAAGGTGCCCGACCCCCACCACGTGCCCACCACTGTGGCCAGCCCGGCAACCCCGATGACCGGAACCTGCCGACCGCTGAGGATCGACAGCAACAGTGCCAGAAACAAGCCCGGCAACATGAAATCCAGACCCGCTCCGACGGCGGGAAAGGCATCCAGCGCCCCGCCCCCGGCCCAAGCGCCCGCCAAGGTGCCGGCCAGCCACGAGCCATAGGCGCAAAAGCCCAGAATCAGCATAAAGCCTTCCGAAAACCGCTGGCCTTTGGACAGGGCACCCAACGCCGCGCCAAACACCTCATCGGTCAGCGCAAAGGCCCAGACCCATGACCAGCGCCCGGCCACCGCCCCGGCCTTTTGCAGCAAGGTCGGCCCATACAGCACATGCCGCAGGTTCATCGCGGCCAGTGTCAGGGCGGCCACGATGACCGGCGCGCCGCTGGCAATCATCGCAATCGCCAGAAATTGCGCCGCCCCGGCAAAGACAATCAGCGACAGGGCAAAGGCCTCGGTCGCCGACAACCCGTTGCGGGTGGCGGACACGCCAAAGGAAAAGGCGATGGGAAAATATCCCAGCACCAAGGGCAATGCCGCCTGCAGCCCGGCGAGTACGGCTGATCTCTCTTGTCTCATGCAGAAGCGGTACCGACCCGCCCCCTGACCTGTCAAGCGCCGCAACCCTTTCCTATTGCCACAAATATCGCCGGGCCACCGAAGGGCGCGCGCAGGCGTTTCACCCTCTCCATCCGCCTTTCCCCTTGCCAAATCAAACCGCCCGAGCGTAGCCTGTACGTGTCAGGTCGGGAGAATCCAGTCCCGCGCTGGTGCCGAAGGAGCAACCGCCCCGGTAAACTCTCAGGCCCAAGGACCGTCCTGGCAACGGAACTCTGGAGAGTGGCCGCATGGCCCGCCGAAGGGATAACAATCTCAGGCGCCCCGATTGGGGCGAGGACAGAGGGGGCATCGGGGGGCAGGGATTGGCCGGCCTCGTTCGGTGCCGGTCGGTGCGTGACCCGGCGAGATTGAGGGGAGGTTCGGCTTGTCCGATCCCATTGGAACCGAAAACCTTTTGCGGCTGGAACTGCATGATCTGCATGTGGCCCTTGGCGGGCGGATGGTGCCCTTTGCGGGCTACGAGATGCCCGTGCAATATCCCGCCGGCGTCTTGAAGGAACACCTGCACACCCGCATCGCAGCCGGATTGTTCGATGTCAGCCACATGGGCCAAGTGATCCTGAAACCCAAGAAAAGCCTTGCCGATCTTGCCCTTGGCTTTGAGGAACTGGTGCCGGTCGATGCTTTGGACCTTCCCATCGGCCGTCAGCGCTATGGCATGTTCACCGATGCCAACGGCGGTATTCTGGACGACCTGATGTTCGCCAACCGGGGCGATCATCTGTTCGTCGTGGTCAACGCCGCCTGCAAAGCCGCCGACATCGCCCATATGAAAGCCAACCTCGCGGCGGTGGCCGAAGTGGTCCCGATCACCAATCGCGCCCTTCTGGCGTTGCAGGGGCCCATGGCTGAAGCCGCCCTGTCGCGTCTTGTGCCGGGCATTGCCGCCATGCGGTTCATGGATATGGCGTTTCTGGAATGGTCCGGTGTCGAACTGTGGGTCTCCCGCTCGGGCTATACGGGCGAGGATGGCTTTGAAATCTCGCTGCCCAACGCCCATGCCAAGGCCTTTGCCGAAGCGCTGCTGCACGAACCCGAGGTTCAACCCGTGGGCCTTGGCGCGCGCGACAGCCTGCGGCTGGAGGCCGGGCTTTGTCTTTATGGCCATGATCTTGACCAAACCACGACGCCGGTGATGGGCAACCTGACCTGGGCCATCTCCAAGGCCCGCCGGGCCGGGGGCGAACGCGAGGGCGGCTTTCCTGGCGCGGCGAAAATCCTGCACGAACTGGCCCACGGCACCGACCGCCTGCGGGTCGGCCTGCGCCCTGAGGGCCGTGCGCCGATGCGCGAGGGGACCGAGCTTTATGTGGGCTCCGATCTGGTCGGCTCAATCACCTCGGGCGGCTACGGCCCTTCCGTCGCCGCTCCCATCGCCATGGGCTATGTCACGGCCGCGCATGCGAAAATTGGCGCCAAGCTGGAGGCCGAATTGCGCGGTAAGCGTCTTCCGGTCACAGTCTGCGCCCTGCCCTTTCACCCTACCACTTACAAACGCTGAGGACTGACGATGAAATATACCAAGGATCATGAATGGCTGCGCGTTGAAGGCGATCTTGTGGTCGTCGGCATCACGGAACACGCAGCCACCCAGTTGGGCGACGTGGTCTTCGTCGAACTGCCCGAAGTCGAGACCATGGTGGCCGAAGGCGACGAGGTCTGCGTGATCGAAAGCGTGAAGGCCGCCTCTGACATCCTCGCCCCCATCGATGGCGAGATCGTCGCGGTCAACGAGGCTTTGGTCGACAACCCCGCGCTGGTCAACGAAGACCCGACCGGTGCAGCCTGGTTCTTCAAGCTGCGTCTGGATGACATGAGCGTGCTGGACGATTTCATGGACGAGGACGAATACGCCGAACTGATTGGTTAAGCCCTTCGCACGCCAAGAGTTTTCGGCGAAAATTCTTGGGCCCGCCCCCGCGCGGGCCCAAGGCTGCGGTACAGCATGGAGACTGGCATGACCTTCACTCCCTCCACTTACAACCCCTATGACTTCGCCAACCGCCGCCACATCGGCCCCTCGCCGGAAGAGATGGCGCAGATGCTGGAGGCGGTCGGTGCGCCCTCGCTTGACGCGCTGATCGACGAAACCGTGCCGCAGTCGATCCGGCAAGGCGTGCCGCTCAGCTGGGCGCCCTTGTCCGAACAGGACCTGCTGGCGCGGATGCGCGAGGTGGCGGGGCGCAACAAGGTGATGACCAGTCTGATCGGCCAAGGCTATTACGGCACAGTGACGCCGCCCGCGATCCAGCGGAATATCCTTGAGAATCCAGCATGGTACACGGCCTATACCCCCTACCAGCCTGAAATCGCCCAAGGCCGGCTGGAGGCTTTGCTGAACTATCAGACCATGGTGGCCGATCTGACGGGGCTGGACGTGGCCAATGCCAGCTTGCTGGACGAGGCCACTGCGGCGGCCGAGGCGATGACCATGGCCGAACGCTGTGCCAAGTCGAAGGCGCGGGCGTTCTTTGTCGATGAAAACTGCCATCCGCAAACCATCGGCGTGATCCGCACCCGCGCTTTGCCCTTGGAGATCGAGGTTGTGGTGGGCCCGCCGGAGGCGCTGGAACCTGCCAAGGTCTTTGGTGGAATTTTCCAATATCCCGGCACCTTTGGCCATGTCCGTGACTTTACCGCCGAGACGGCAGCGCTGCATGCGGCGGGGGCGATTTCTATCGTGGCGACCGACCTTCTGGCGCTGACGATGCTGAAGGAACCCGGGGCCATGGGGGCGGATATCGCTGTAGGGTCAAGCCAGCGCTTCGGGGTGCCGATGGGCTATGGCGGGCCACATGCGGCGTTCTTTGCCTGCAAGGATGCTCTGAAGCGGCAGATGCCGGGACGGATCGTCGGGGTGTCGATTGATGCGCGCGGCAACAAGGCCTACCGGCTGGCGCTGCAGACGCGAGAGCAGCATATAAGGCGCGAGAAGGCCACCTCGAACGTCTGCACGGCGCAGGCGCTTTTGGCGGTAATGGCCTCAATGTACGCGGTTTTTCATGGGCCGAAGGGGCTGCGCGCCATTGGTGAACGGGTGCATTTTCTGGCCAACCGCTTGGCGCGGGCGCTGAAAGCTGCAGGGGCGAAGGTGGAGCCGAAGGCGTTCTTTGACACGATCACCGTCGAAGTCGGTGTGGGCCAAGCCGGGATTTTGGCTGCGGCACGGGCTGAGGGGCTGAACTTCCGCAAGATCGGGCAGGATCGGGTCGGGATCAGTCTGGATGAGACCACCGATGAGCGCGTCCTGATCCGGGTCTTGCGCACCTTTGGCATCGACGGCGTGCCGCCGCACCGCGCCGAACTGTCCTTTCCGGAGGCGATGCTGCGGGAGACCACCTATCTTAACCACCCGATTTTCCACATGAATCGGGCGGAATCCGAGATGATGCGCTATATGCGGCGGTTGTCGGACCGCGATTTGGCGCTCGATCGGGCGATGATCCCCCTGGGGTCGTGTACCATGAAGCTGAACGCGGCGGCGGAGATGGCCGCGATCACCTGGCCGGAGTTCGCCAATATCCATCCGATGGTGCCCTTGGATCAGGCGGCGGGATATGGCGAGGCCATCTGCGATCTGATCGGAAAGCTATGTGAAATAACGGGTTACGAGGCGTTTTCCATGCAGCCGAACTCTGGCGCGCAGGGCGAATATGCGGGGTTGATGACCATTCTGGCCTATCATCGGGCGCGGGGGGATTTGCGTCGCAAGGTCTGTCTGATCCCGGTTTCGGCGCATGGCACCAATCCGGCCAGCGCGCAGATGGCGGGGATGCGGGTGGTGGTGGTCAAGGCCGCACCGAATGGCGATGTCGATCTGGAGGATTTCCGGGCCAAGGCGGCGGAGGCCGGGGCGAGTTTGGCGGCTTGTATGGTGACCTATCCCTCTACCCATGGTGTGTTTGAAGAGACGATCCGCGAGATATGCCAGATCACCCATGAATTCGGTGGGCAGGTCTATCTGGACGGGGCGAATATGAATGCCTTGGTCGGATTGGTGAAACCGGGGGAAATTGGCAGCGATGTCAGTCACTTGAACCTGCACAAGACCTTTGCCATCCCGCATGGCGGCGGGGGGCCGGGGATGGGGCCGATTGGGGTGAAGGCGCATCTGGCGCCCTATCTGCCGGGGCATTCTCATACTGGCGGAAGCGAGGGGCCGGTGAGTGCGGCTCCTTACGGGTCAGCCTCTATCCTGCTGATTTCATGGGCTTATTGCCTTCTGATGGGGGGTGAGGGACTGACGCAGGCGACCCGTGTTGCGATCCTGAACGCCAATTACATCGCGGCGCGGTTGAAGGGGGCCTATCCGGTTCTGTTCATGGGCAACAAGGGGCGGGTGGCGCATGAGTGCATTCTGGATACGCGGCCTTTTGCGGAGGCCGGGGTAACGGTGGATGACATCGCCAAGCGGTTGATCGACAACGGATTCCATGCACCGACCATGTCGTGGCCGGTGGCGGGCACGCTGATGGTGGAGCCGACCGAGAGCGAGACAAAGGCGGAAATTGACCGGTTTATCAATGCTTTGCTGGCGATCCGGGCCGAGATTGCCGATGTGGAGCGGGGGGATATCTCGGCGGAGGATTCGCCCCTGCGCCATGCGCCGCATACGGTGGAGGACCTCGTGGCGGACTGGACGCGGAAGTATCCAAGGGAGCAGGGCTGCTTTCCGCCGGGGGCGTTCCGGGTCGACAAGTATTGGCCTCCGGTGGGGCGGGTCGACAATGTCTGGGG
>CANGHD010000061.1 GCA_947453525.1 Paracoccaceae bacterium | reverse complement strand
GCGTCGAATTTCCTGTTTCCCTCGGTACGTTGGTTCTTTCGGCGGCGGATCGAGCGCTGGGTGGCGCGGTTGAACGAAAGGCTGGACCGCAAGATCGACATCTTCAAGCTGGCAGAGCGGCAGGACCGGATTGCGCGGCTGGTCTATGATCCGCAGGTCCTAGCAGCGGTGACCGAACATGCGGCGGAGTCGGGAATTCCGCCGTCGGTGGCGTTTGAAGAGGCGCGGAACTATGCGCGCGAGATCGTGCCGGGGTTTTCGACGACCCTGTATTTCGGCGTGGCAATTAGGCTGGCGAAATGGCTGACGCGGCGGCTGTACCGGGTGCGGTTTGGCAAGATCGACGAAGCGCTGCGCGGCATTGATCCGCAAGCGACGGTGGTGTTCGTGATGAACCACCGCAGCAACATGGACTATGTGCTGGTGACATGGCTGGTTTCGGGCCGCGCCTCGATTTCCTATGCTGTGGGCGAATGGGCGCGGGTCTGGCCGTTCTCGCGGTTTATCCGGGCCTTGGGGGCCTATTTCATCCGGCGGGGATCGAAGAACACGCTCTACCGCCGGGTTCTGGCGCGCTATGTGCAGATGACGACGGCCGAGGGCATCACCCAAGCGATCTTCCCGGAGGGTGGCCTTAGCCTTGATGGGCGCGTGGGTCCGGCGCGGCTGGGGCTTTTGTCCTACATGATGGCGGGGTTCGATCCCGAGGGCCGCGACGTGGTCTTCGTGCCGGTCGGGTTGAACTATGACCGGGTGCTGGAGGACGGCATCCTGACCGCAGCGGCGGCGAGCGGCGAGCGGCGCTTTGGCGTCAACCCGTTCGGCGCGGTCTGGTTCGGCGCGGTGGCGGTGCTGCGCTTTGCCTTTCGGCGGTTTCAGGGCTTCGGCACGGCGGCGGCGGCCTTTGGTCAGCCGATTTCGCTGCGCACGCACTTGCAGCAACACCCCAACGCCGCCCCCGAGGCGCTGGGGGAGGCCCTGATGGCGGCGATTGCGCGCGTGGTGCCGGTCCTGCCGGTGTCGCTGGCGGCGGCGGCGCTGCTGGAAGGTCAGGATGGGGTGGTGGAGCGGGTTTCGGCGATGGCCGACCGGCTTGTCGCCCTTGGGGCGGACATGAAGCTTGCGCCGCAAGGCATTGCCGGAACGGTTCTGGAGGGCTTTGCCCTGCTGAAAGCCCGGGGCGTTCTGGGAGAAGACGGAAGGCTCGTCGCCGCGCAGCAGAGACTTCTGGAGTTCTACGCCGCCCCGGTTCAGCAGCGGCTGCACCTGTCCAGAGATGAGCTTGCCATTGCTGCGTTGCAGCAGACATAAAATTACAAAATATACATAAGTAAGTATTGCAAAGTTGCGCACAACTTTATATCTCCTGATCATAGCGCGCCGCGATTCTGCGGTGCGGCGTGTCTCGGAGGCCCAGTATGGCGCTGGATTCAACAAAGCTGGCTTATGACGCGCCGGTGAAAGACCTGTATGAACTGGGCGAGATGCCGCCCTTGGGTCATGTTCCCGCGCAGATGTATGCTTGGGCGATCCGCCGCGAGCGGCATGGCGAACCCGATACCGCGATGCAGGTCGAGGTGGTCGAGACGCCGACGATTGACCCGCATGAAGTGCTGGTTCTGGTGATGGCGGCAGGGATCAATTACAACGGTGTCTGGGCCTGTCTGGGCACGCCGATCTCTCCGTTCGACGGGCACGGTGCGCCGTTTCATATCGCCGGGTCGGATGCCTCGGGCATCGTCTGGAAGGTGGGTGACAAGGTCAAACGCTGGAAGGTCGGGGATGAGGTCGTCATTCACTGCAATCAGGACGACGGCGACGATGAGGAATGCAACGGTGGCGACCCGATGTTCTCTCCGTCGCAGCGGATCTGGGGGTACGAGACGCCGGATGGCTCCTTCGCGCAGTTCACCCGGGTGCAAGCGCAGCAGTTGATGCGGCGGCCTCAGCATCAGTCGTGGGAGGAATCCGCCTGCTATACCCTGACGCTGGCCACCGCCTACCGCATGCTCTTCGGCCACAAGCCGCATGAACTGCGGCCGGGGCAGAATGTGCTGGTTTGGGGCGCCTCGGGGGGCCTCGGGTCCTACGCGATCCAGCTGATCAACACGGCGGGCGGCAATGCGATCGGCGTGATCAGCGACGAGGACAAGCGCGATTTCGTCATGGGGTTGGGGGCGAAGGGCGTCATAAACCGCAAGGATTTCAGATGCTGGGGCCAGATGCCGACGGTCAATACGCCCGCCTACAAGGAATGGTTCAACGAGGTCCGCAAGTTCGGCAAGGCGATCTGGGAGATCACCGGCAAAGGCAACAATGTCGATCTGGTTTTTGAACATCCCGGCGAGTCGACCTTCCCTGTCAGCGTCTTTCTGGTCAAGCGCGGCGGCATGGTGGTGATCTGCGCGGGCACCACGGGCTATAACCTGACGCTGGATGCGCGCTATCTCTGGATGCACCAGAAACGGGTTCAGGGCAGCCACTTTGCCAACCTCAAGCAAGCAAGTGCTGCCAACCAGCTGATGATCGAACGGCGGCTGGACCCCTGCCTGTCGGAAGTCTTTCCTTGGGCGGAAATCCCCGCCGCCCATATGAAGATGCTGAAGAATGTCCACAAACCGGGTAACATGGCGGTGCTGGTGCAAGCCCCTCGCACCGGGTTGCGGACATTTGAAGACACGCTGGAGGCCAGCCGAGAGCGCTAGCTGTTTCCCATTGACGTACAGTGTGTTGCAAGCCGGGTGGGTTATTTCAAACTTGGTGCGAGGGTATCATTTAGGTGGCATTTGTTTTGGATGCCGCCTTTCCCGGAGCGCTGATGGGCTACGACTGGATTTTCGATGTGCTGGAGGACCTGAAGTCTTTTGCGGAAGCAAATGGCCTTCCTGCGCTTGCCGCGAAAGCTGATGAGGCCTGGCAAGTCGCCGCACAGGAAGTTGCGGCACTGGAACAAGCGCCGGTTGTTGTCCCGCCGCGCCGAAGTGGCTCAACACACTAGGGCTATGGTCTAGACTGCATGAAAGGCCTAAGCTTGGGACATGTCGAATGTTCCCGCGCTGACCTTCTCTGACGATCAGGCCGAGGCTTATGATCGTGTCTCGGCCGACCTTTTGTCCATGGGCATTGACCTTGGCAGCGGTGGACTCGTACCGCAGGCCGAGGGCAAGGGAACGGTTCTGGCGGTGTTGGGCAAGGCGGGGTCAGGCAAGACCATGCTGCTGGCCAGCTTGTACCGGGCATTGAAGGAGGCGGGGGTCGAGATCATCTCGGGCGACTACGAAGGTCGGCGGCGGAAAGAGCGGCGGTCCTTGGCGGTGCTGGCGCCGACCAACAAGGCGGCTTCGGTCCTGCGCCTGCGTGGCGTGCCTGCGACGACGATCCACCGGATCTTGTATACGCCGCTCTATGACCCGCAGTACGAGAAGATTGCAGAGTGGCTGGCCGGGCAGGCGCCTCGGCCTGCGGTGGAGGGGTTGACGGAACTGGCGCTGGACCGGGCCCATGCGTTCTACCAGCAGGTGCCGTCTATCCCGGGCGCATTGGCTGCGGCGGGATTGCGCGGTAGCGATTTCATCAAGGGCTGGAAGCGGCGGGAGGACCCGCTGGATGTGGGCTTCGTCGACGAAAGCTCGATGCTGGATCAGCGGCAACTGGACGACCTGCGCGAGATTTTCCCGACGCTTGTGCTGTTTGGCGACCCGGCGCAGTTGGCCCCTGTCATGACGTCCGGTGAAATGGTGTTCGACAAACTGGGTGACAGCCGGAAGATGATGCTGAGCCGGGTTCACCGGCAGACGCAGGATTCTCCCATTCTCGACTTGGCCCATGCCTTGGGAGACAGCAGCCTTTCCTTCATGGATTTCGAACAGATGGTTCAGGGCGCCGCCCGCAAGGATGACCGCATCCGGTGGGCAGAGCGGGTGTCTTCCGACCTTATGGCACGGTCTCCGGTGCTGGTCTGGCGCAATGTGACCCGGATCAAGCTGATCCAGGCGTTCCGCGCGGCCTATGGCGCGCCGGAGGATGCCTTGCTGCCCGGAGAGCCGTTGATTTGCGATGGCATCGAACTGCCGCTCAAACATCGGAAAAAACGGATCGATCTGGAGGCGCGCGGCCTGATCAAGGGCGCGCAGGTGATCTATCTGGGGCCGGGCAGGAAAGACGGTTTCGCCAGGCTGCATGTGGTGGGGGCGGAAGACCCTCAGGTCTCGGCGGCCTGCATCATCAAGATCGAGAAGCCGGATGAAGAGGAGCCCTTTATCCCCTCGGCCGCCAATATGGGGGCGGCGTTCCTGCATGGCGCGGCGGTGACGATCCACAAGGCGCAAGGCTCGCAGTGGGAGGATGTGCAGGTCTTTGCACCCGACCTTTGGGCTGCAGCGCAGGCCGGGCGGATGGAGGCCGGGGTCGCCTTGTGGAAGCGACTGGCCTATGTGGCGATCACAAGGGCCGAGAAGCGGCTGCACTGGGTGGTGCGCAACCGGCTGGCTTTGCCGAAGACGCCTTTGGGCGTGGCTGACCTTGTGGTGCGACCGGTGCCCTTGGCACTGGAAGGGCTGGAACCGGAGGAGAGCGTCAGCTAGTCTGGTGCCAGCCCGTCTGGACCCACAGGAGATCCTCATGACCGCCGTCTTCGTCCAGTTCCGCTGCACTCCCGGCAAGACCTATGCCGTGGCCACCGCCATCTATGACCGCGAGGTGGTCAGCGAGCTGTATTCCACCAGCGGCGAATATGATCTGATCGCCAAGGTCTATATCCCGGATGACGCCGATGTGGGGCATTTCCTGCAGGAACGGCTGTTCGACATTCCCGATATCGTCCGGACACTGACGACGATGACCTTCAAGGCGTTCTGATCAGTCGCAGGTGCCCATCGCCTTGGCGAAGGTCTTGGCGGTTTTCTTCAAATGGCCCACGTCGATCATGATCGGGCGGAAGGGCGGGGTTTCCTGGATGGCGGGCAGGACTTGCGTTAAGAAGTAGCAGCCTTCGTAGACCGCCACGGTGCCGTTCATCGAAGTTGCGCGCAGCGCGACGGGAACTTGGCTGTGGATTGACCCGGCAGCGCCGTCCGACGTGACCGTACCGACGCGAAGTGCCACCTGATCGGTGTCGCCATAGCCATCGGCAAAGCTGCGGTACTCCGGGGCTGAGTCTGGGCGATAGTAGCTCCAGCCGCGCAGATATTCGTGGCGATTGATCGCGTTGTACAGCGAGCGGACCACATCTGCGGCACTTGAGCGGTTGTCCGAATAATCCGGCACGGTGGTCTCCGCCAGAGCTTGGCTGGCGATCAGGGCAAGGATGCAAAGTGGGGCGTGTTTGTACATGGTTGGCTCCTTCTGAATTCTCAGTGTCCTAACACTCGTCCGGCCATCCGGTTCCCGTTGCACGCGTCAAAGCCATTCCCCGCGCCCAGAACCGGTGGCGGCACTGATCGAGCCGTGGCCGTCTCGGGCCAAAAGCCTGTCGAGACCCAAAGCGATATCGGCCGCCAGCGACAGGCCCTCATAGACCATTGCCGTGTAGATCTGCACAGCCGAGGCCCCGGCGCGGATCTTGGCATAGGCTTCTTCGGCGCTGGTGATGCCGCCGACGCCGATCAGCGGAAGTCGGCCTTCTGTCAGTCTGGAAAGTTGCGCCAGAACGCGCGTGGATTTTTCAAACAGCGGCGCTCCGGACAGGCCGCCGGTTTCGGCCTTGTGGTTTGAACGCAGCCGCTCGCGGCTGAGGGTTGTGTTGGTGGCAATGATGCCTGACACGCCGGAGGTCAAGGCAACCTCGGATATGGCGGCGAGGTCATCCGGGCTCAGATCGGGGGAGATCTTCAAGAATATCGGGATGGGTCGCGGCAATTGGGCCCGAACCTGCATCACACCGTCCAGCAGGGCGGCCAGCGCAGCGGGGCCCTGCAGGTCGCGCAGCCTCTCGGTGTTGGGGGATGAGACATTGACCGTGGCGAAATCGACATGAGGGCCGCAGAGTGCCAGCACCTGCGCAAAATCAGCGGCGCGGTCGGCGGAGGTCTTGTTGGCGCCGAGGTTCAGGCCGACGGGTACGTCGCTGTGCTGTCGGATGGCAAGGCGGGCGGCAATGGCCGCAGCGCCCTCGTTGTTGAAGCCGAAGCGATTGATCGCGGCGCGGTCCTCGGTCAGGCGAAACAGGCGCGGTTTGGGGTTGCCGGGTTGCGGCAGCGGGGTGGCTGCACCGACCTCGATGAAGCCGAAACCGGCGCGCGACAACGGGTCTATCGCCACCGCGTTCTTGTCATAGCCGGCGGCGAGGCCGACCGGGTTCAGCAGCTTCATCCCGGCCAGAGTGGTTTGCAGACGCGGGCGGGTGATCGGGCCAGGCAAGTTTACAAGGCCGGCCCGCAGGGCGGTCAGTGACAGGCCATGGGCGGTTTCGGGATCGAACTTGTGCAGAAGGGCAAGGCCGAGACGTTCGACAGGCGTCAAAACACACCCTCGGGGAATATGTGCCCCGTGGCGCCGAGGGGCAGGCTTTTGTCCCACAGCACGTCAGCGGCCACAAGCGCGCGGTACAAATGCGGGAACAGGGCACCACCGCGCGAGGGTTCCCACTTCAGGGCGGGGCCGAGCCGGTCGGAGTCCAGCGCCAGAAGCACAAGATCGCTTTCGCCCGCGAAGTATTTTGCCACGGTTTCGGCAACCTGCGCCGCGGTGGAGAAGTGGATATAACCGTCCGTCACGTCAACCGGCGCACCGGTGGTTATCCCGGCGTCGCGGAAGGACGTCCATTCGGGGCGACGGAAGACCTTGTAGATCAGCATCTCAGGCGGCCTCGACCGTGACGGCGGTGCCGTAAGCCAGAACCTCGGTGATGCCGTCCATGATCTCATTCGCATCATAGCGCATGGCGACAATGGCATTCGCGCCGACCTCGCCGGCGTGGGCGACCATCAGATCATAGGCCTCTTTCCGCGCGGTCTCGGCCAGATTGGTGTAAACTGAAAGATTGCCGCCGAAGATCGACTGGATCGCCCCGCCCAGATTGCCCACGACCGAGCGCGAGCGGACAGTGATGCCGCGCACGACTCCATGAACCTTGACGATGCGGTGGCCGGGCAGATCATTGGTGGTGGTGACGATCATGGCGCTCTCCTGTCGCTGCTGGACCCTCTGATGCCGCAAGACCGGGCTTTGGTCAACCGGACGTCATCGGACTGTTGCATGAGGCGGGCACCTTCAAGCCAAGCGCTTTGACAGACTCAGGGCTGGCAAGGCATTATAACGTGCAACCTTGACGGGAGATATTTGATGTCTGTGTCCAAACTTGTTGCCTATGGCGCGCTGTGCGCCCTTCTCGTTGCCCCTGCGGCGGCGGATCCGGTCAAGATCACGCTGCTGGGCGTCGGCGATGTCTATAACTTCGCCGGTGACGGCAAGCAGGGCGGTTTCGCCCGGTTGAACGCGGTCGCCAGAGCGGAACGCGCGGCCAACCCGAACACGTTGTACCTGTTTGACGGCGATATGCTGTCGCCCTCGCTGCTGTCGGGCTTCGACAAGGGGCAGAACACGATCGATCTGACCAATTTGGTGCCGTTTGATCTCGCGGTGCCGGGCAACCATGAATTTGACTTCGGCCCCGCGAATTTTGCTGAAAAGCTGAAGGCCTCGAAATACCCGTGGGCTGCGGTGAACATCGCCAACAAGGATGGCTCGCCGGTGGAGGGATTGGGCGGCGTCATGGTTAAGGAAGTGGCAGGGCTGAAGATTGCCCTGATCCCGGTCGCGCAGGATACTTCGCCGGAAGTGGCCAATACAGGCGATCTGGTGTTCACCTCCTCTGTCGAAACCGGCATCGCTGCGGCCAAGCAGGCGCGGGCGGATGGCGCCGATCTTGTGGTAGGCGTCGTGCAGACCGACATCTACAACGACCTGAAGCTGATCCATTCCAAGGCCTTCGACGTGGTTCTGTCGGGCGATGACCACAATTACGCGACCTATTACGACGGGATCACGGCTTACGTCGAAACCTCGCTCGATGCGCGGCAGTTATCGCCGGTGGATCTGACAGTGAACGTGACTGAGAAGGACGGCAAGCGCACGGTCAAATGGTTCCCGAGCTTCCGTTTCATCGACACCACCAATGTGACGCCTGATCCCGAGACGCAGGCCAAGGTGGATGAGTTCCAGAAGGGCCTCGATTCGACGCTGAACGTGGCGATTGGCAAGACCGAGACCGCGCTCGACAGTCGCCGCAACGTGGTGCGGGGCGAGGAATCGACGATGGGTGATCTGATCGCGGATGCGATGAAGGTGACAACCGGGGCGGATGTGGCGCTGATGAACGGCGGCGGTATTCGCGCCGACCGGACCTATGACGCGGGCACCACCCTGACCCGCCGAGACATCCTGACCGAACTGCCCTTCGGCAATACCATTGCCGTGACCGAGATTCCGGGTAGCCAGCTGCTGGCGGCTTTGGAGAATGGTGTGAGCCAGGTGGAAAAGGGCGCGGGCCGCTTCCCACAGGTTGCGGGTCTGACGTTTGTTTATGACGCCAAGGCCGAGGCGGGAAAGCGCGTGTCCGAAGTGATGATCGGCGGGGCCGCTTTGGACAACAACAAGCTCTACAAGGTGGCGGTCAATGACTACATGCTGGGCGGCGGCGACGGTTATGGCGCCCTTGGCGGTGGCAAGTTGATCAATGACACCGGGGCGGGTGCCTTGGTGGCGAATGTCGTGATGGACTTCGTCGAGAAGGCCGGATCGGTGAAGCCTTCCGTCGAAGGCCGGATCAAGGTGTTGGGTCAGTAAGCTTCAGGTTCCCGCCGGCTGAACCGGGGGCTGTCCCCCGGTTCATGCGTGAATGAGACCGATGTCCGAGGCGTTCAGATGCGTGGCCCCCAGCACATGGGCGATGGCCTGACCGTTGATCAGGATCGAGGTTCCGGCGCCGTGTTCCATCTGCTCGGTGGTGATGGTCTGTTCTTCTGGCCTGATGTGCGTCATGCCTTCGTCGGCGTGGTTCGACGTGAACTCGACATAAATCTTGTCCTGCTTTGGATTATAGTCAGTGATCTGGGCCGGGTGGCCGTGCTCGACATCCCAACTGACGTGGAAACTGTCCGCACCGTGGCCGCCCCTGCCCACGTCATCACTGCCAAGGAACAGACTATCCTTGCCCGTGCCGCCCTGCAGGTGATCAGCCTGATGATCCTCCACCACATAAGACAGATCGCCGGGCTGTTTCTGCACCAGAAAGCCGTGCAGGCTGTCATTGCCGGCGCCACCAATCAGCGTGTCGTGGCCCGCGTCGAAACCCACCAGATTGTCGTTGCCGCCATGGCCGAGGAGCATGTCGTCACCGCCGTTGCCCCCCATCAGGTCGCTCTTTGGGCCGCCGTGCAGCGTCTCATTGGCGTCGGTGCCGAAGACCTTGCCGGAGGCACCACTGTAACCGCTTTGTGGGTGGGCCTGGGACGGGTCGGGATGCGGATGATGTTCCGTCTGGTGCCGTGGGGAAGATTGACGCCCCGTCTGGTGATGGCCCGTCTGGTGATGGCCGGTCTGGTGATGATCCGTCTGGTGATGTGTGGCCTGATGCTGGACGAGTTGGTGATGTGCGGCCGGTTGGTGACCGGTTCGATGATGACCTGACTGATGGTGGCTCGACGGATGGTGGCCGTGACCGGAGGTCTCGACAGGGTGGTGTGCTTGCGTGTGGAACGCAGGGGCGCCATGGCCGGCGCTGTCGCCGTGTATTTCCTGGTCACCATGCATGGCATGGTCATCCGGCAAGGACACATGTGTTTCGCCGTCTTCCAACAAAGAGCCGTGCGATGCGGTCGTCTCCTCCTCCGCAGGATGGTCTTCATCCGTCGTCTGGTTGTCCAGATGATCAATAATTGCGGTGGCGGCGAATCCCAAGCCTGCCATCATCAACAGCCCCAACACGCCAATTCTCCCGCCAGTTCCCCAACAGAAGAGTAGGGCCAGCGTATTTACAGCCGGTTAATTTCCACTGGCGCAAGGCGCGGATTGATGCAGGGCTAAGGCGGTGTATTTCAATCAAAGATCCTTGATGCCCGAGGAATCTCGACCGCCGTCTGCGGAACAATTTCGCGCCAAACCTGCAGCAGTTTCTCATAATTCTCGGCATCGCGCTGGTAAACCGCAAGGATACGGGCCTTCAGGGAGGCATCAAGCACCTGATCCTTCAATTTCTTTGAATTGCTGGCATACCGTTCCAATTTCTGTAGTAATTGCGCTATATCGGGCACAACATCCGTCAGCAGCATCGTCAAATGCCCGTCCAGCCCATCGATCGGCAAGACCTTCATGTCAAAGGCACGAATGGTCTCCATCCGGAAATGCTGTGGCGTCCAATGCGGATCGCGGCCGATTTCATTACCTTTCGACAAATTCGCTTCAATCCAGTCGATCAGGATATGGCAATTGCTGGTATGATCCGCAGCACTGATGGGTTCAACCTCCAGTGCGTGGTTTTCGCGGAGGATGGCGCGCAGGGGCACGAATCTCCGGTAACCGTCGCCCACAACCTTGTCGAAATAGAGGGAGAGAAAACGATCAATCGGATCGCGCAAAACGACGAAGCAATGCTCTTCCGCCCGCACTTCATCGACCGACAGGTTGAACTGCGAGACGCGGGCGAAATCGCGGGTGCGCTCGTGCACGCGGGGTGGGTTGATGTAGCTTTCCCCGTGGTCCAATTGCCAGATCAGGTTCTTGACGAAGGTGCAGCCACACTTGGGGATGACAAGATAGCGAATGGGAAGCGCCTTGCAGGAAAGCAGGCTTTCCATGCGCGGCTGTTGGCGTGCCATTCGGTTCGTCCCCTTTTTCGAGTGCCTTACATCTCTTGCCGGTGAGCGGCAAGCCAGTTCAGCCGTCAAGGTCGCGCTTCGCGCGATCCTGCCAGTACATCGCAATTTCGGCCTCATAATGGCGAAGTCCGGCGTCCAGAGCCTGCGCGAGCCTTGGGTTCTTGCGATACTGGCCCATCAGCGCCCCGACGGCATCGGCATAGCGGAAGATGCTGTCGTCCAGAAAGGTGCCGCCGGACATCCGCTGGAAGTATTCGGCATTGTGGCGCTGATTGGCCTTGCCAGGCAGTTGCGCCCCGGCCCCGCGGGCCCGGCGCAGATCAAAGGAATCCTCGGTGCGGGTGGCATAGTGGTTGATCTGGGCGATCCGGAAGCTGCCGACCTGCGGTTTCACATTGCGATAAGTGCCAAAGGCCACGGCCTCGGAGGCCACGTCTTCCACCCAGACGCCGCCCGCAAAGCCGATCCGCACCGGCCCGGGGCCTTTGAAGCCAAAAGGATGGTGGCTGCTGAGGGTCTTCCACAGATCCGGTCGCCGGATCAGGCTTTTCACCAGACCGGCCCCGTTCAGGGTACGCATCCGGTGCGTGAAGCGCAAGGAAGAGGGTTCATTGGCCCAGCGTTCATGGCCAGAGGTGCCGAAACAGGCCCAGTTGACCAGAACCAGATCCGTGCCCGGTTCCTGAACCTCAATCAGGTCGGAAATCCGCCCGTTGCCGACATGGATGTTCAAAAGCTCATCCGCATCCATGATCATCAGCCAGTCCGCGCTGTCGATGGGCAGCGTGCGCCGAATTTCGGCCCAAGCGAAGTTCAAGGGCGTGATGTTCGGCGGCGGTTTGCAGGGGACATGGCTGATGATGCCCATGGCATCCAAGGCATCCAGAATTTCCGCCGTGCCATCGGTGCAGTCGTTCGAAGCGATGGCGATATGGTCAAACCCCAGCACTTTGTGGTGCGCCACGAATTCCAGCACGAAGGGCGCCTCGTTGCGAAAGCTGGCGATCAAAACTGTCTGCCCATCCATCGAAGCCATTGCTGCCACGTCACCTCTCCCCGGCGGTCGGCGGCAGAGTAACAGGCCCCTTCCCCAGCGCAAGGTTGGAGATTCCGTCGTCGATTTTGGCAAAGATCAGCAAATTTTACAGATTTCTCAGATGATTGAAACCGGCTTTAAACGGAGTTTCATTTTCAACGAAGTCTAACAACAAGCCCGCGGGCCGCCACAATTGCGACATGGCAGGCGCCGGGTCCCACGTGACATTGCCTCTGGTAATGATGGAATTGCGTGGGGCAATCATGGTCATCTCTCAAACCGTAAGGCTGGCGCCGCTCGCCACAAAAGGCGAGGTAATCTCGGCAGCGCATTTTGGCATCAATCTTGTGCTGGGTTTCGAACGGTTCGGCAGCCAGCCTTGGGAGAAGTTTGACGAGATTCAGGCGGCGGTAGGCTCCAAAGTCGTGCGGTTTCCGGGTGGGGCCGAGACGGAGCGTCTGTTTGACTATGCAAATCCCAATGCAACCTCGGCCGTGACAGATGACGGCACGATCCGGCAATTGATCACCACTGATGCCTTTCTGGACTATTGCAAGGCCACGCAAAGCAAAGCCACGCTGGATCTGCCAGTCGAACAGCTTTTGACACACGGCTCTTATGGTACGCGGGATTTCGACACCACGAAAACCGCCGGGGTGCGCGCGTTTATTGCCCATGTGTTGGACAAGGCCGGTCCGCAGGGCATCGCCACGTTTGAATTGGGCAACGAATACGAATCCTACATGACCAGCCGGGAATATGGCCGGGTCGCCAGTTCGCTTGCCTTGATCACGCGGCAGGAGATTGACAAATATTACGCCCAGCATCCCTCTGACGCGGCCTTCAGGCCCGATGTTGCCGTTCAGGTCTGGGGCCAAAGCGTCGGCGGCAGCCTGACCTTGGCCGATCTGACCGCCCGCAACAAATCCGTGATCGCCGAGTTCAACACACAGGAACTGGCCGCCGTCACGCAGGTGGACAGCCACTTCTACTATAACGAGGGCGCAAACTCCGGACAGATCAACGCGCATGTCTATTCCAACATCAGCGCCACGATCGGCTACAGCCTGTCCTTGATGTCAGCATGGAACGGCGCGACCGGGCGCGTTCTGGACACGATGTTTTCGGAGTGGAATGTCAATCTCAACGACACCGACAGTTACGGGCTGCAACAGGTACCGGTCCTGTTGGAGATGTTCTCGGCTATGGTGGCGGGCGGCGTCGACCAGATGGATTTCTGGTCGACGATGTACCACGCCACGAGCCTCGGCAACTTCCGGGCCGAGTTGCAGGCGGCCGGAACCCTTTTCCAGATCATGACCCAGGACCTGATCGGCATGAAGGTCACCGATGTGCCGATGTTGTCGGACAAATACGATGTCCACGCCTTTTCCGGAAACGGCAAGGCGGAGGTCTTTGTCTCGTCCCTGACCGACAGCGCCCAGTCGCTGAAGCTGGACCTCAGCGCCTATCTGGACAGTTACAACCTGTCCTCGGCCCGACTCATGCAGGTCGACTTGACCAAGGCGGATGGGACCTTCAAGAGCCTCACCGGACTGGCGCCGTGGGAAGAACCCGACGCGCCCATCAAGCTGACGCCGCAGACCATCGCAAGCTATCTGGCCAACGGCCTGATTTCGACCACGCTGGGGGCCCATGAAACGCTGGTACTGACCTTCGATTCGGCGGTGACCGTGAAGGGCAGCGGGCGCGCCGATACCATCAGCGGCGATGCTGCGGACAACCGGATCGATGCCTTGGCGTCGTCGGATCTCGTCATGGGGCTTTCGGGTAACGACACGCTCTATGGCGGCACCGGCAATGACACGGTTCTGGGGGGCGAGGGACAAGATCGCATCTGGGGCGACGCCGGCAAGGATGTGATCGATGGCGGGGCCGGGAGCGACAGCCTGGAGGGCAAGGGCTCGGTCGATGTCATCCACGGCGGCGCTGGCAACGATTATCTTGCGGGCGGCGACGCGGTTGATCTGCTGTTCGGCGATGCCGGCGCGGATGGGTTTGTTTTTCACAGCGCAGATCGCGGTGGTGATGTCGTGGCCGATTTCTCGACAGTGCAGGGTGATTTTCTGGTCTACGATGGTGAAGCCGTCACGCGGTCGAATTTTCAGGTGGAACTGCGCGCTGTGCATGGCGTGGGCGTTGAGGCCATGCGCGACGTGGTGATCCACCTTGGCGCCTCCGGGCCGGTGCTGTGGACCTTGCAGGATGCGGGCGATCTGACCGCGCTGAAGCTGTTGGATGCCAGCACGGGCACGCTGTTGACCCTGATCTGAGCCGATCTGCCAAGGTCCGGGGGCCGGCCAACAGGGGCTGGCCCCCATTTTGCCAGTCATCCTGATTTTGCTTTACAGATTTACGCCCCTCGCCTATCCCAACGCGCATGATCACGCGCTGCACCCCGTTCCAGTTGCCTCGACGCCGACGCCTGATAGCGTAAGCGCCCGATCTGCCGTGTCACGGTGTCTGGACATCTGACCGCATCCTCCGATCCTCGTTGACCTTGTCGCCCGTCTTTGGCACCCCTTGGGCTTATCGCATAGGACCTGACCCATGATCACCCCCGTCCTGCCGACCTACAACCGCGCCGCAATGGCTTTTGTGAAGGGCGAAGGCTCTTGGCTGACCGCCGAGGATGGCAAACGCTACCTTGACCTTGGCGCCGGGATTGCGGTGAACGCCCTGGGTCACGCCAATCCGGCATTGGTCGCAGCTCTGACCGAACAGGCAAGCAAACTCTGGCACGTGTCGAATCTCTACCGCATCCCCGAACAGGAAAAGCTGGCTGAGGCACTGGTTGCCAAGACCTTCGCCGACACGGTCTTTTTCACCAACTCCGGCACCGAGGCGGCGGAACTGGCGATCAAGATGGCCCGAAAGTACCACTACGACAAAGGCCATCCCGAACGCGTCGAAATCCTGACCTTCGAGGGCGCCTTCCACGGGCGCTCGACCGGCGCCATCGCGGCGGCGGCGTCGGAGAAGATGGTCAAGGGCTTCGGCCCCCTGATGCCCGGCTTCCGCCAGTTGAAATGGCCCCAGAACGCATCCGACCATGAAGCGTTGCGCGCTGCCATCACCGACCAGACCTGCGCCGTTTTGATCGAGCCGGTGCAGGGCGAGGGCGGCATCCGCATCGTCCCCGACCAATGCCTCAAGGGCCTGCGCGATCTGTGCGACTCGACCGGCACCCTGTTGATCTTCGACGAGGTCCAGTGCGGCATGGGCCGCTCCGGCAAGCTTTTCGCCCATGAATGGTCGGGCATCACGCCTGACATCATGATGGTCGCCAAGGGCATCGGCGGCGGCTTCCCCTTGGGCGCGGTTCTGGCCACCGAAGACGCCGCCTCGGGCATGGTCGCGGGCACCCATGGCTCCACCTACGGCGGCAACCCCCTTGCCTGTGCCGTAGGCGCCAAGGTGATGGAGATCATCTCGGATGACGCTTTCCTCGGTGAGGTCAACCGCAAGGCCGCGTTGTTCCGGCAAGGTCTGGAAAGTCTCGTCGCCGCGCATCCCACGATGTTCGAGGCAGTCCGCGGCGAGGGGCTGATCCTTGGCCTCAAATGCAAAGCCACCAACACCGATATCGTCAAGGCTGGCTATGCTGCGGGCCTGCTGACGGTTCCTGCCGCCGACAATGTCATCCGCCTGCTGCCCGCGCTGAACATTCCCGACGATGACATCGCCGAAGCGCTGCATCGGCTGGACACGGCGGCCAAGGCCGTGGAGAGCCATGCCTGACCCCAGCTACAGCCTCCGGCCCATGACGGCAGCTGATCTGGTCCTTCTGGCCGAGTGGCTGCGGGGGCCGGAGCATATCCGCTGGTGGGGCGATCCGGCAGAGTGGCTTGCCTCGAAGACCGAGGATTTGGACGAGCCCCTGATGGACCTGCGGATCGCCTATTTTGGTGCAGACCCGATCGGCTATCTGCAATCCTATCCCGTCCATGCCTGGCCCGAAGGCGCGCCGAATCTGGTGGACCAGCCGCCGGGGTCCATGGCCATCGACTGTTTTGTGGCGCCGCAGATCATCGGCCAAGGTCATGGCTCGGCGATGGTCAGGCTGTATGCCCTGTCGCTGCTGGCCAACGGTGCCCCTGCCGTGCTGATCGACCCGGACCCATCCAACGAACGCGCCGTGCGCGCGTACCGACGAGCGGGCTTTCGTGATCTGGGCCTGCGCCCGGACGGAGAGGGCGACATGACGCTGGTCATGCGCTTTGATCCTGCTTCCCGACCCACAGACATCGACATGGCGGCCCGGGGCAACGCGCCTTCCGGCGGTCCGCCAGAAAGAAGACCATGAAACACTTCCTCGACCTGCACAAAACCGATGCCGCCGACCTGAGGCACATGATCGACAAGGCCCGCGCCATGAAGACCGCGCGCCATGACCGCCCCAAAGGCTCACCCGATGACGACCAGCCCTTGGCCGGCCGCATGGTGGCGCTGATCTTCGAAAAGCCCTCGACCCGGACGCGAGTGTCCTTTGACGTGGGCGTGCGCCAGATGGGTGGCCAGACCATGGTCCTGTCCGGCAAAGAAATGCAACTGGGCCATGGCGAGACCATCGCCGACACCGCCCGGGTTCTCAGCCGCTATGTCGACCTCATCATGATCCGCACCTTCGAAGAGGCGACATTGCTGGAAATGGCTGAACACGCCACCGTCCCGGTGATCAACGGCCTGACCAACCGCACGCATCCCTGCCAGATCATGGCCGATGTGATGACCTATGAAGAACATCGCGGCTCCATCGCTGGGCGCAAGGTCGTCTGGGCCGGTGACGGCAACAACGTCTGCGCCAGCTTCATCCATGCGGCGGGCCAGTTCGGCTTTGATCTGACCTTCACCGGGCCCGAAACCCTCGACCCCGAGCAGAAGTTCATCGACTTCGCCCGCGCCCGGGGTTCCGATATCAAGATCGAACGCGACCCCTCCCGCGCTGTCGTGGGCGCCGATCTGGTGGTCACCGACACCTGGGTTTCCATGCACGACCCCGAATCGGCCAAGGAGCGTCGCCACAACCAGCTGCGCGGCTATCAGGTGAACGAAGCGCTGATGGCCCATGCCAAGCCCGACGCCCTTTTCATGCATTGCCTGCCCGCCCACCGCAATGACGAGGCGACCAGCGCCGTGATGGACGGCCCGCATTCGGTGATCTTCGACGAGGCGGAAAACCGGCTTCACGCGCAAAAGGCCATCCTGCGCTGGTGCCTCGGCGTTTGAGGCGACACAGGATTCCAACACTGGCGTGACGGGCAGTACAAAAAGACGTGTGCTGCCCGCCGCTCTGCACCCTCTTGCTTTTCGCCCGGTTTGGCGGCTTGGTGGCGCCAGAACCCCGCACATAGGCCAAGCCATGCAAAACCCCACCCCGATGTTTGTCCATTCCCTGACCGCCTTGTCGAAAATTCTCGACAAGGCAGAGGCCTTCGCCGAAGCCAAGAAGATCAAAGCGGACGTCCTGCCGCAACTGCGGCTGATCGCCGACATGCTGCCGCTGTGGCGTCAGGTGACCATCGCCTGCGACCATGCCAAAGGTGCGCCTGCCCGTCTGGCCGGTCTTGAGGTGCCGTCTTTCGCTGACACCGAAACCACCGTTGCCGAGTTGAAAGAGCGTGTCGCAAAGACCATCGCTTTCCTGTCCACCATTCCCGAGGACGCATTCGAAGGTGCGGAAGCCCGCACCATCGTCGTCAAGGCCGGTCCGCGTGAACTGACCTTTGCCGCGCCGCAATACCTTGCGGGCTACGCCATCCCGAATTTCTATTTCCACATGGCCACTGCCTATAACATCCTGCGATCCAACGGCGTCGAGATCGGCAAGACCGATTTCCTCGGCGGCTGACCCCAAAGGAGAGGCCCATGGACAAAACAACAGCCCTGATCGTGATCGACCTGCAGGAAGCGATGCGGGCAGAACGGTCGGTGGACTGGCCGTGGGCCAATGATGCGGCGCCCGACGTGGCAGGAAAATTGCTGGAGGCGTTTCGCGCCTCTGGCCTGCCTGTCGTGCATGTCCACCACAACACGGACTATCCCGGCGATGGCTTTCATCCCGACAGCCCGCTTGTCGTGGCGATGCCTGAAGTGGCACCAGCGCCGGCAGAGCCAGTGTTTATCAAGACAGGCTCCTCCGGTTTCATCGGCACCGGGCTTGAGGCGATGCTGCGTCAGGCCGGGATTTCCCGGCTGATCATCGTCGGCGGCGAGGCCAACATGTGCGTCGAAAGCACCACGCGCATGGCGGGCAACCTTGGCTTCAAGGCCACCGTTGTCGCCGATGCGCTGGTGGCCTTCCCCCGCACCCTGCGCGATGGCCGCGTGATGCCGCCGCAGACCGTGCTGGACATGTCCTTGGCCAACCTGACCTCTTTCGCACGCATCACCGACAGCGCCGAGGTTCTGGCCGAGTTGACCCAATCCGAATGACCCCCGAAGCCATTGCCGCCCTCTTCACCCGCAGCGACGGGTCCTATTTCTTCTCGCGCTGGGGCCGCCCCATTGTACCCGTGGTGTTTGGCGGCGACGACAAAACCCTGTCGGTCTTCAAGGGTGCCATTGAGGCGATTGTCACGCTGGCCGGTCACAAGATGGCCGAAATCGATGTGGAACTGGGCGCCAATCTGATGGTCTTCCTGTTTCGCGATTGGGACGAACTGCTGGCAGTGCCCGGCCTCGGTGCTATCGTCCCCGAACTGGATCGCCTTTGCCCGCGCCTTCAGGCGCAAGGCGCCAACCAATACCGGTTGTTCCGCTTTGACCCACAGGGTGCGATCCGCGCGGCCTTTGTGTTCCTGCGAATGGACGACGCGCTGTCGGACATGCCCGCCGAGGATCTGGCGCTGGCCCAAGCCGCGCAGATGATCTGCATTTGGTCCGATCAGGCTTTCTGGAGCCAATCCCCGCTTGCGAAGGTGGGTCAGATGGTGATCCTGCGGCCCGAGATTGCCGGGCTGATCCGGGCTGGCAACGACCGGATCCTGCCCGACCATGCCACCGACCCGTCCCACGCGCTGCGGCTGTTTGCGCGGCTGAATTCTGCCGCCGGTTAGAGGCTGGTTAACCAGTTGCCGCTAAACCTGAGCCATCAAGAATTGGTGCAGGCCTCGGACCATGCTGGACGAACCCAACAGTGAAGCGGCGATCATTCAAAGCATCATCAACCGGATGGATGGT
>CANGHD010000060.1 GCA_947453525.1 Paracoccaceae bacterium | reverse complement strand
TCCGCCTGCTGCCCGCGCTGAACATTCCCGACGATGACATCGCCGAAGCGCTGCATCGGCTGGACACGGCGGCCAAGGCCGTGGAGAGCCATGCCTGACCCCAGCTACAGCCTCCGGCCCATGACGGCAACTGATCTGGTCCTTCTGGCCGAGTGGCTGCAGGGGCCGGAGCATATCCGCTGGTGGAGCGATCCGGCAGAGTGGCTTGCCTCGAAGACCGAGGATTTAGACGAGCCCCTGATGGACCTGCGGATCGCCTATTTTGGTGCAGACCCGATCGGCTATCTGCAATCCTATCCCGTCCATGCCTGGCCCGAAGGCGCGCCGAATCTGGTGGACCAGCCGCCGGGGTCCATGGCCATCGACTGCTTTGTGGCGCCGCAGATCATCGGCCAAGGTCATGGCTCGGCGATGGTCAGGCTGTATGCCCTGTCGCTGCTGGCCAACGGTGCCCCTGCCGTGCTGATCGACCCGGACCCCTCCAACGAACGCGCCGTGCGCGCCTACCGACGAGCAGGTTTTCGGGATCTGGGCCTGCGCCCCGACGGAGAGGGCGACATGACACTGGTCATGCGCTTTGATCCTGCTTCTTTACCTATAGACATCGACTTGGCGGCCCGGGGCGACGCGCCCTCCGGCAGTTCGCCAGAAAGAAGACCATGAAACACTTCCTAGACCTGCACAAAACCGATGCCGCCGACCTGCGGCACATGATCGACAAGGCCCGCGCCATGAAGACCGCGCGGCATGACCGCCCCAAGGGCTCGACCGATGACGACCAGCCGCTGGCGGGCCGCATGGTTGCACTGATCTTCGAGAAACCCTCGACCCGTACGCGAGTCTCCTTTGACGTTGGCGTACGCCAGATGGGCGGTCAGACCATGGTCCTGTCCGGCAGGGAAATGCAGCTTGGCCATGGTGAGACAATCGCCGACACCGCCCGCGTGCTCTCACGCTATGTCGACCTCATCATGATCCGCACGTTCGAAGAGGCGACGCTGCTGGAGATGGCCGAGCACGCCACCGTCCCCGTGATCAACGGCCTGACCAACAGCACCCACCCCTGCCAAGTCATGGCCGATGTGATGACCTATGAAGAACACCGCGGCTCCATCGCCGGGCGCAAGGTGGTCTGGGCCGGTGACGG
This sequence comes from Paracoccaceae bacterium, assembly GCA_947453525.1. Classification (GTDB taxonomy): domain Bacteria; phylum Pseudomonadota; class Alphaproteobacteria; order Rhodobacterales; family Rhodobacteraceae; genus Stagnihabitans. The sequence goes on along the minus strand of CANGHD010000060.1, from coordinate 18,259 downwards.
CAACAACGTCTGCGCCAGCTTCATCCACGCGGCGGGCCAGTTCGGCTTCGACCTCACCTTCACCGGGCCGGAAACGCTGGACCCTGAGCAAAAGTTCATCGACTTTGCCCGCGCTCGTGGGTCCGACATCAAGATCGAGCGTGACCCCACCCGCGCGGTGGTCGGTGCCGATCTGGTGGTGACCGACACCTGGGTCTCGATGCATGACCCCGAATCGGCCAAGGAGCGTCGCCACAACCAGCTGCGCGGCTATCAGGTGAACGAGGCGCTGATGGCACATGCCAAGCCTGACGCGCTTTTCATGCATTGCCTGCCCGCCCACCGCAATGACGAGGCGACCAGCGCCGTCATGGACGGGCCGCATTCGGTGATCTTCGACGAGGCGGAAAACAGGCTCCACGCGCAAAAGGCGATCCTGCGCTGGTGCCTTGGCGTCTGAGGCGAAAACACAGGATCCCAACACTCGAATGACGGGCGGTACAAAAAGTCGTGTGCTGCCCGCCCCCCTTCACCCTCTTGCTTTTCGCCCCGTTTGGCGGCTTGGTGTTGCCGGAACCCCGCACATAGGCTGAGCCATGCAAAACCCCATTCCGATGTTTGTCCATTCCCTGACCGCGCTGTCGAACATCCTCGACAAGGCCGAGGCTTTTGCCGAAGCCAAAAAGATGAAGCCCGACGTCCTGCCGCAACTGCGGCTGATCGCCGACATGCTGCCGCTGTGGCGTCAGATCACCATCGCCTGCGACCATGCCAAAGGCGCGCCCGCCCGTCTGGCCGGGGTTGACGTGCCGTCCTTCGCCGACACCGAAACCACCGTTGCCGAGTTGAAAGAGCGTGTCGCCAAGACCATCGCCTTCCTCGCCACCATCCCGGAAGCAGCTTTCGAAGGTGCCGAAGCCCGCACCATCATGGTCAAGGCCGGTCCGCGCGAGCTGACCTTCTCCGCACCGCAGTACCTTGCTGGCTACGCGATCCCGAATTTCTACTTCCATATGACCACCGCCTATAACATCCTGCGCTCGAACGGCGTCGAAATCGGCAAGTCCGATTTCCTCGGCGGCTGACACCAAGGGGAAGCCCATGGACCGGACAACAGCCCTGATCGTGATCGACCTGCAGGAAGCGATGCGGGCAGAACGGTCGGTGGACTGGCCGTGGGCCAATGATGCGGCGCCCGAGGTGGCGGGAAAATTGCTGGAGGCGTTTCGCGCCTCTGGCCTGCCTGTCGTGCATGTCCACCACAACACGGACTATCCCGGCGATGGCTTTCATCCCGGCAGCCCGCTTGTCGTGGCGATGCCTGAAGTGGCACCTGCCGCAGAAGAGCGGGTGTTCGTCAAGACAGGCTCCTCCGCTTTCATCGGCACCGGGCTTGAGGCGATGCTGCGTCAGGCCGGGATTTCCCGGCTGGTCATCGTCGGCGGCGAGGCCAACATGTGCGTTGAAAGCACCACGCGGATGGCGGGCAATCTTGGCTTCAAGGCCACCGTTGTCGCCGATGCGCTTGTGGCCTTCCCCCGCACCCTGCGCGACGGCCGCGTGATGCCGCCGCAGACCGTGCTGGACATGTCCTTGGCCAACCTGACCTCTTTCGCCCGCATCGCCGACAGCGCCGAGGTTCTGGCCGAGTTGACGCCCGTCCCATGACCCCCGAAGCCATCGCCGCCCTCTTCACCCGCAGCGACGGGTCCTATTTCTACTCACGCTGGGGGCGGCCCATCGTTCCCGTCGTGTTTGGTGGCGATGATAAGACCCTGTCGATCTTCAAGGGCGCCTTCGAGGCGATTGTCACGCTGGCCGGTCACAAGATGGCCGAAACCGATGTGGAACTGGGCGCCAATCTGATGGTCTTCCTGTTTCGCGATTGGGACGAACTGCTGGCAGTGCCCGGCCTCGGTGCCATCGTCCCCGAACTGGATCGCCTCTGCCCGCGCCTTCAGGGGCAAGGCGCCAACCAATACCGGTTGTTCCGCTTTGACCCACAGGGTGCGATCCGCGCGGCCTTTGTGTTCCTGCGCATGGACGGCGCGCTGTCGGACATGCCCGCCGAGGATCTGGCGCTGGCCCAAGCCGCGCAGATGATCTGCCTTTGGTCCGATCAGGCTTTCCGGAGCCAATCCCCGCTTGCCAAGGTGAATCAGATGGTGATCCTTCGACCGGAGATTGCCGGGCTGATCCGGGCTGGCTACGACCGGATCCTGCCCGACCATGCCACCGACCCGTCCCACGCGCTGCGGCTGTTTGCGCGGCTGAATTCTGCCGCCGGTTAGAGGCTGGTTAACCAGTTGGCGCTACTCCTGAGGCATCAAGAATTGGTGCAGGCCTCGGACCATGCTGGACGAACCCAACAGTGAAGCGGCGATCATTCAAAGCATCATCAACCGGATGGATGGTCTTCTGTACCGGTGCCGCAATGACAAGGCCTATTCCATGATGTTCATGGCGGGCGATGTCCGGCTGCTGACGGGGTGCAATGCCGGCGCCTTCACCGGGGCCGAGGCCCGGTCTTACGCCGCGATGACCCATCCTGATGATCTCGACAGCGTCTATGCCGCCGTTGATGCGGCTTTGGCGGACAAGACCAACTGGTCGGTCGACTACCGCATCCAGCGGGCCGATGGCAGCGACCGCTGGGTCCATGAAATCGGCGGCGGCGTCTTTCAGGGCGAAGAACTGCTGTATCTGGAAGGGGTCGTGATCGACAGCGACGGCGCGAAACGCGACGAATTGCACAATGTCGAGATGCTGGCGGCCATCTCTGAACAGGCACGTCTTCTGCTCGGCAACACTGTCCCGATCGTCGAGGTTCTGCGCACGCTGCGTATTCTCGCCATCAACGCAAGGCTGGAGGCGGGGCGTGCCGGCCCCATGGGCGCGAGTTTCGGTTTTGTAGCGCACGAGGTGTCGCGTCTGGCCGAGGAAACCTCGGTTCTGGCCGAACGCATCGCCACCGTCACAGGCCAGTTGCAAGACTTGCTGAAAGCCGGGTGACCGCCTAGCTTCACGGAATGGAACCCCACAGCTTCTCCTTGCGCGTCTATTACGAAGACACCGACCTCGCCGGGATCGTCTACTATGCGAATTACCTGAAGTTCATCGAACGCGCCCGCAGCGAGTGGGTGCGGGGGCTGGGCATAGATCAGGTCCGGATGCGCGCTGAACGGGGCCTTGTCTTCGCTGTGCGCCGGGTTGAGGCGGATTACCTGAAGGCTGCCCACTACGATGACGTTCTGACGGTGGAAACACGGGTACAGTCGCTCAGCGGGGCGCGGATTGGGCTGGCGCAGGATGTCATGCGCGCGGCGGAGAGGCTCTTTGCCTCCACCGTCGTTCTGGTATGTCTCAACGCGGCCGGTCTTCCCGCCCGCCTTCCCGCCGATCTGCGCAGCGCGCTGAAGACCGGCTTGCCGCAGGGGTGATGGATGCGATTGCAGGATTGCCACAATTTCAGCGACTTCCGCGAACTGGCCCACCGCCGACTGCCGCGCGCCATCTTCGACTATATCGACGGCGGCGCGGATGACGAGGTCAGCAAACGCCGCAACGCTGCCGCGATCGAGGAGTGCGATCTGGTGCCGAACATCCTGCGCGGGGTGAAAGACATCGACCTGTCGGTCACGGTCATGGGCCAGAAACTGGCGCTGCCGGTCTATTGTTCGCCCACCGCCTTGCAGCGCGTGTTTCACCACGACGGAGAGCGGGCTTCGGCGGCAGCAGCGGCGAAGTTCGGCACGATGTTCGGTGTCTCCTCTTTGGGCACCACCAGTCTGCAAGAGATCCGCAAGGCCCATGCAACGCCGCAGTGCTACCAGTTCTATTTCCACCGCGATCGCGGCCTGAACGCCGCCATGATGCAATCGGCGCGCGAGGCTGGTGTGAACGTGATGATGCTGACCGTCGACAGCATCACCGGCGGCAACCGGGAACGCGACAAGCGCAGCGGCTTTGGCATCCCGTTCCGCCCCAAAGCCTCGGCCCTTCTGGATTTTATCCTGAAACCGGCTTGGGGGCTGAACTTTTTGACCCACGCACCGCTCTCCTTGCCGCAACTCGATGCTCATGTCGATCTCGGCGGCACGACGATGTCGATCAGCCGCTATTTCACCGAGATGCTGGAGCCCGACATGCGGTGGGAGGATGTGGCGGTGATGGTGAAAGACTGGGGTGGGCATTTCTGCCTGAAGGGCGTCATGTCACCCGAAGATGCCCGGCGCGCTGCGGATATCGGCTGCGATGGCGTCATTCTGTCCAACCACAGCGGGCGACAACTGGACGGCACCCGCGCGCCCTTCGACCAGTTGGCTGAGGTGGTCGATGCCGTGGGCGACAGGCTTGATGTCATCGTGGACGGCGGATTCACCCGGGGCAACCATGTGATCAAGGCGTTGTCTTTGGGGGCAAAGGCGGTAGGTCTTGGATCTTATTACCTTTTCGCCTTGGCAGCGGCGGGCCAGCCGGGTGTCGAACGGGCATTGTCGCTGATGCAGGATGAACTCCTCCGCGATATGAAACTCATGGGTGCGCGCAGCGTTGCAGACCTCAGCCGGGCGAACCTGCGTCACCGGGGTAATCTGTCAAAGTAGTCGCCCCGGAGCGATCCGGATTCAGCAACAATGCGCCGTCTGACGCTGTTGTGTTGGCATTCCCCCTTATTTCCATGTAGAATTGCGGTTAGCAGGGGCGCAAGACCCCAATAAACGAGCAGGCGTAATGGATCAGACAACACTTGCGGCAGCGCCGGAGATTGATTTCTCCTTGCTCGCCCTTTTCGTGCGCGCAACTTTGACGGTGCAGATCGTCATGTTGGGGCTGATGCTGATGTCCTTCTGGTCATGGGCGATCATCATTCAAAAGCACATCCTGTTCCGCGCCGCGCGCAGTGAAGCCACGATTTTCGACCGGGCCTTCTGGTCGGGCGAACCATTGGACGAGCTTTTCGAGAAGATCGGCAGCCAGCCTGAAGGCCCGTCCGAGAAAATCTTCTCCTCGGGTATGCTGGAATGGCGCCGCAGCCACAGGCAGGACGGCGGGCTGATCGCCGGCGCGCAAGCGCGGATCGACCGGGCCATGGATGTCGCCATCGGCCGCGAATCAGAGCGGCTGACCAAGGGCCTCAGCTTCCTTGCCACCACCGGATCTACTGCGCCGTTCATTGGACTGTTCGGCACGATCTGGGGCATCAAACACGCCTTCGAACAGATTGCAATCAGCCAGAACACCAACCTCGCCGTCGTGGCCCCGGGCATCGCCGAGGCGCTGCTGGCCACCGGCATCGGTCTGGTGGCCGCCATTCCGGCCGTTGTGTTCTACAACAAGCTGAACGCGGATTCCGACCGGATCCTTGGCGGCTACGAGGCCTTTGCCGACGAATTCGCCACCATCCTCTCGCGCCAGCTGGACGCCTGAGCCATGGGGGCGGGGGTCATGAAATCCGGGCGCGGGGGTGGCAGCAGACGCCGCCGGGGCCGCGCCGCCGCGATGAGCGAGATCAACGTCACGCCCTTCGTCGACGTCATGCTGGTTCTGATGATCATCTTCATGGTGGCCGCTCCGCTTCTGACCGTGGGCGTTCCGGTCAAGCTGCCGGAAACCGCGGCCACCGCGATGCCGACCGAACAGGAAGAGCCTTTAACCATCACGCTGACGGCGGATGGCTTGGTGCTGCTGCAAAAGACAGAGATCGGTGACAACGAATTGATCCCCAAGCTGAAAGCCATCGCGGCACAGCGCAAGTCCGACAAGGTCTTTGTCCGGGCCGATGGAGCCGTGACCTATGACCGCGTGGCGCAGGTTATGGGCGCGCTGAATGCAGGCGGGTTCAACAACATCGGGCTGGTGACCGATCCGGGCGGACCCAAGTTCGGCGGCAGCAACTAGGGTCCGGGGATGAACAGGGGCCTCCTCATATCGGGCATCGGGCATCTGAGCCTGATCCTCTGGGCGCTGCTCGGGGGCTTGTTCACGTGGAATACCGAAACGCCGCAGATGCAGGCGGTGTCGGTGTCGATGGTGACCTCGTCCGAACTGGATGCGATGCAATCGGCGGCACCAAAGGTGTCCGATACCGCGCCTGCGCCGACAGAACAGCCCGCCGCGACCGAGGCGCCCAAGCCCGCCGCCAAGCCGGAAACTCCGAAGCCAAAGCCTGCGAAACCCGCTCCCAAACCGCAAACACCAAAGCCCGAGGTTCCCAAACCCGACGCGACCCTGCCGCAGCCGACGCCAAAGCCGAAGCCGGTCGAAAAACCCGCGGCGGCTTCTGATCCGACCCCGGACCCACTTCCGACGCCAGACCCGGCCCCTGAGACGGCGCCGGCAGAGCCCTTGCCCTTGACGTCCGACACCCCGCAGCCAGTGCCAATGCCCCCAACGGACAAGCCTCCGGCACCTCGGCCGGCGGACCGGATCGCCGAGACGCCGGTGGACCCCACCACCCAGCCCAATCTTGCCGACACGCCCACTCCGCAGCAAAGCGATACCCCAAGCCCGGATGCCAAGCCCGCGCCCCCTCAACCCGCCGCCGCCCCGCAGGAGACGGCTACTCAGGTTACGCCCGACGTCGCACCGCCACCTGACAACACAACGCAACTGGCCCCCAGAAGCAGCCCGCGCCCGGCGTCTCGCCCGAAAGGCATAGGCAAGCCTGCCCCTGATGCAACACCGACCGCTACAGCCCAGCCGGATGCGCAGGCCAGCAACAGCGCATCCGCCAACCAGTCCACCGCCGATCAGGCTGCAATCGATGCGGCCCTCGCTGCGGCCACCGCGTCAGACTCCACGGCATCGGCCACCACCGCCCCTGACAGCCAGGCCTCGCAAGCTGGATCCGGCGGCACGGGTGATCAGGCGCTTGGGGCCGCACTCAACTCGGGTGAGATCGACAATCTGCGCCATGTCATTGGACCCTTGTGGAACATCGGGTCCTTGTCGACCGAGGCCTCGCAGATCACCGTCACGATGCGCGTCAAACTGGGCCCGGACCAGAAGGTCCTGTCGGTCGAGATGGTCGATTTCAACGGTGGTTCGCAAGCCGCAGCCCAGCAGGCTTTCGAAGCCGCCAAACGCGCCGTCTATCGCGGGGCGCAAAAGGGTCTCAGCCTGCAATCTGACAAGTACGACACCTGGAAATCCATGCTATTCACATTTGATACCAGCAAGGGGAGGCTGCGCTGATGCTCTCCCCTTCTTTCCGCCCCGCCCTTTACCGCCATGAGGACCGAATGACACGCAGCCATTCCTTAGCCCGCATTCTCGGGCCGCTCGCCCTTTGCCTCGGCCTTCTGAATGCCTTTGCCGCGCAGGCAGAGGAACCGCATATCACCTTCGACACGCCGGTGATCGAACCGATGCCCTATGCCGTGCCCGACTTCGTGGCCGAAGGCGGCGGGGCCGGAGACGCAGCGCACAATATCGCGCGCGTGGTGGCCGATGACCTGACCGGTACGGGCCTTTTCCGCGAAATTCCCTCCGGCGCCTACATCAGCGGCATTGCCAGTTTTGACGCGCCGGTGGCCTATGCCGACTGGCAGGCGATCAACGCTCAGGTGCTGATCACCGGGGCGGTTCAGGCCTCGGGCAACAAGCTGGTGGTGAAGTTCCGGCTGTTTGACGTGGCCTCGGGGGCGCCGCTCGGCGATGGCTTGCAGTTTGCCGGCTCGGCGAAAAGCTGGCGACGGATGGCGCACAAGGTGGCCGATGCCGCCTATAGCCGGATCACCGGCGAGGGCGGGTATTTCGACAGTCGGGTGGTCTTTGTCTCGGAATCCGGTCCTAAGGATGCGCGGCAAAAGCGGCTGGCGGTGATGGATTACGACGGCGCCAATGTGCAATACCTGACCGACAGCAAGGCCATCGTGCTGGCCCCGCGCTTTTCGCCGACCGGGGACCGTATTCTTTACACCTCATATGCCTCGGGCTTTCCCCGCGTGAACCTGATGAACACCGCCAACCTTTCAACGCAGGTGCTGGATGAACAGCCCGGTTCCATGACCTTCGCCCCGCGTTTCGCGCCGGATGGGCATACCGTGGTGTTCAGTCTGGAGAAGGACGGAAATTCCGACATCTACACGCTCAACGTCGACAGCGGTGCCCTGATACAGCTGACCGATGCGCCGTCGATTGAAACGGCGCCCTCGTTCAGCCCCGATGGCAGCCAGATCGTCTTTGAAAGTGACCGGTCGGGTGCGCAGCAGATCTATATCATGCCCGCAGCGGGCGGAGAGCCCACGCGCCTGTCCTCCGGAAAGGGCAAGTACGGAACACCGGTCTGGAGCCCGCGTGGCGACTACATTGCCTTCACCAAGATCGGCGACGGGCGGTTCTACATCGGCGTCATCCGGCCGGATGGCACGGATGAACGCCTGCTGACGGCCTCGTTCCTCGACGAGGGTCCGACCTGGGCGCCCAATGGCCGCGTCATCATGTTCACCCGCGAAAGCGAAGGCGCTGCCGGGTCGGCCACGCTCTACTCGGTCGATATCTCGGGGCGCAACCTGCATCAGGTGACGACGCCAGGTGCGGCATCGGATCCGGCCTGGTCACCGCTTCTTCCATGAATCGCTGCCTCAAGCTGTTAACAGCTTGAGGCAAGTCTGTTATGTTCGTGCCACCGAGCCGCCAAGAAAAAAGGAAACAAACATGTCCATCCGCGTCGCCCTTCCGATCAAGGCCCTGTTGATCGTCTCTGCCCTTGCCTTGTCTGCCTGCCGCAACCCTGACCGCTTCGCCGATGGCACGGGCGGGACCAACGGCGCCAATGGTGCGGGCGGCTTGGGCACGGATGGGGTATCGACCGCTGGTCTGGGCGATCCGTCCAACCCCAAGTCGGTGGCCTATTTCAACCAGTCGGTTGGGGATCGGGTGCATTTCATCGTTGACCAGTGGACGCTGACGGACGAGGCGCGCGGCACCCTCAGCGGTCAGGCGGCCTGGCTCAAGGCAAACCCGGAATATGCGATCATCATGGAAGGCCACGCCGATGAGCAGGGCACCCGTGAATACAACATCGCTTTGAGCGCCAAGCGCGCCAGTTCGGCCAAGAACTACCTCGTGTCGCAGGGCATCGCGGCGTCGCGGATCCAGACCATCGCCTATGGCAAGGAAAAGCCGATTGCGCTGTGTTCGGATGAAACCTGTTACTCACAGAACCGGCGCGCCGTGACGGTGCTGTCTTTGGGCGCGGGGACCTGAGGACATGATGCGCTGGCTTCTGGCCCTTGCTCTGCTTCTGCCGCTTCCTGTGATGGCACAGGACAAGGCGCAGACCCTTGCCGATGTGAAGGCCGAGTTGGCGCAGCTGGCCGCACAATTCTTGACCCTCAAGCAGGAACTGGTCTCCACGGGCGCCGCCTCGGATGGGAGTGCCGGGGGCGACGCCCTGCAACGCCTTGATGCGATCGAGGCGGAACTGACCAAGCTGACCGCCAAGACCGAGGCGGTCGAGCAGAAGGTGAATGCCGTGGTGGCCGACGGCAGCAACCGCATCGGCGACATCGAGTTCCGCGTTTGCGAACTGACCAAGGGCTGCGACCCCGGCAGCCTGCCCGCGACGCCCGATCTGGGGGCGATGTCCGCCGGGGCCAAACCGGCCACGACGGCCACTGGCACGTCTGCGGGCACCAATCCCACCGCGCCGGCCACCGATGCGACGGTTGGCGTGGAACTCGCCGTCAACGAAAAAGCGGAATTCGACCGGGCCAAGGGGGTGCTCGATTCCGGTGACTTTCTTGGCGCCGCGGACCTCTTTAAGACCTATGCGCAATCCTATCCGGGCGGCCCACTCGTGCCGCAAGCCGACCTGTACCGCGGCGACGCATTGAACCAGACCGGCGATACCTCCAACGCCGCCCGCGCCTATCTGGATGCGTTTTCGGCCAATCAGGCCGGGACCTTGGCGGGGCAGGCGCTGACCAAACTCGGTCAGGCTTTGGGCAAGCTGGGGCAGGGCCCCGAGGCTTGCGTAACCTTGGCCGAGGTGAGCAAGCGCTTCCCTGGCTCGGCTGACGAGGCAAACGCCAAGGTAGCGATGGCGGCGCAGGGTTGTCCTTGACCAACCTGTCCGCCCGGTTACTGGCGGGTTTGCGGCAGACGTCCGGTCTGGCGCTGGCCGTGTCAGGCGGTGGCGATTCAATGGCGATGCTGCATCTGGCCGTGGCCGCAGGGTTGCGGCCTTCGGTTGTGACGGTCAACCACGGCCTGCGGCCTGAAGCGGCAGCCGAGGCAGCCATGGTGGCCGATGCGGCTGAAAAGCATGGCCTGTCGCATGAAACGTTGCACTGGAAAGGCTGGGACCACTCTGGCAACCTGCAAGACGCGGCTCGCAAGGCGCGTCGTCTGTTGATGGCGGATTGGGCGGTCCGGCGCGGTCTGTCTTCGATTGCCTTGGCCCATACGCAAGATGACAGTGCTGAAACCTTCCTGATGCGTTTGGCGCGGGGGGCCGGCGTCGATGGCCTTGCCGCCATGTCGCCGCTTTGGGCGGAACGGGGCGTGACGTGGCAACGCCCCATGCTGGACATGACGCGGGCTGCTTTGCGGGACTGGCTGCGCGCCGAGGGGCTGGTTTGGGCGGAGGACCCTTCGAACGCGAACCTCCGCTATGAAAGGGTCAAGATGCGCAGGGCGCTGACCCAACTTGCCCCCTTGGGACTGTCAGCGCCGCGTCTTGCCGAAGTGGCCCGGCATCTGGCCGAGGCGCGCCAGGCGCTTGACGCCTTGGCCGACGCTTGGGCGGCAAGATCGCTGACCGAACAGGCCGGGACCGTGCTGATCTCTCCGGTCCTCTGGCAGGCCCCGCTGGAAACCCAGCGACGGCTGATCCAGCGAATTCTCTTGTGGATCGCCCCGGCGGCCTATGCCCCGCGTGGCGTGCAGGTGGGCCAGCTTATCGCCGCGCTTGGCGCCGGCAAAGCCGCCACTTTGGCCGGGTGCCGCTTTGTGACCGATGGCCGCGGGTTGCGGGCCCTGCGCGAGGTCAAGGCCGCAAGTCCCCGCGTCAGGGGCAGTCTATGGGACGGGCGCTGGCAGATGCTGGGTCACATTCCCGAGACCGCCGAACTGGGCGCTTTGGGGGCAGATGGGCTGATGCAGGTGCCGGATTGGCGCAAGATGGGTCTGCCAAGGGCCGCGCTGCTGGTCTCTCCCGCCCTTTGGGACGAAAACCGCCTGATCGCCGCCCCACTTGCCGGCTTCGGCCCTCCGACTTATAGCGCAGTTCCGCTGGAACCTTTGTTTGGCCACAACTCTGTGACGTTATCGCATTGAACCGGCGCAATGTATGTCTATCTTATAGGCCAAAGCGGTGCGCCTGAGGAGGGTGCCCCGCGTTAGAAGGAGTTCCAGGTGGGAAACGCGCGCAATATTGCATTCTGGGTGGTTCTGTTGGTGCTGGTGCTGGCACTGTTCAACCTTTTCAACAGCTCCAACAGCTTTTCGGCCCAGACGGTTTCCTACTCGGATTTCATCGCAAGGGTGAACACGGGTGACGTCAAGTCCGTCACGCTGGACGGAGAGCAGATCAGGGTGACCGCAAAAGATGGCAGCCACTACATTGCCATCCGGCCGGCGGGTGAGGCCGTCACGGATCGTCTGTTGGAAAAGGGGGTCGAGGTTCGGGCCGATGCGCAAGAGCAGTCGGGCCTGATGACGATCCTGACCGCATGGCTGCCCTTCGTGTTGCTGATCGGTGTGTGGATCTACTTCATGAACCGGATGCAGGGCGGTGGCCGTGGCGGTGCGATGGGGTTCGGCAAGAGCCGGGCCAAGTTGCTGACCGAAAAGCAGGGCCGCATCACGTTTGATGACGTGGCGGGCATCGATGAGGCCAAGGAAGAGTTGGAGGAGATCGTCGAATTCCTGCGCAACCCGCAGAAGTTCTCTCGGTTGGGTGGCAAGATTCCCAAGGGTGCCTTGCTGGTGGGTCCGCCCGGTACCGGTAAAACGCTGCTGGCCCGCGCCATTGCGGGTGAGGCTGGCGTGCCGTTCTTCACCATTTCGGGTTCCGACTTCGTGGAAATGTTCGTCGGTGTCGGCGCTAGCCGCGTCCGCGACATGTTCGAGCAGGCCAAGAAGAACGCGCCCTGCATCGTCTTCATCGACGAAATCGACGCCGTGGGTCGCGCCCGTGGCGTGGGCATCGGCGGCGGCAATGACGAACGCGAACAGACCCTGAACCAGCTTCTGGTCGAGATGGACGGGTTTGAGGCCAACGAGGGCGTGATCATCGTCGCTGCGACAAACCGAAAAGACGTGCTTGACCCCGCCCTGTTGCGTCCGGGCCGCTTTGACCGGCAAATCCACGTGCCGAACCCCGACATCAAGGGCCGTGAGAAGATCCTGACCGTCCACGCCCGCAAGGTGCCGGTCGGCCCTGATGTCGACCTGCGCATCATCGCCCGCGGCTGCCCCGGTTTCTCGGGTGCTGACTTGGCCAACTTGGTCAACGAAGCCGCCCTGATGGCCGCACGCTTTGGCCGCCGCTTCGTGACGATGGAAGATTTCGAGCAGGCCAAGGACAAGGTCATGATGGGCGCTGAACGTCGCTCGATGGTGTTGACCGACGAGCAGAAGGAAAAGACCGCTTATCATGAGGCTGGCCACGCCATTGTCGGTATCAACCTGCCGAAGTGCGATCCAGTCTACAAGGCGACGATCATCCCGCGCGGTGGTGCGCTTGGGATGGTGGTGTCCCTGCCGGAGATGGATCGTCTGCAGATGCACAAGGACGAGGGCAAACAGAAGCTGGCCATGACCATGGCAGGCAAAGCGGCCGAAATCATCAAGTACGGCGACGAGGGGGTTTCTTCGGGTCCGGTGGGTGACATTCAGCAAGCGTCCTCGCTGGCGCGTGCCATGGTGATGCGCTGGGGCATGTCGGACGTGATCGGCAACATCGACTATTCCGAGGCACATGAGGGTTACAACGGTTCGACCGGCGGCTTCTCGGTTTCGGCTGAAACCAAGATGAAGATCGAGGAAGAGGTGAAGCGGCTGATCGACGAAGGCTATGATGTTGCCCGCAAGATCCTGCTGGAACAGAACGACGCCTTCGAGGCTTTGGCGCAGGGCCTGCTGGAATATGAAACCCTGACGGGTGACGATATTCGCAAGGTCATCGCGGGCCAGAAGCTGGGCGGCGACGATGACAAGTCCACTGGCGGCACGACCTCGGTTCTGTCGATCCCCAAGACCCGGATGAAGGTCGTCAAGCCGGGGGCCGAGCCGGAGCCCACCGCTTGAGCCTGACGCCCAAGACCGACTGGAACCCCGAAACATATGCAAGGTTTCGGGGTTTGCGTTTGCGGCCCGCCTTTGACCTGCTGGCACAGGTGGGACAGGTGCCTCAAGGCGTCGTCCTTGATCTTGGCTGTGGTGATGGCGCGCTTGCCGGGGCGCTGGACGTGCAGTTCGTGGATCATGCCACTTGGGGGCTTGATGCTTCTCCTGCGATGCTGGCCAAGGCCAAGGGCTACGACCGCCTGATCGAGGCCGATGCGGCAACGTGGCAAACAGAGGAGCCGCTGTCGCTCATCTTCTCCAACGCAGCCCTGCATTGGCTTCCCGATCACGCCACCCTGATGCCGCGCCTGGCGGCTATGCTTGCGCCGGGTGGAGTCCTCGCGGTGCAGATGCCGCGCCAGTATTTCGCGCCATCGCACCGCTTTCTGCGTGACATCGCGGCGGCGCTTTATCCTGACCGTTTCGACTTTGCCCGCTACGAGGCTCCGGTTCACCCCGCGCAGGCCTATTGGCAGATGCTTTCTCCTCTGGGAGACGTCCAGGCATGGGAGACCGAGTACTTGCAAAGGCTGGACCCGGTTTCCGACATCCACCCCGTCCACGCCTTCACCCAATCCACCGCCATGCGCCCCTTCGTCGAGAAAATGTCCGAGGCCGAAGCGGCGGCCTATGCCACGGCTTACGATCAGGCCTTGACCTCGGCCTATCCCTTATTGCCGGATGGGTCTTGCCTGATGCCGTTCCGCCGGGTGTTCTTCACGTTAAGGGTCTGACCATGCCAATCCTGAAAGCCACGGCCTACACCGGGCGCATCACCTTTCTGGGCCGGGTTACGGCTCCGCTGGAGCTTCTTCATTCCGAACCTTGCACCGAAGTGACCGCCACCTTTGCGGGCATCGAGGGAGAGTTGCACAACGGCCAGACGGCACCCTCTTGCGTGCGGATGACGACGCAGTACCCAAAGGGCACGACGGTTGCCAACACGCGGCAAATCTCGATCCTGTCGCAGGAAGAACTGACCGAGATTGCGGCCCGGATGGGATTGGAAAGCCTGTCGCCCTCGCCTCTGGGGGCTACGATGGTGATTGAGGGCATCCCTGATTTCAGCCACATCCCGCCCGGCAGCCGCCTTCAGGGTGCCAGTGGCGCGACGCTGGTGGTCAACCTCAACAACCGACCCTGCACCTTTCCCTCTCGCGCCATCGAGACGCTGCATCCGGGCTTCGGTCCAAAGTTCAAGCCGGCTGCCAATGGACGGCGTGGCGTGGTGGCCTGGGTGGAACGCGAAGGCAGCTTTTCCTTGGGTGACACCGTGCGCCTGCACATCCCCGACCAGCGCCCATGGCAGCATCTGGCCGAGGCGCGCCGGGGTTAAAGGAAGAAATCGGCGTCGACCAGAGCCACTGTGGCGTGGCTCAGGAAGATCTGGAAATCCGCTTTGGTGTCACCGTTCACGTCGCCGTAAATCCGGATGCCCGCTGTCACGACATCAAAGCGCAGCTGCCCCTTGTGATGGTCAAACGGATCCGTCCCGATGAAATCGAAGGCCTGATTGAGCGAAACGCCGGACTGGGCGTCGATCGGGCGCAGGTCGATCTTGTCGCCCTCGGCATGTTTGAAATCGAGGATCGTGTCGCACAGGGCCCGACCCGCTGCGCTGTCGGCAAGCGTGTCGAAGACGAACTGATCCGCCCCGCCACCGCCGCCCAACTTGTCCTTGCCAAGGCCGCCATGCAGCACGTCCAGCCCAAGTCCGCCGTTGAGCGAGTCGTCTCCAATGCCGCCAAACAACGAGTCCTGTCCGGACCCGCCAAGGGCCGTGTCATCTCCACCGCCCATGCTGAGATAGTCGTTGCCGCCGGCCCCGTTGAACAGATTGTCGTTCTGGCCAAAAGCCACTGTGCCCGTGACCGTGTCAACGATCCGGTCCCCCTTGGTCGAGCCGATGACGTTGAGGAAACCATTGATCGAGTCGCCTTCCGCATCCCCCAGATGCCCCGTGGTCGAGGTGCCGAAGGTGATGTCGATCTTCACCCGCCCGCTGGACTGCGCGTAGCTGACGGTATCCCCGGCATCGGCGCCGCCGGACAGAACGTCCGCCCCAGCCCCGCCTTCAACGGTATCATTGCCGGCGCCGCCTGAGATGGTGTCGGCGCCGGCATCTCCGGACAGTAGGTCGTTGCCCTCGTCGCCCAAGAGGCCATCGCCGCTGTCCCCGCCGTAAATCGTGTCATTCCCTTCTCCGCCCCACAGCGTATCCACGAGGCCGCCGCCGCTGGAGAGATTGTCGCCATAGATCAGGTTGGCAAACTCGTTGCCCTGAATGAAGTCTCTTCCACTGCTGCCGATGGCATTTTCGATGATGCCATTGACGATCAGCCTGTGGCCCGACGAGTCCGGGTTGAAGTACAAAGCTTCAGCACTGGTCGCGACGCCGAAGTCGGACGTCCATTTGAGGTCAATGTCGGTCGCAGCCGCGTAGACCCCTTCAATCCTCAGAGTGTCTGTCCCGGTGCCGTCATCGGTCAACGTGATGGTCGTCGAACCGGTCACCAACTGGTCTATGATGTAAAGATTGTCCGCCATGAAATCCTCCGCGTCTATAAAGCAACAACTTTAGCGACTGACAGGCGGCACGCAAGCCTTTCGTTAACTGGGGCGCGGCGCCTGCTCTCCAGTCCCGGATTGTTTTCTGCTTCCACTCCATTCTTTCCGATCGGAAACCTGCTCTGGCGAATTTGGCGTGGGCTTGGTCGGAAAAGCGACTTCCAAATGTCGCATCCTTCGCTACACCCATGGCCAACAGCCCTTTGCCCACCGGGAGTGAGACATGGCCTTCAAGACCGATATCGAGATTGCACGCGAAGCCACCAAGAAGCCGATCATGGAGATCGGGGCGAAGCTTGGCATCCCGGCAGAGCATCTGCTGCCCTATGGCCACGACAAGGCCAAGGTGGGCCAGGAGTTCATCAAGTCGCTGGAAAGCAAGCCGATGGGCAAGCTGATCCTTGTGACCGCAATCAACCCGACCCCGGCGGGCGAAGGCAAGACAACCACCACCGTCGGTCTCGGCGACGGTTTGAACCGGATCGGCAAGAAAGCCATCGTCTGCATCCGTGAAGCCTCGCTTGGCCCGAACTTCGGGATGAAGGGCGGCGCGGCTGGCGGCGGGTATTCTCAAGTCGTGCCGATGGAGGAGATGAACCTTCACTTCACCGGCGACTTCCATGCGATCACCTCGGCCCACAACCTGCTGTCGGCGATGATCGACAACCACATCTACTGGGGCAATGGTCTGGACATCGACGAACGTCGTGTGATGTGGCGCCGTGTGATGGACATGAACGACCGCGCGCTGCGCGATATCGTGGTCAGCTTGGGTGGCGTCTCGAACGGCTTCCCGCGTCAGACCGGCTTTGACATCACCGTGGCCTCGGAAGTCATGGCGATCCTGTGCCTGTCCAATGATCTGGCCGACCTGCAAGAGCGTCTGGGCAACATCGTCGTGGCTTATACCCGCGAGAAGAAGCCGATCTATTGCCGCGACATCAAGGCTGATGGCGCAATGACCGTGCTGCTGAAAGACGCGATGCAGCCGAACCTGGTGCAGACGCTGGAGAACAACCCGGCCTTCGTGCATGGCGGCCCGTTTGCCAACATCGCCCATGGCTGCAACTCGGTCATCGCCACCAAGACCGCTTTGCGGTTGGGCGAGTATGTGGTGACCGAAGCGGGCTTCGGCGCTGACCTCGGCGCCGAGAAGTTCTTTGACATCAAGTGTCGCAAGGCGGGGCTTAAGCCTTCTGCTGCTGTCATCGTGGCAACGGTTCGGGCGATGAAGATGAACGGCGGCGTGGCCAAGGCGGACTTGGGCACCGAGAATGTTGCTGCCGTTCAGGCCGGTTGCCCGAACCTTGGCCGCCATATCGCCAACGTGAAAAGCTTCGGCGTGCCGGTGGTCGTGGCGATCAACCACTTCTTCTCCGACACCGATGCCGAGGTTGAAGCCGTGAAGGCCTACGTTGCCGAACAGGGCGCGACCGCGTTCCTCTGCAAGCATTGGGCGCAAGGCTCTGCCGGGATTGAAGATCTGGCGCACCATGTCGTGGCTTTGGCCGAAAGTGGCGTGGCGAATTTCGCACCGCTCTATCCGGACGAAATGGGCCTGATGGCTAAGATCGAAACCATCGCCAAGAAGATCTACCGTGCCGATGGCGTGGATGCCGACAAGTCAATCAAGGACCAGCTGAAGACCTGGGAGCAGCAAGGTTACGGCCATCTGCCGGTCTGCATGGCCAAGACCCAATACAGCTTCACCACCGACCCGAACACCCGTGGCGCGCCGACGGGCTTCACGATTCCGGTTCGCGAAGTGCGGCTCTCGGCAGGTGCGGGCTTCATCGTGGCGATCTGCGGTGAGATCATGACGATGCCGGGCCTGCCCAAGGTGCCCTCGGCGGAAGTGATCCGTCTGAACGACCAAGGCTTCGTCGAAGGCCTGTTCTAAGGCCTGACATGCCATCGCCACCGTCCCGTCAGGGGCGGTGGCTTTCTTTTGCGCTGGGTTGAGGAGACGGACATGGCGGCCAAGGTGATTGACGGCAAGGCATTTGCGGCGGGCGTGCGCGCTCAGGTGGCGGACGCCGTGGCAAAACTGAAGGAAGAACAGGGGATTACGCCGGGTTTGGCCGTGGTTCTGGTGGGCGAGGATCCGGCCTCCAAGGTCTATGTCAAGAACAAGCACGCCTCGACGATTGAAGTCGGGATGAACTCGTATGAGCATCGGCGTGATGTGGATACAACCGAAGCCGATCTGCTGGCGCTGATTGCAACCTTGAACGCGGACCCTGCGGTGCATGGGATTCTGGTGCAACTGCCGCTGCCGGGGCATCTGAATTCAGATCTGGTGATCAATGCAATTGATCCGGCGAAGGACGTGGACGGGTTCCACATCTCGAACGTTGGCCTTCTGGGCACCGGGCAGAAGTCGATGGTGCCCTGCACGCCCTTGGGCTGCCTGATG
>CANGHD010000059.1 GCA_947453525.1 Paracoccaceae bacterium | reverse complement strand
GCTTTCGGCAAATCCTCACTCATCGTCATCAGATGCATCGAGTAATCCGCCACATAGGACGCCAGCCACAAAGGCCACCCCGTCTCCGCCGCCAGAATATCCCCCGTCACCCGCCCCAGCATCTGCACATTGCCCAAAGGCCGGTTCTCGGGCCCGCCCTCCAGATACCAATCGTTGAACTGGATGGTCTTCTCATACACGCTCGTGTTCTTGCGGAACGGACTGAACGCCAGCACAGCCGAGATATTGTGGTTCATGAAGTTCCGCCCGACCTGATCGGAAGAATTCGCCAACCCCCTCGGATGCGCCGCCCCGCCTGAACTCAACAGCATCGCCGCAGACTTCACCGCCCCCATGCACAGGCAGATGACCGGCGCCGCCACCCGCTCCACCTTCCCGTCCCGCCGATATTCCACCGCCGTTATCTGCCGCCCATTCGAGTGCAACCGCACCACCTCGGAATTGCGCTGCAAGGTCACATTCGGCCATTTCATCGCCTCCGCGAGCCCGCAGGTCTCGGCATCCATCTTGCCGCCGCGTGTGTTCGGGAACCCGTCAAAGGTCTGCGGCCCGCCGGCCAGCCACGTGTCAATATCCACCCCCAACGGCACCGGCCCCACCTGCAACCCCTGCGCCCTCAGACGATCCCGCAAATCCGCCACCACCGGCTCATCCGGCACCGGAGGAAACGGATAAGGCTCCGCGTGCGGCGGCTCGGTCGCATCATACCCCAAAGCGCCCCGCACCTTGTACAAGCGCTCCGCCTTGCCATACCAAGGCTCCATCACCTCATAGCCAAACGGCCAGCCCGGCGTCTTGCCTTCCACATGCTGCAACGGCGCAAAATCCTCCGCCCGATAACGCAGCAGCACCGCGCCATAGAACTTCGTATTCCCGCCCGGATGATAGTAATTGCCCGGGCTGAATTCCGTGCCGCCCTGATCCACCCAAGTCTCGTCGTTCTTGAAATACCCGCCAAAAATCGCCGCGCCCGACCGCGCCTGCGGGCTGTCCTTCAGCCAATCCCCCCGCTCCAGAATCAGAATGTTCCGCCCAGACGGCGCCAGCGAGGCCGCCAAAGTCGCCCCCCCCATCCCCGATCCGATGATGATGATATCCGGCTCAGCCATCCTGCTCTCCTGCTGGTCTTTCATACTTGCCCAAATATCCCACGGGGGTGCGGGGGTGTGAAACCCCCGCTCTCGCCGGCTGCAAGCCAAAGATCCGACCGTCTTAGACCCCGGTCCGACCCCAGGTTTCCCCGCGTTTTGGACCGTTCCACACCCCTCATACGAATATTGGAACGGTCCAATTCTGACAACCCCTTTCACCGACTCCTGACCCCTGCCCCTTGCACCCACCCCCGGCATGAACGACAGTCGCGCCATGGCCTTCATCGCCCTCTCTGCTCCGCGCCTGACGCGTGCCGTGCCGCTGATCGTGGCGGTGGCGCTGTTGATGGAGAATATCGACGCCTCGGTGCTCTCCACCTCGCTGCCCGCCATGTCGGTCGACCTTGGCACCGATCCGATCCACCTCAAGCTGGTGCTGACCTCCTACCTGCTGGCGCTGGCGGTCTTCATCCCGGCCTCGGGCTGGGCGGCGGACCGCTTCGGCGCGCGCACCGTATTCCGCTGGGCCATCGTGGTTTTCACCCTGGGCTCCATCGCCTGCGGCCTCAGCCAGAACCTCTGGCAGCTGGTCCTGGCCCGCACCCTGCAAGGCATCGGCGGCTCCATGATGGTGCCCGTGGGCCGCCTGATCGTGCTGCGCTCGGTGCCAAGGGACGGCCTCGTCGGCGCGCTGGCCTGGCTCACCGTGCCCGCCCTCCTCGGCCCGGTCCTCGGGCCCCCCTTGGGCGGCTACATCACCACCTACTGGCATTGGCGCTGGATCTTCTGGATCAACATCCCGCTTGCCGTCCTCGGCGTCCTCCTCGCCACCCTGATGATCCCCAACATCCGCGAAGAGGTCGTCGCCCGCTTCGACGCCAAGGGCTTCCTCATGGTCGGCCCCGGCCTTGCCGCCTTCCTGACCGGCGCGACCCTTGCGGGCCTCAACCTCGCCCCCCTGTGGCTGGTCGCGCTGCTGATCGGCGGCGGAGCGGCCCTGACCACCGCCTTCATCCGCCACGCCCTGCGCGTCGCCGAACCCCTCGTCGACCTGCGCCTCCTGACCCTGCCCACCTTCCGGATCTCCATCATCGCGGGCACCTTCTTCCGCGTCGGCGTCGGCGCCCTGCCCTTCCTTCTGCCCCTGATGTTCCAGCTGGGCTTCGGCCTCACGGCCTTCCAGTCCGGCTCGCTCACCTTCGTCTCGGGCATGGGGGCGATGATGATGAAATTCGCCGCCCAACCCCTCCTGCGCCGCTTCGGCTTTCGCGGCGTGCTGGTGGGCAACGCGCTCCTCTCCTCGATCCTCCTCGCCGGCCCCGCCCTTTTCACCCCCACGACCCCGATCCTGATCATGCTCGCCGTCCTCCTCGCCGGCGGCCTCTCGCGCTCGCTGCAATTCACCGCCGTCAACGCCATCGGCTATGCCGAGGTCACCGGCGACCGCCTCTCCTCCGCCACCACCTTCACCGCCGTCCTGCAGCAACTCTCCGGCTCGATCGGCATCACCATCGCGGCGATGGGGCTGGAGGCGACCGGCGCCTTGCGCGGCACCTCCGCCACCGACATCGGCAACTTCCCCTATATCTTCCTTCTGATCACCGTGCTGTCGGTCGCCTCCGCCGTGGCCTTCGCCCGCCTCTCCGCCTCCGCCGGCGCCTCTCTGGTGCAGCACAAAGCCACCGCCTGACCCACCCGCCCGGTTGACACCCGCCCCCCACACCGGTCAACTGACGGCAAAACCGAGGGCATTTCACAGGGGCTTCATGGACATCACCGTAACCTTCGACCGCCCGGACGAGGGCCCCAAATCCGGCCCCGTCACCGTGGGCTGGTTCCTCACCGCCGACAAAGGTGCGGTCCTGTTCGACCCGCCCGAACGGCTGATCTTCCGCCAGACCAACAAGGCCCATGCCAAATCGGCCAGCCGCTGCCCGGCGGTGATCCAGATGGAAAGCCGCTATTTCGTGGTGAAATGCCCCTATGACCTCCACATCGGCTTCGGCCGTGACGACAAGGGCAAGGCCCACCTGATCAACCGCCAAGGCACCGCTTCCCCGGTCCGCGCCAACAAGCTGAACGAACTTCTGACCCTGGTGAACGAGACCGAGTGGCGCTACCCCGACCGCCCCACTGTCCAACTTTCCCTGCCCTACTGCTTCATCGCCGACGAACTGGTCTACATCTCCCAGATCGGCACTTTCGCGCATTACCGCCCCAATCCCCTGCCCGGCACCATCTTCGGCGGCCGCTTCCCGCTGAACGCCTGGCCACGCCCGCTGATGTGGGCCTTCGAATGGCACGAACCGGAAAAGGACATCCTCCTGCGCCGGGGCGAACCCCTCTTCTATTGCCAGTTCGAAGCCGAAGGCCCCGAGCGTCCCATTCAGGTCGTCGAGGCCCAGCGCACCCCGGAACTGACCAAATACATGGACCAGATCAGCGGCGTGGTGAACTACGTCAACCAGACCTTCGGCCTTTTCAAAGCCGCCGAGGCGCTGCGCCCCGCCAAACTCCTGACCCCCAAACCGCGCGAGTGACATGAAAAGCCATCTGGAAATCTATGACGTCGCATCCGGCACCTCCCGCACAATCCTCACCCAGGACGGCGTGATCGAGGCGCCCAACTGGGACCCCTCCGGCGCAACCCTGCTGATCAACGGCAGCGGCAAGCTTTACCGCGTCCCCCTCGATGCGCCGCGCCTGATCCAGGTCCCGACCGGCCTTGCCGAGAAGCTGAACAACGACCACGGCATCTCGCCCGATGGCACCCAGATCGTCATCTCCAACCATCGCGGCAAGGGCTCGGAAATCTTCCTGCTGCCCGCGACAGGTGGTGATCCGACCCTCATCTCGCCCGACTCCCCCAGCTGGTGGCACGGCTGGTCGCCCGATGGCAAAACCATCGCCTATGTCGCCGCGCGCGGCGAGAAGAAGGTGATCGACGTCTACACGATGACGCTGGATGGCGCCCCCGAACAGCGCCTGACGATGGGAGAGGGCCATTGCGACGGCCCCGACTATTCCGCCGACGGCACCCGCATCTATTACAATTGCGACCGCGACGGCCATGCCCAGATCTGGGTGATGAACACCGACGGCTCGGGTCAGCGCAAACTCTTCGCCGATGACCACGTCAACTGGTTCCCCCACCCTTCGCCCGATGGCCGGACCGTGCTCTACCTCGCCTATCCGCCCGGCACCAAGGGCCACCCCGCCAACCTGCCCGTGGCCCTGTGCCTCATGGACACCGAAGGCCAGAACCGCCGCCGCATCCTCGAATTCACCGGCGGTCAGGGCAGCATCAACGTGCCCTGCTGGTCGCCCGACGGCACCCAGTTCGCCTACGTCCGCTATCAACCCGACCTTTAGGAGGCCAAGATGCCCGTCACCGCCAAAGACCTCGTCGCTGCCGCCAATGCCGTCGTGCCCCGCATCTCCACCGCCGAGGCGCAAGCGATGCTCGCCCAAGGCGCCCTCCTGCTTGACGTGCGCGACGCGCCCGAGCTGGAGGCGATGGGCCGCGCCGTAGGCTCGCACCACATCCCGCGCGGCATGCTGGAATTCCGCGCCGACCCCGCCTCGCCCTACCACGACCCGCAACTGCAACAGGACCGCCCGGTGATCCTGCACTGCGCCAGCGGCGGCCGCTCCGCCCTCGCCGGCAAACTTCTGGTCGACATGGGCTACGCCAAGGTCTTCAACATCGGCGGTTTCAAGGACTGGAAAGAGGCCGGCGGTCCGGTCGAAGAACCGCTCGACAAGGGCATGTGACCCGCCCCGCGCCGGGAGAGGTTGTCGCCTGATCCCGGCGCCCCCCGCACCACCGAACGTTGCGTTCACCAGACCTCGCGGGACGGTCTGTCGGTACAGATGCCATACGCAAAACAGACGGAGAACCGACGCGAAACATATGCCGCCAAACCGCTGATTTCCCGCATTAACCACGGGAAATCCCACCGATTCGTCCCGTTGCGCGCGGCCGTGTTAAATCTTCGTTCAGCTTCGCAACAACTGCCGCAGCGTAGGGTGGGGTTACAACCCCACCCTACTTTCAGAAATCCAGATCCGCATAATGCGCCGGCTGCGGAAAGCCCGGGATCTGATCCGACAGCAAAGGCCGGAACGAGGGCCGCGACTTGATCTTGGCATACCAGTCCTTCACCGCCGGATTGCGGTTCCAGTCGACATCCGAGATATAGTCCAGACACGACAGATGCGCCGCCGCGGAGAAATCCGCCAGCGTCATCACATCCCCCGCCAACCAGCGCCTTTGCTCCAGCAACCAGCCGAGGTAATCAATGTGATACTTGATCCGGCTCGCCCCCGATTTCACATTCTTGCTGTCCGGATAGCCCTGCCCCATCAGCTTCTTGTGCACCCGCTCGTACAACAGCTTCGAGGTCACCTCGGAATGGAATTTGTCATCAAACCAGGCACATAGCCGCCGCACCTCAAAGCGCGTGTCGACATCGCGCGGCATCAGGGGCGGGCTTGGATAGGCCTCCTCCAAGTACTCGCAGATCGCCTGACTTTCCGACAGCATCTTGGTGTCGATCTTGAGCACCGGCACCTTGCCTGCCGGATTGCGGCGCAGGAATTCCGCGCTCTGCTCCCAGTAGCGCTCCTCGACCAGCTCCACCTCAAGCTTCTTCTCGGCAAGCGTCAGGCGCACTTTGCGGCAGTAGGGCGACAGAGGGAAATGGTATAAACGGATCATGGGCGGATCAAGGGGTCCTGCGGCAGCTATCGCTCTTCAATGCAACGCTTGCGCAAGGAATTCAACTCCCCTCACATCAATCCGCCGTCTCGAAACAGGCCGCCCGCCCATCCGCCTCGATCGTCTCGGCCCCCGACATGATCTTGGCCGCACGCGCCCGCACGAAGGCCGAGGGTTTGGCCGCATTGCGCTCCTTGGGGCTGGGCAGTACCGCCGCCAGCCGTGCCGCCTGCCCCGGCGTCAGATGCGCGGCGTCGGTATTGAACAACGCCTGAGCCGCCGCCTGCACACCGAAGACGCCTTCCGAGAATTCCGCCTCGTTCAAATAAACCTCTAGAATCCGTTGCTTGGACCACATCAGTTCCACAATCGGCGTCAAGGCCGCCTCCATCGCCTTGCGCAGATAGGACCGCCCCTGCCAGAGGAAGACGTTCTTGACCACCTGCTGGCTGATGGTCGAGGCACCGCGTTGCTCGCCATGCTTGATCGCATCGCGGATCTGCGCCATGTCAAAGCCCCAATGCAGGCAGAAGTTGGCATCCTCCCCGGCCACGGCTGAGCGTCCCATCTCGGGCGCGATCTGATCCCAGCGGACCCATTCGCGCCGTATGCCGCCCAGCCGCGCGCTTTCCTGCCATTGGTAAAAATTGCCCGGCGGCGGCAGAAACGAGAACAGCACGATCAGCAGCCCATAAAACGCCGCCACCATCGCCATCCCGCGCCCAAACCAGACCAAAGGCCGCCGCCACAGCGGGCGGGGGGCTGGGGCAGCAGATGTCTTCGCGCGGGATTTCCTCTTGGCCATGACGCACATAGGCCTCATGGCCGGACGGGGGTCAAGCCTTCAGACCGCCTTGGCTTCCAGAGCGGCGCGCAGCGTGGCTTCGTCGTCATGGCTCAGCGAGCTTTGCAGGATATGGCCCCTCGCGCGGAACTCGCCCAGCCGCTCAACCACCTTGGCCGTGTTGAACTTGCGCGCCAGCACAAAGACCGCTGCCGTGCCGGGCTTCAGCCGCTGGCCCAGTTCACGCATGAAATCGTCGTTGATGCCCACATCGGTCATGCTGGCCGAAAGCGCTCCGGCCCCGGCGCCCAAAGCCACGCCAATCAAAGGGTTGAAGAAGAGCATCCCGATCAGAAGGCCCCAGAATCCCCCGCTCGCCGCCCCCAAGGCCGTCAGATTGGCGGATTGATGCAATTGCACCTTGTCATCCTCGCTGCGGGTGACAACGACCACATCTTCCATCTCCAGCAGATATTCCTTCTGCAATTTCACCAGTTCCGCCCGCATTTCAAAGGCGGTCGCTTCGGTGTCAAAACTCACGACGATCAGATCAGACATGACAATCTCCTTGGTTGACCGACCTGTCGCACGGCGCAAAGGGCCGGTCGCTGATCCATGTTAGATAGGCAAGCCCTGTAACAAAAACGCCCGCTGCAGGCGGCGTAGCGGGCGTTTTCAATGCAATCGGCAGGTTCTGGCCTATTCGGCCGGAACCTTGATCGCCTCATCCGACAAAGGATGCGGCAGGCGGTTGACCATCTCGATCGGGCAGATCTGCAGGAAGTTCCTCCGTTCGTCCGCCCAGTTCGACAGGATCCGCGCCGCATGGCGCGACCCGGTTTCCGCCAGATGGGTCTCGATCAGGTGCTTGACCTGCGCCTCCCAATGCGGATGGTCCAGACCGCAGGTCAGGATCGTCTCGTGGTTCATGAACTCCTCCGCCACGCCGTCCGGATCGTGGATATAGGCCATCCCCCCCGTCATCCCCGCGCCAAAGTTCGCCCCGATCCGGCCCAGAATGACCGCGACACCGCCGGTCATATACTCGCAGCCGTTCGACCCACAGCCCTCGACCACCACTTTGGCACCCGAGTTCCGGACCGCAAACCGCTCCCCCGCACGCCCCGAGGCATAGAGATAGCCATCCGTCGCGCCATACAGCACGGTGTTGCCGATGATCGTATTGTCCTCGGCCTTCAAGGGCGAGGTCATCGAGGGCCTAACCACGATCGTTCCCCCCGAAAGCCCTTTGCCGACATAGTCATTGGCATCGCCCTGCACTTCCAGCTTCAGCCCGCGCACCGCGAAGGCCCCCAACGACTGCCCGCACGACCCCTGCAGCTTCACGGTCAGATGATCGGCCTGCAGCGAGTTCCGCATCCCGAACTTCCGCACGATATGGCTCGACGCCCGCGTCCCGATGGTGCGCAGCGTGTTCCTGACCGCATAGGACAGCTGCATCTTCTCGCCGTCCTCAAAGAACCTTGCGCCATCGCGGATGATTTCCGCATCCAGAGTATCGGGCACCGCATTGCGCGGCTTGGACCGGTCATAGGTGATCTTCTGGGCGCTATCGACCGAGATCAGCAGCGGATTCAGGTCCAGATCATCCAGATGCGCCGAACCCCGGCTGATCTGGCTCAACAAATCCGCCCGCCCGATGATCTCGTCCATGCTCCGCGCCCCGATGGAGGCCAGAATCTCCCGCACTTCCTGCGCATAGAAGGTGATCAGGTTCACCACCTTGTCCGCCGACCCGGTGAACTTCGCCCGCAGACTTTCGTTCTGCGTGCAGACCCCGACCGGGCAGGTGTTGCTCTGGCACTGACGCACCATGATGCAGCCCATGGCGATCAGCGCAGCGGTGCCGATGCCATATTCCTCGGCCCCCATCATCGCCGCCATCACCACATCGCGGCCCGTCCTGAGGCCGCCATCCGTGCGCAACGTCACCCGCTCGCGCAGGTTGTTCATCGCCAGAACCTGATGCGCCTCGGTCAGACCCATCTCCCACGGCAGCCCGGCGTACTTGATCGACGTCCCCGGAGAGGCCCCCGTCCCGCCATTGTGCCCCGAGATCAGGATCACGTCCGCCTTCGCCTTGGCCACGCCAGCCGCAATCGTCCCCACACCCGAGGAAGACACCAGCTTCACCGTCACCTTGGCCCGCGGGTTGATCTGCTTGAGGTCATAGATCAACTGCGCGAGGTCTTCGATCGAGTAGATGTCATGGTGTGGCGGCGGCGAAATCAGCGTCACCCCCGGCGTCGAATGCCGCAGTCTGGCGATCAGCGCCGTCACCTTCATCCCCGGCAACTGCCCACCCTCACCGGGCTTGGCCCCCTGCGCGACCTTGATCTCCAATTCCTCACAGGCGTTCAGATACTCCGCCGTCACGCCAAAGCGCCCGGAAGCCACCTGCTTGATCTTCGCACAGGGGTTGTCGCCATTCGGCTCCGGATGGAAATGCGCCGGATCTTCGCCGCCCTCCCCCGAGTCGCTCTTCGCGCCAATCCGGTTCATCGCCACGTTCAGCGTCTTGTGCGCTTCGGGTGACAGCGCCCCAAGGCTCATCCCCGGCGTGACAAAGCGCTTGCGGATCGAGGTGATGCTTTCCACCTCCTCAATCGGCACAGACTTGCCCAACGACTTGATGTCCAGCAAATCCCGAATGTGGATCGGCGGGTTGGCCCGCATGGCAGCCGAATACTGCTTCCAGATGTCATAAGACGCCCGGTCACAGGCCGATTGCAGCATATGCATCGTCTGCGCTTCCCAGGCGTGCTTCTCACCCGAACGCCGCGCCTTGTAGAACCCGCCCACCGGCAGCACATCGGTCTGGCTCAGCCAGCCCTTGGCGTGAACCTCTTCACACTTCAGCTGAATCCCGTTCAGACCAATCCCGGAAATCCGGCTTTGCATCCCCGGGAAATACTCCGCCACCATGGCGCGAGACAGCCCCACAGCCTCAAAGTTCAGCCCGCCGCGATAGGACGAAACAACCGAGATCCCCATCTTCGACATGATCTTCAACAGACCCGCGTCAATCGCATCACGGTACCGCCGCATCGCGTCGATCAAGCTGCCCTCAATGAGACCCCGCGACACCCGGTCCGCCACCGAATCCTCGGCCACATACGGGTTCACCGTGGTCGCACCCGATCCGATCAGCACCGCGAAGTAATGCGGATCAATGCACTCAGCCGAGCGCACGTTGATCGAGCAGAAGGTCCGCAGCCCCTTGCGCGTCAGCCAAGAATGCACCGCCGAGGTCGCAAGGATCATCGGCATCGCCACCCGGCCTTCGCTTTGATGCTCGTCGGTCAGCACCAACTGACCCGCGCCCGACCGCACAGCATCTTCGGCCTCCGCCCGAATACGCTCCAGCCCCAGACGCAGGGCGTCATGGCTGGCACCCGCCGGGAAGGTACAGTCGATATGGGCCACCTGCTCGCCAAACCGCTCCACCAGCACGGCGAACTCGCCATTGGCAAGGAACGGGCTCTCCAGCACCAGAATCTCGGTCTGGCTGGAGTTTTCATCCAGCACATTGCGCAGATTGCCAAAGCGGGTCTTCAGGCTCATTACCCGGCCCTCGCGCAAGCTATCAATCGGCGGGTTGGTGACCTGAGAAAAGTTCTGCCGGAAGAAATGGCTCAGCGGCCGGTACATCAGCGACAGCACCGCCGCAGGCGTGTCATCGCCCATCGAGGCGATCATTTCCTTGCCGTCTTCCGCCATCGGCACCAGAACCTGCTCCAGTTCCTCCAGCGTGTAACCGGCGGCAATCTGACGGCGGCGCAGTTCCGGTCCGGTATGGATCGGCGCTTCGGGCACATCGCGCAACAGAGCGTTCAGGTCGACGATCTTCTCGATCCAGTCGCCATAGGGCTGGGCCGAGGACAGCTTGTCCTTCAACTCCACATCCCGGTACAGCCGACCCTCTTCCATATCGACGGCAATCATCTGCCCCGGCCCCAACGCGCCCTTTTCACGGACCGTCGCCTCATCCACCGGCACCATCCCGGCTTCCGAGCCTGCAATCAGCAGCCCGTCGCCCGTCACCACATAGCGCATCGGCCGCAGGCCGTTGCGGTCCAACCCGCCGCAAACCCAGCGGCCATCGGTCATGGCCAAAGCGGCAGGACCATCCCACGGCTCGATGACCGAGTTGCAATAGGAATACATATCCGCCCAGGCCTTGGGCATATTGGTGGTCGTCTTCGACCAAGCCTCCGGCACCAGCATGGTCTTGGCCATCGGCGCATTGCGCCCCGACCGGACCAGCACTTCAAACACGGCATCCAAGGCACCCGAGTCCGACGTCCCGCCCGGAATGATCGGCTTGATATCCTCCGCCATCTCGCCAAAAGCGCCGGATGCCATGCGGATTTCGTGAGACTTCATCCAGTTGACGTTGCCCTTCAGCGTGTTGATCTCGCCGTTGTGGGCCAACATGCGGAACGGCTGGGCCAGCCACCACTGCGGGAAGGTGTTGGTGGAATAGCGCTGGTGGTAGATGGCAAAGGCGCTTTCAAACCGCTCGTCCATCAGGTCGGGGTAGAAGGTCGCCACCTGTTCGGCCAGCATCATCCCTTTGTAGATGATCGACCGGCACGAGAGGCTGCACAGATACATGCCCTGAATACCGGCCTGCGTGGCGGCCTTCTCGATGCGGCGGCGGATGATGTACAATTCCCGCTCGAACTGCTCCGCATCGGCGCCATTCTCGCAGCGGATCAGGATCTGCTCGATCTCGGGCCGGGTGGCCAAAGCCTTGTCGCCCAGCACCGAGATGTCCGACGGCACGTGCCGCCAGCCATAGATATAATGCCCCATCCGCAAGACTTCCGTCTCGACGATGGTCCGGCACCGCTCCTGCGCGCCGAAATCCGTGCGCGGCAGGAAGACCTGCCCCACGGCGATCAGCTTGTTCATGTCGGGTTCATGGCCCGTGCGGCGCACCTGATCATAGAAGAACTTGACCGGGATCTGCACGTGAATGCCCGCGCCGTCCCCGGTCTTGCCATCGGCATCGACAGCCCCGCGGTGCCAGACCGCCTTCAGCGCCATGATGCCGTTCTCGACAACCTTCCGGGAAGGCTTGCCCGAAATCGCCACAACCAGCCCCACGCCGCAGGACGCATGTTCGTCCTCGGTCTTGTACAGGCTGTTGGCATCCATCCAGGCGCGCTTTTCCTCTTCGGCCTTCACCCAGGCGTCGTTGTACAGGGTCATGGTGGGTGTCCTTCGTTTTAAAGCTACAAGGTCAGACGGCCAGAGCGGCGTCCTGGTTCAGAGAGTGGCGGAAGTGGTCGACAAGATCGGCGCGGCCGTCCAGCATGGCCGAGCCGAGTGCGGCCAGCACGCCCCGGTCTTTCAACCAGCGCGAGACTTTGTGATCGCAGCCCTTGACGATCAAGGGGTCAATGTTGGCCGCCTTCGGCAGATGGGCGGCATGGATATTGTCGTCGATGTCCTGATCACCGTAGACCAGCGTGAACCGCGCCGTACTGGTCAGCATGCCCGGCACCAGATCACGGACAACCCCATGCTGAATGCAGGCGCGTGCCTCGTCCCACTGCTGCATTGCCAGCAATTCTGGCGTCAGCAAAATCTGTGGCACAAAGGCCGCGACATGGCGCACCGGCAGAAGGCTGGCGAACAGGATCGCCCCATAGCCGCCCATAGAATTGCCGATCGTGCAAAGGTCCGTGATGCCCTGCGCCGCGCAAAAGTCCTGCACCACCCGCACGATGCGGTCTTGCAGGCCGGGATGCGAATACCAGCTGTGCCGCAGGTCGCTGACAAACAGCACATGCCGCCCCTCCGCCGACGCAACCCCCACGAACTCCAGCGGTTGCCGCCCGCCCAAGGCCACCACCATGCCGGCAAAGGCCAGAACCGCCCTGTGGCCCGCGCCGGGCAGCCAGCTGATCAACAGGTCTGCGTCCTCGTGCAGCACGATCGGCTGGCGCGCACCGGCGGCCCGCCCATGCCGCGACTTCAGCCGCCGCACCGCCAGAAGCAGCCTGTGGCGCAGGTCAGAAAGCGGCATGGGACTGCACCGGGGGCAGCAAGGGGCCCGCCTGCGACATCTGGTCGTCGCATTCAAACAGCGGAAGCGTCGACCCGAATCCCGGCTTGCCGGGCTTGATGAATTTCACCGGCGCGTTCTCGGCCGGGGTCCAGGTTCCATCCTCGGCCTGCCATTCCGAATGGCCCGAGAAAAAGCTCCGCCACTCTTCCGAGATATATTCATGTCCCCTGGAATGGCGCAAGACCGTGCCCTTGTCGTCGGTCTGGGTGTATTCGTATTCGGTCTGCTTCAGCGTCACGCCATCAATTGTGGCATTGGTCCCGGTCAGCTTGTCAAAACCGCGCACGGTGGTGTGTTCGCCATTGTCCTTGCTCAGCGCGAAGTCGAAGGTGTCCAACCCGCTCGCCAGCAACTCGGAAAACGAGGCCGGGTCTTTCGGCTGAGGGTCCATGACCTCTTTCGTATCGGCCCCGGCTTCATAGCTTTCCAGCCACTGCGCCTCGCTGTCGATCTTGGACAGGAAGAACGGGCCATTGCCATCATAATCGGCGCGCCATTGTTCGCCCTTGGCATCGCCCTCGCAGGTGTAGAAATGCGAGACGATACAGCCGCGCGACTGCACCGTCAGATGCTCCGTGCAGCCCTTGGGCGGCGTGAAGGTCCCGGCCATTGCCGGGACCACCAGAAGCGGGGCGGCAAGGAACAGCAGGGGAAGAACAAGGCGCTTCATGCGGGAACTCCGTTCAGGATGTTCATGGGGGTGGGCTTGACAAGATTCAGGCTCAGGCTGCCGCCACAAAAGCCCGGCTTGGTCGCGTCAAAGCCCGGATGACCGGGCAGCGCCACCGACATCGGCCGGTGCGGCGTATCGTCAGGCTTGAAGAAGCTGCCCGCCGTCTCCTCGCCGGCCAGATAGAACCCAAGGCTCGGCACCAGATAGGCCTTCGACGTGCTGGTCGAGGGCCCCATCGGCTCTGGCAGATCGACGGTCACGTCGGCAGAGAACACCACGGTCGGAACCCCGCTCAACGCAGGCGTCTCGCCGGTCGCCACGATCCTGATCTTCTGCGACGCGGGCTTTTTCAGGCCGAACATCGTCAGCGTGCCAGACGAGGCAAAGCTGCCGCGTCCCTTGGCCAGCACATCGGCGATCGTGGTTTCGGTCAGCGTCGGCGCATCGGTCCGGATCACATAGGTCCCCGCGGCATC
The DNA here is from genome assembly GCA_947453525.1 of Paracoccaceae bacterium. GTDB lineage: Bacteria > Pseudomonadota > Alphaproteobacteria > Rhodobacterales > Rhodobacteraceae > Stagnihabitans. Next base: position 5,824 of record CANGHD010000059.1, on the reverse strand, counting down.
GCCCGTCACCACCATGCCGCCATTGGCGGTATCCACCTCGTAATGTTCAAGGCCATCCGCGTTGAACGCCTCTTCGCGGATCAGCGGTGTGGCCAGAAGCTTCGGCCCCGGGCAGGAATACAGCACCGAAATCTGACAATCGAGGTATTGAACCGTGGCGATATGCGAACAGTCCGGGGTGCGCTGCGACAAATCGGCCGCCAGAACCGCAGAGCCGGTCGCCCCCGCCAAAGGCAGGCCGAGGAACAGGGACAGCAAAGCTGATTTTCGCATCGCCTTCTCCAGATTGAAGGGTCAGTCGGCCTGACCCATCGGTTCAAACACCAATCCTTGTGTCTTCCGTTTTGTCTTCACACAAAGAAGACGGAAGGAAGACGCAAGCAAGACTGCGCTATTCTGCCGCAACACCGACCCCTTGGGCCAGATAGGCCAGCATCGCGTCGGCTGCTTCACGCCCATCACGGATCGCCCAAACCACAAGGCTGGCGCCCCGCACGATGTCGCCCGCCGCATAGACCCCTGGCAGATTGGTCGCATGGTTGCGGAAATCCGCCTTGATCGTGCCCCAGCGGGTGACCGCCAGTTCCTTGACGCCCCAAAGCCCCGGCAGGTCCTCCGGCTCGAACCCAAGGGCCTGCACCACCAGATCGGCCGGCTCGATATAGTCCGCGTCTTCAATCACTTCCGGCATCTGCCGCCCGCTGCTGTCGGGCGCGCCCAGTCGCATCTTCTGCACGATCACGCCTTCGACGACCGCGCCTCCGGTGAAGCCCTTCGGTGCGGAAAGCCAAACGAAGTCAACGCCTTCTTCCTCGGCGTTCTGCACTTCGCGCTGGCTGCCGGGCATGTTGGCCTTGTCGCGCCGATACAGACACTTGACCGAAGTCGCCCCCTGCCGGATCGCCGTGCGCACGCAATCCATCGCCGTATCGCCGCCTCCGATCACCACGACGCGCTTGCCTTCGGCATTGAGTTCGCCCGAGTCAAACTCCGCCACATCATCGCCAAAGCTTTTCCGGTTGCTGGCGGTCAGGTAATCCAGCGCCTTCACCACGCCCTGCGCCCCAACGCCGGGTGCGGCAATGTCGCGAGACTTGTAAACCCCGGTCGCAATCAGCACCGCATCATGACGACCGCGGATCGCGTCAAACGACAGATCCTCGCCGACGCGGCAGTTCAGCACGAACTGCACGCCCGCCGCCTCCAACTGTTCAACCCGTTGCATGACAACGGGTTTTTCCAGCTTGAAGCCCGGAATCCCATAGGTCAGCAGCCCGCCCGCGCGGTCATAGCGGTCATAGACCGTGACCTGCACGCCAGCCCGCCGCAGCACATCCGCCGCAGCCAAACCGCCGGGACCCGCCCCGATGATCCCCACCGACTCGCCACGCTCCACACCCGCCTTGATCGGCTGAACCCAGCCGTTTTCCCAGGCGAGGTCGGTCAGATACTTCTCCACCGCGCCAATTGTCACCGTGCCATGGCCCGATTGTTCGATAACACAGTTGCCCTCGCACAGCCGGTCCTGCGGACAGATGCGCCCGCAAATCTCGGGGAAGGTGTTGGTGGCCTGCGACAACTCATACGCCTCTTGCAGCCGCCCTTCCGCCGTCAGCCGCAGCCAATCGGGGATGTTGTTGTGCAGCGGGCAATGCGTCTGGCAATAGGGCACGCCGCACTGGCTGCAGCGACTGGACTGCTCTGCCGCCTTACTGGCCGCGAACTGGCGATAAATCTCATGGAAATCTTCCGAGCGCAGATTGGCCGGACGCTTCTCGGGCGTCTCTTTGCCCAAGGATACGAATTTCAGCATGCGTTGCACGGCCATTTCGATAGCGCTCCCATGTTCCCGCTCGGGTCCGGGTTGATACCTTGGCACGGATAGGAATAAAAGTCAGCAGTATTGACCTATAAAAGCATTTCTTCTGAGAATTCGCCGCTCTGCGAGAAAAACACGCTCATATTGGGTCAGTATACGATACCTATCTGTTGATTTCCCATTGGTCAGCGCGCGAAACCCGGCCGAATCGCACCCCTCAGGCGACGAGTCCCGTGAAGGTCAACACCAGCAAGAAGCCGCCGAACAGGATGCGGTAGATGGCAAAGGCGGTGAAGCGGTGACTGCGGATATAGGTCAGCAGCCATTTGACGGCGACAAACGCAGTGATGGTCGAGACGACAAAGGCAATCCCAAGTCCCGTCCAATCCTCCGAGACCCCGCCCTTTGCCTGCTTCAGCAGTTCATAGCCGCTGGCGGCGTACATCGTTGGAATCCCGACCAGAAAGGCAAACTCCGTCGCCGCGGCCCGGTTGGACGTGCCGACCAGCATGGCAATGAAAATCGTGGCCGCCGAGCGTGAGGTGCCCGGAAACACCCCTGCCACAACCTGAGCCAGCCCCACCGCGATGGCGACACGCAGCGTGATGGCCACGCGGTCCGCCTGATTGGCCGCCAGCGTTTCGGCGACGATCATCCAGACGCCACCAATCACCAAAGCCCAAGCAACCGGTTGAATTGACGAGGGAAGTTCAACGCCAAGCTTCTTGACGACGAGCCCCAGAACAGCGGTGATCAGGAAAGCGATGATCAGCTTGATCAGATAATCGCGGTTCTCCGCATCGCCCCAGCCCAGCAACAGATCCACGATCCGCCGCCAATAGATCAGGGTCACGGCCAGAATGGCGCCCGCCTGAATGACGATATTGTACATCTCGGACCGCCCACCCAGCCAGTGTTCGGCCAACAGAAGGTGGCCGGTGGAGGAGATCGGCAAAAACTCGGTGATCCCCTCGATGACCCCCAAAAGCACATCGCTCAGATAATTCACAGAAATCCCCCAGATGTGGTTCCAGCGCGGCGCCGCCGACCTCAGATTTTCTTCAGATATTTGGCCGAATCGCGGATGGCGGCGAACTGGCCGGAGTTGCGATAGCGCCACAGATACTCCGGAATCACCGCGCCAAAGTTCGTCGGCTCTATGCCCAGATCGGCGAGGGTCTTGGCGCCCGGCGTCACCACATTGTCATGCTTCAACTGGCGCACCTGATCCAGCGTGATGAGCCGGTTGCGGAACAGTCCCAGCGTCAGGGCCGAGGCAAAGCCAAGCACCGCCCCCATCACCGATCCCACCCAGAACGGCAGGTTCAACACCAGTCTGCGGCGCTGGATGACGACAAGCATCTGGCCGACAAGGCCTTTCAGCGTCTCGGCGTCCGGCCCGCCCAGCTCGAAGACGCCGGCATATTGCCCCAGCACCCCCTTGACCGCCGCCGAGGCAACATCCTGCACATAGACCGGCTGGAACCGCGTGTTGCCGCCAACCAGCGGCAGGATCGGGCCCAGACGGCTCATCCCGGCGAAGCGGTTGAAAAAGCCGTCTTCCGTGCCGAAAACCACGGAAGGACGCAGGATCATGGCCTTGGGGAAAGCGGCCAGCACCGCCGCCTCGCCCTCGCCCTTGCTGCGGCCATAGTTGGAGTCAGACGCCACATCTGCCCCAAGCGCCGACAAATGCACCAAAGTCGCCAGCCCCGCCTTGGCCGCCAGGCGCGCGATGCGACCCGCGCCAGCGGCCTGCACGGCGTCGAAGTTGTTGGCCCCACTGGCATCGAAGGTGCCGACGCAATTCACCGCAGAATCTGCCCCGACCAGAGCCGCCGCCACCGAGGCATCGTCGCGGATATTGCAGAACACTGGTTCCACCTGCCCTACGGCCCCATAGCTGCGGACGAACAGCGCCTCGTTCGGGCGGCGGACGGCAACGCGCACGCGCCAGCCCTCTTGCGCCATCTTGCGCGCGATATAGCGACCGACAAACCCGGAACCGCCAAAGATCGTGACCAGTTTGCTCATAGGGCCCTCGTGACTGCTGCGCATGCCCTTAGGCCGGGCTGCGGGACGACGTCTGACTTGCTGCGCCTGAATACAGGGGCCGGGTTCTGCCAGCAAGACCATTCACCGATGCGATTTTTTCGATTTCCCCCCGTTGACACCCCCGACAGGCACAGCTAAACCGCCCCCCACGATACGCCCGGATGGCGGAATTGGTAGACGCGCTGGTTTCAGGTACCAGTGTTGCAAGACGTGGAGGTTCGAGTCCTCTTCCGGGCACCATTACTTCGGCGAAAAGCCGCGTAACTTCAAAAGGTTACGCGGCTTTTGCTTTTGGTCGATCCACCTTTTTACCCCCCTCTACTTCGACGCTGGCGACCTCTCGAAGCTGGACCAGCGTTCACGAAAGCTGGAAAGCGATCTGTCTATTCGATTAGCGGTTTTCCGCCCTGCTGTCCCCTGGGCCTGCCGAGCAGGTTGAGGTCCTTGTCCGGTTAGTCGACGGCCTTCGGGGTAAGAGCGCGCACTTTCCTATTGGGGCGGTCGATCACACCCATGGCGTTGCTAAGATAATCCTTTGGGTCTGCGGCCTGAAGTCAACTCTACGCCCTAACGCTGCAGCGCCGAGCACGCGAGGCTTGCATAGTCGGCGCCTCACGTGCCAAAAATAGACGCCCGCCTGCCCCCTGCATCCGGACCGAACCGAGCGAGCCCCGTCCCGCCCATGACATATCCGTGCATTTTCCTTCGACCGGATAGCTGCTCCCGGCTTTTGCTCTTTGTTGATGCAGCAGAGCCCGAGGCCACCACTGAGGCGCTTACGCTGAAGGTGGCACCCCGACACGACTCTCGTTTCTTCCAGCTTCGCCGCAAGGCGGTGTCCCCGTAATGAGTACGGCCTTCCGGTATGCCGTCGTCGACCTCGCCGTCGTCGATGACCTTGGGCTCCCCCTGTCGCGCTGCCTACCGAGCATCGCCCTGTCGCTTTTCTCGGCAAGCTTTCCGGCCGAAGTGATCTACGCCGGGCCCTGGGTCGTCGACCTTGGTCAAGCGGAGGGGTTTGCCGAGCGGCTGGCAGCCCTTTCCCCCGACTTGCCCTGGGGCTATATCATCCGCTGCAACATCGACATCGTCTCGCTGCGCCACAGCCTGCGTCGTTTCAACTTGATTGAGATACCGAACCCGCCGCGCGAGGTCCTATTCCGCTATTGGGACCCTAGGGTGCTGCGGGTCTTTCTGCAGGTGGGCACCCCCCATTCGGTCAAGCGTTTCTTCGACTTCATCGAGGCGATCGAATATGCTGATGGCTCGATCTTCGTCCCCGGGCCCGAGATGAACTGAGCTAGGCCTCCCAGGCGGAGGTGCTGGCGCCTTCGAAGTGGTAGACGGACTGGCCCGCGCGCAGGATGAGGTCGATGCCGGTATCCATGTCGGCGGGGTGGATCAAGAGCTCGATGGGGCCGAGCGGTGCCAGGGTCTCGTAGGCGGAGAGCGCCTCGTCGGGGTCAAACTCGGCCGTGGCCACCATGGCGGTGCCGTTGGCCCGGCGCCAAGTCAGAGTGAAGGCCGCCGGGATCGACGAAACCTGGCCGCCTTTTGTGCTGGGCCCGCCGCGCCCCCGGTCTAGGTCGAACCAGTCGCAGCTTCCATCGAGCCCTGTGGTCCAGATCAGGGCCTCGCGACCTTCGGGCTGAAGGAGCGGGCGCCACAAGAAGGCTTGTGCAACGCGGTGCCACCAGCTGGGTGTCACGGAGCGGGCGAGCTCTTCGGGCGTCAGGAGTGCCGAAAGATTTCCCTCGGCCATGCTCTGCAGTGTGGCGGACGGGTCGGGCGAGACCTCAGAGGCTACAAGGTCGATCGGGTCGGCCACATGAAGACCGATGGCCGCCTGTCCCGCAGCCCCCTCAAAGGCACCCTCGGCGACGCCCTATTTGCCGTGCTTTGCGGCTGCGGCCACAACATCCGCAAGATCCTGGCCCACCTAAGGGCGCT
>CANGHD010000058.1 GCA_947453525.1 Paracoccaceae bacterium | reverse complement strand
GAGATGGCCTCCTACCACGGCATCGGCACCTGCACCTTTTACGGCACCGCCAACACCAACCAGATGCTGATGGAGTTCATGGGCCTGCACCTGCCCGGCTCCTCCTTCGTCAATCCCGGAACCCCCTTGCGCGAAGCCCTGACCATCGCCGCCGTCGAACGCGCCGCCGCCATCACCGCGCTGGGCAACGATTTCCGTCCGGCTGGCGAGATCCTCGACGAGCGCGCTTATGTCAACGGCATCGTCGGCCTGATGGCGACCGGCGGCTCCACCAACCTCGTCCTCCACATCCCTGCCATGGCCCGCGCCTCGGGCGTGCTGCTGGACTTGCAGGATTTCGAGGACATCTCCCAAACCATCCCTCTGATGGCCAAAGTCTACCCCAACGGCATGGCCGACGTGAATGCCTTCCACGCCGCCGGCGGCCTTGGCCTTCTGATGCGGGAACTGATGGACGCAGGCCTGCTGCACGAAGACGCCAAGACCGTCATGGGCGACGGCCTCGCCGCCTACCGCAAAGAGCCCAAACTCCACATGGGCCGCCTGATCTGGCAAGACGGGCCAACGGAAACACTCAATGAAAAGATCGTCCGCCCGGTCGCCACCCCCTTCGCCGCCACCGGAGGCCTGAAACAGCTGACCGGCAACCTCGGCCGCGGCGTGATCAAGGTCAGCGCCGTCGCCCCCGAGCGTCACATCATCGAGGCCCCCGCCCGCATCTTCCACACCCAAGACGCCGTGAAAGCCGCGTTCAAAGCCGGTGAATTCACGTCTGACACCATCGTCGTCGTCCGCTTCCAGGGCCCGCAAGCCAATGGCATGCCGGAACTGCACTCCCTGACCCCCACCCTCTCCATCCTGCAGGAACGCGGGTTGAAAGTGGCGCTGGTCACCGATGGCCGCATGTCCGGCGCTTCCGGCAAAGTCCCCGCCGCCATCCACGTCTCGCCCGAGGCGGCAGCCGGCGGCCCAATCGCCAGGCTCCGCGACGGCGATCTCCTCCGCCTTGACGCTGTGGCCGGCACCCTGACAGTCCTGACCCCCGATTTCGCGACCCGCCCGCTGGCCACCGCCGACCTCTCCCACAACGCCTGGGGCCTTGGCCGCGAGCTCTTCGCCGCGTTCCGCGCCCAGGTCGGCCCCTCGACAGAAGGGGCCTCCAGCCTGTACTGAGAGCCGCGCCAGTCCTTCCCCCGCAACCTCGCTGAACCCTGCGCCTCCGGCGGGGATATTTTAACAAGTATGAAAGGAATCAGGGTTAAGAAGGTGCGGCGGTACAGGCGGGGACGCCGATGACCGCCAAGTGTGAAAGGCTCCCTGCCTCCCCCGGGAAACCGGCCCGAGGCAGGGGGTCAGCACCGCGCCTTGCCCTTTCATACTTGCCCAAATATCCCCGCCGGAGGCTCCCGCCCGTCCAACGCGCCCCAACGGGGCAAAGGAGCCCCAGATGACCCCCGCCGAACAATCCCGCCTCGCCGCCGAAATCTGCCGCCTCGCCCCGGTCGTCCCGGTGATCGTGGTCGATGACCTGTCCCATGCCCGCAAATTGGCCGAGGCGCTGGTCGCCGGCGGCCTGCCCGCGCTGGAAGTGACCCTGCGTACGCCCGTGGCGCTGGATGCCATCCGCGCCATGGCCGAGGTCGAGGGCGGCGTTGTCGGTGCTGGCACTTTGCTGACCCTCGCCGATGTCAAGGCCGCCAAGGCGGCCGGGGCCAAGTTCGGCGTCTCGCCCGGCGCCACCGAGCGTCTCCTGGATGCCTGCGCCGAATATGATCTGCCGCTGTTGCCCGGCGCCGCCACGGCGTCCGAGATCATGGCGCTGCTGGAAAAGGGCTACACAATCCAGAAGTTCTTCCCCGCCGAACAGGCCGGGGGCGCGGCGTACCTCAAATCCATCGGCTCCCCCCTCCCGCAGGTCCAGTTCTGCCCGACCGGCGGGATCAGCCTCAAGAACGCCCGCGATTACCTCAGCCTGTCCAACATCCTCTGCGTCGGCGGCAGCTGGGTCGCCCCGAAGGAGGCCCTCGCCAAGGGCGATTGGGCCGCCATCACCGGTTTGGCCGCCGAAGCAAGGGCGCTGCGGGCATGAAGCCCAAGGCTTGCACCCGGGCAACCCGTCCCAAGCCCCTGCAGAACCTGAGTTGCAGAAAACGCGTCAAGCTATCCTCAACATCTTGACGCGCCGAAGCCGATCTGCCGGACGAAGCGATTTATCGCGAGTCGGGCCAGGTCGGGACGACACGCCCAACCGCCTTCAGCGCAAGCGCCGCATCGAAACCCAGGTCATCCGGCCTTCCATGCCGGACCTGTCCGACGGGTCCGCAGGACGCCCGAAACTCAGGGATATCTGCAAACGCCTGCCATCGCGCGAAACCGAACACGTCGCCCCCGCCGGACGAAGCGATTCATCGCGAGGCCGGCCAGGTCGGGACGACACCCTCCGCCGGCGAAGCGCTTCAGCGCCAGCCGGGCGCGGACGCAAGTCACCCCGCCGCCGGCCGCTCGGTTTTCTTCACCCAAGACCCGCCCTCGTCGCTCCAGTATTGCGCTGCAAGGCCCCAGCCCGTGAAGGTCGTCCAGCGTTGCCGGGCCAGAGCCACAGCCTCGGGGTCCGCGCCATCGAAGAAGACCCAGATCCGCTCCAGCCCCGCCAGTTCCTCGCGCGACGCGTCCGCACCCGCCAGCAGCATCAGCCCCTTGGCGCCGTTGGCAATCGCCCCCTGCCCCAGCAGCACCGGCTGGTCTGCATCCTGCTCTCCTCCCGCCAGCCCATGCGCCAGAAAGCTCTCTTCCGGTCCAAGCCAAAGCTTGGCGTCCAGATGCTCCAGCAGCCCCGGGACCGGAGCGCGGATCATCACGCGCCAGCCCGCACCAAGCGCGCGCGAGACGGTGGTCATCACCGTCTCGTCCAGCCCGGCGCGGATCAGGTGGTAGAAGACGGCCGTGGCGCTCACGTCTCTTTCATCTCATAGGCATCGGCGATCAGGCGGTTCAGCGCCAGAACGCCCCAGCCCGTCGCCCCCTTCGGCGCGGTCGCGGTGTCACCTTTCGACAGGGTCACGCCCGCGATGTCCAGATGGACCCAAGGCATGTCATCCTTCACAAAGCGCTTGAGGAACTGTGCCGCAATCGTCGCCCCCCCCTCGCGTCCGCCCACGTTCATCATGTCGGCCAGCCGTGATTTCAGCTTGTCGTCATGGCCCTGCGCCATGGGCATCCGCCAGGCGCCCTCGCCTTCGGACCCGGCCGCCTTCAGGAACGCCCCGCACAGATCGTCGTTGTTGGAAAACACCCCGGCATGTTCCGCGCCCAAGGCCACGATGATCGCCCCGGTCAGGGTGGCGAGGTTGATGATGCCCTTGGGCTTGAAGGTTTCCTGCGCGTACCAAAGCACATCGGCCAGCACCAGACGGCCTTCCGCGTCGGTGTTGATGACCTCGACCGTATCGCCCTTCATCGACTTGACGATATCGCCCGGACGCTGGGCCCGGCCATCGGGCATGTTCTCGACGATGCCGACCAGCCCCACGACATTGGCCTTGGCCCCGCGCAGGGCGAGGGTCTTCATCACCCCGGCCACCACGCCCGCGCCGCCCATGTCCATCGTCATCTCTTCCATGCCACCCGCCGGCTTGATGGAAATCCCGCCCGTGTCAAAGCACACGCCCTTGCCGACCAGCGCGAAGGGCGCCTCGCCCGCCACCCCGCCATTCCAGCGCATCACCACCATCTTGGTCGGGCATTCCGAGCCGATGCCGACCCCCAGCAAGAGGCGCATGCCCAGCCGTTCCAGTTCCTCTTCGTCGAAGACCTCGACATGCACGCCAAGGTCACGCAAGCCGGTCAGGCGGTGGGCGAATTCCACCGTGGTCAACACATTGGCCGGCTCGTTCACCAGATCGCGGGTGAAGAAGATGCCCTGCGCCAGGGCATTGCCCGACGCCACCGCCACCTTGGCCCCCTCGACATCGGCGACCATCAGGGTCACGGCACCGCGCGGCGTTGTCTCGCCGGATTTGTAGAGGTCGAAGTCATAGGCGCGCAGCAGCAGGCCAAGGATCAGGTCCGATTGGCGCGGGTGGTTTTCCAGCAGGACCAGCGATGCGGCCTTGGTCCGGGCGATCGCCGCCCCGGCCTTGCGCGCCGTGGCCACATCGGCCTTGCGCGGCAGGCGCAGCACCTGCACGGCCTCGGCCGCCAGACCCGCAGGCCAGGTCAAGTCGAGCGACTCGCCGGGTTTCACCTTGGCCCAGGCCTCCGACGTCATCAGCCTTGTGACCGCCCCTTTGGTCAGCCGGTCGATCCGGCGGGCCGAGGCGTGGGCGGGTTCGGTGCCGTCGACCAGAATCGTGATACGTCCGGTCCGACCGGCCAGAGCATCCGCGTCAAAGGGAAGGATTTCGGGAGAAAGGACGTCGGTCATGGGATGCTCCGGCAAAGGTCTGCCATCTTGTGGCGGGGTTATCCGGCCAAGCTAGACCCGGGGTGTGGCTTTGGCCAGATATGAGTTTTACCCCGGGCGGCTTTCGGTTTAGGGTCCCGGCCTGACGCCCGATGGCGCGCCATGAGACCAGAGGACCGAATTTGCCCCGGATCGACCGCTATATTCTGTCGCAACTCATGGGCCTCTTCGGGTTCTTCGCGCTGGTTCTGGTGGGGGTCTACTGGATCAACAAGGCCGTGGGTCTGTTCGACCAGTTGATCGGCGACGGGCAATCGGCGCTGGTGTTTCTCGAATTCTCGCTGCTGACCCTGCCCACGGTGATCAAGCTGGTGCTGCCGGTCGCGGCCTTCATCGCCACGGTCTACGGCACCAACCGGATGATGACGGAAAGCGAACTGGTCGTGATGCAAGCCACCGGCTTTTCCGGCTTCAGGCTGGCGCGGCCGGTCTTCTATTTCGGGCTGGTCGTCGCGCTGATGATGCTGATCATGGCGCATTTCCTCGTACCCGCCAGCCGCGCCACGCTGGTCTCGGCCCGCGCCACCATGTCGGAAAACATCACCGCGCGCTATCTGAACGAGGGGCAGTTCAGCCATCCCTCGCCCGCCACCACGCTCTATATCCGCGAGATCTCGCCGCAGGGCGAACTGCTGGACCTGTTCCTGGCCGATGAACGCGACCCGCTTGAGCATACGACCTACACCGCCCGCAAGGCGCTGTTCGTGCGCGGCGATGCAGGGCCCAAACTGATCATGTTCGACGGCATGGCGCAGGTGCTGGATGTGGCCGGCCAGCGGCTGTCGGTGACACGCTTTGCCGATTTCACCTTTGACATCGGCGCCTTGCTGACCGCCTCGGTTCGCCCCAACCGCACCTCGGGCGAGTTGTCGACGGCCGAACTGCTGTGGCCCACGCCCGCCCTGGTGACCGAGACAGGCGAGACGGCCGATGCCCTGCGCTTTGACGGCCACAGTCGCTTTGCCGAGCCAATGCTGGCCGTATCGGTGACGCTGGTGGGCTTTTCCTCGCTTTTGGTCGGCGGGTTCAGCCGGTTCGGGCTGTGGCGGCAGATCATCATGGCGATCTGTCTCTTGGTGGTGGTGCAGGGGCTTGCCACCTCGGCCAATGCCGTGGGCGTCAAATCGGCGCAGGGCTGGGCCTTGGCCTATGTCGCGCCGGTCGTGGGACTGCTGATGGCCTGGGGACTGCTGTGGTGGGCGGGCAAGGCCAGGCATGTGGCAAAGGTGGTCATCACATGATCCTGAACCTCTACATTGCCAAGCGGTTTCTCTGGCTGTTCCTGCGGGTCTTCGCCGGATTCTTCGCGCTGATGCTGATGATTGATCTGATCGACGAGTTGCGCAAATTCGCCAATCCCGGCCTGACGATGGGCGAGGCCATGCAACTCTCGCTGATGAACGTGCCCGCCACGCTGTACCGCATTCTGCCGCTGATCCTGATTCTGTCGGCCATCGGGCTGTTTCTGGGGCTGGCGCGGTCGTCGGAACTGGTGGTGGTACGCTCCTCGGGCCGGTCGGGCCTGTCGTTCCTGATGGCGCCGGTCGTCACCGCCTTTCTGATCGGCGTCTTTGCGGTGGCCGTGCTGGACCCGCTGGTCGCCGCCACCTCGCGCCGCTATGACACGCTGTCGGCGGGCCATGCGCGCGGCGGATCGGTCCTGTCGGTGTCGGATCAGGGCCTGTGGCTGCGGCAGGGCAACGATCTTGGCCAGACGGTGATCGAAGCGGCGCGGGCCAATCTGGACGGGACCGTGCTGTTTGCCGCCAGTTTCCTGACCTTTGCGCCCGATGGCTCGCCCCAGCAGCGGATCGAGGCCGGGAAAGCCACGCTGATCCCCGGATTCTGGCAATTGTCCAAGGCCAAGGCCTGGCCGCTGACCACCGACAACCCCGAACGCGCCGCGCACAGCCTGGCCGAAGGCGACAAGATCGCCACCGACCTGACGCGCGACCGCATCCATGACAGTTTCGGCACCCCGAGTGCGATCAGCTTCTGGAACCTGCCCAACTACATCCGCAGCCTTGAAAAGGCCGGCTTTTCAGCGCGCAGCCATCAGGTCTGGTTCCAGATGGAACTGGCCCAGCCCCTGCTGCTGGCCGCGATGGTGCTGATCGCTGCGGGCTTCACCATGCGCCACGCCCGCATGGCCAAGACCGGCACTTTGGTTCTGTTCGCCATCCTGTCCGGCTTCGGTGTCTTCTTCCTGCGCAACTTCGGCCAGATCCTGGGCGAGACGGGACAGATCCCCGTTCTGATGGCCGCATGGACTCCGCCGCTCGCAGCGGCCATGCTGGCGCTGGGATTCTTGCTCCATCTGGAGGATGGCTGATGCGCGGGCTCATGCTGGCATTGCTGATGCTTTTGCCCGGCTGGGCATGGGCGCAAGCCATAACATCAGACCGTGCAACCCTCGTGGCCGACAGCGTCACACTGCAATCGCCGTCGGTGCTGGTGGCCAAGGGCCATGTCGAGGTCTTCTACAAGGGCCAGCATCTGACCGCCGCCGCGATCACCTATGACCAGAGTGCCGATCACCTCTCGATCATCGGGCCCATCCATATCGACGACGGCAAGGGCGGCGTCTTTCTGGCCGATCAGGCGGAACTGTCCGCCGACCTGACCGAGGGGCTTCTGACCTCGGCCCGGATCGTGCTGGACCAGAAGCTGCAACTGGCGGCCTCCCAGGTGCTGCGCACCGAGGCCGGGCGCTACACGGCGATGCGGCAGGTGACGGCCTCGACTTGCACGATCTGCAAGGGTTCGACCACGCCCCTGTGGGAGATCCGGGCGCGCGAAGTGGTGCATGATGCCTTGGCCCAGCAAATCTGGTTCTCCGACGCCACGCTGCGTTTTGCCGGGTTTCCGGTGCTGTATCTCCCGGTCCTGCGCGTGCCGGACCCGACACTGCACCGTGCCACCGGGTTCCTGATGCCACGGATGCGCACGACCACGGCCTTGGGGACCGGGTTGAAACTGCCCTATTTCATCGTCCTCGGCCCGAGCCGCGACCTGCTGCTGACGCCATATCTGACCACCGGGGCCGACCGAACGCTGGACCTGCGCTACCGCGAGGCCTACCGACACGGCAATCTCGAGGTCGAGGGCGCCGTCACGCAAGACCATATCAAATCCGAGCGCGCGCGCGGCTATGTCGAAGCGACCGGTGACTTCGACCTTGGCGGCGGCTACCAACTTGCGCTGCATGGCATCGCGGTCAGCGACAAGGCCTATCTTCTGGACTACGGCATTTCCGACGCTGACCGGCTTGACAGCACGGCGGCCATCACACGGGTCCAGCGCAACCTCTATTTCTCAGCGCAGGCGACGGCGCTCCGCTCGCTGCGCGCCAACGATAAGAACGCCATCCAGCCGGTCCTGATCACCGATTTCACCTACCACCGCCGCTTCCTGCCCGCCGTCCTTGGCGGGGAGGGCGAGTTTGTGATCCAGACCAACAGCCACGTCCGCCCCTCGAACTCGCTGGCCGACAGCAACCTCGACGGCATATCCGATGGCCGCGACATGAGCCGGGTCACGTTCAAAGGCACCTGGCGGCGGAACTGGACCCTGTCGAACGGCATCGAAATCTCCACCGGGGCCGATGCCGAGGCGGATTTCTACGCGATCCGGCAAGACACGACCTACAGCGGCTTTCCCTATCGCGGCACGGCGGTCGCCGGGGTTGAACTGCGCTGGCCCTGGGTCAAGGCGGGGGCCGATGGCGTCACCCAGTTGCTGGAGCCGGTCGTGCAGATCGTGGCCGCGCCCCGGCCCGACAGCCGGATTCCGAACGAGGATTCCACTCTGGTGGAATTTGACGAAAGCAACCTTTTCGCGCTGGACCGCTTTCCGGGGTCGGATGCCTTCGAGGGGGGGACGCGCGTCAACCTTGGCGTCAATTATCTTCGCACGGCGGCCAAGGGCTGGACCTTGGGGCTGACAGCTGGACGTGTGCTGCGCTTTGCCAATCAGGGGCAGTTCGACGCGGCCTCGGGTCTGGCCGGGCGCAGTTCGGATTGGCTGGTGTCGGGCGCATTCGGCAATGCCTCGGGCCTCAGCCTGACCGGGCGCGTGGTGGCCAGCGACACTTTTGCGCTGACCAAGGGCGAGGTGCGCTTTGACCTCAAGCGGCCGACCTATGCCGTATCGGGCGGCTATGAGTATCTGACGAAGGCACCCAGCGAAAACCGCCCCGACCCGGTGCGCGAAATCGTGCTGGATGCGACCTATGACATGACGCGCAACTGGCAGGCGCAGGTGACCAACCGCTATGATCTGGCGGCGCATGCCATGGCGCAGGCCGGATTGAAGCTGAACTTCCAGAATGAATGCCTGTCGGTCGATCTTTCCGTCTCGCGCAGATACACGTCGTCGGATAGTGTGAAGCCCAGCACGGATTTCGGCCTGTCGGTCGAGCTTCTGGGCTTTGGCGGCACGTCGCGCACGGGAACGCAGCAGGTCTGCCGTCGGTGACGCGATGGCCCAGACGAAACGGGAAGAGCGGATGATGATGCGAAAAGCGGCTGATGTGATGCGGTTGTCGGTGGCGGGTCTGGTACTCGTCGGGCTGGGTCTGGCCTGCGGTGGTTGGGTCAGGCCGGCGCTGGCGCAGGCCGATCTGTTTGCGCCTGCCGTCACGGTCAACGGCACGGTGGTCACCCGCTTCGAGGTCAAGCAGCGCATCGCCTTCCTGAACGCCCTGCATCAGACCGGCGACGTCGCACAACTGGCGACTGACGGGCTTATCGCAGACCGCTTGCAGCAGGACGCCGCAGCGACGCTGGGGGCCACCGCATCGGATGCGGATGTGACCGCCGGCATGGCGGAGTTCGCCGCGCGGGCCAATCTGTCGACCGAGGATTTCCTGAAGGCGCTGGCGCAGGCGGATGTGCAGCCCGAAACCTTCCGGGATTTCGTCAAGGCAGGCGTGCTGTGGCGCGCGGCCCTGCGGGCGAAATTCGCCGGACGCATCCGGGTGACCGATGCCGAGGTGGACCGGGCGATTGCGGGCGGGGCGGCCTCGGGCGGGACGCTGCGGGTGTTGTTGTCGGAAATCGTGCTCCCGGATGACGGCAAGAACGACCTCGTCACGATCGCGCAGCGCATCAAGGATCATGTGAAATCGGCCGACGATTTCGCGGGGCAGGCCAAGCTTTTCTCGAAGGTGAACACGGCCGCCGCGGGTGGAGTGCTGGGCTGGACCGATGTCTCGGCCCTGCCGCCCGACGTGGCCTCGGCGATTGCCGCGCTGAAACCCGGCGAAATGACGCCACCGATCCGGCAACAGGGCGCGCTTGCGCTGTATTTTCTGCGCGATGAAAGTCAGGGTCAGGGCACGGCCAAGGGGGCCCCAGTGGTCGATTACGCGCTGTTTCAGCCCAGCCGGGGCGAGGATCTGACCAAGCTGAAGGCCCGCCTGACCAGCTGTGACCAGTTGGACGTGGCAGCGCGGGGCATGCCCACTGCGGCCTTGCAGCGCCAGACTGCGGCGGAATCGGCGGCGCCAGCCGGTCTGCGGGCCGCGATGGCGGGACTCGATGCCGGCGAAAGCGCCGTGGTGACCGGGACGAACGGGGCCGCGGCCCTGCTGATGATCTGCGCACGCACCCCCGGTTCGACCGTAACGCCCTCCCACGATGACGTGCGCAGCAGCATCGTGAACCGCAGGCTGACCCTGCTGGCCGAAGCCTATCTGGAAGAGTTGCGCAGCCAAGCCATCATCCTGCGGCAATGACGGCGCCGATTGCGCTGACCTGTGGCGAGCCTGCCGGCATCGGTGCCGAAATCGCGGTGGCCGCCCGCGCCGCCCTGCCCGATCTGCCGTTCTTCTGGATCGGCGATCCACGGCACCTGCCAAAGGCGGCGGCCTTCGCCGAGATAAGCTCCCCCGCGCAGGCCGCTGCGGTGCCGCCCGGTCTGCTGCCGGTGCTGCGCCACGATTTTGCCGGAGCCGCGATCCCCGGCCAGCCGCAGCCGGAAAATGCCCAAGGTGTCATCGACGTCATCGCGCGGGCTGTGGCCTTGGCGCAGGGCGGCGCGGCCTCGGCGCTGTGTACGCTGCCCATCCACAAGAAGGCGCTGAAGGATGGCGCGGGCTTTGGCTTTCCCGGCCATACCGAATACCTCGCCCATCTGGCCGGGGACGTGCCCGTGGTGATGATGCTGGCCTCGGACCTTCTGCGCGTGGTGCCCGTGACGATCCATATTGCACTGGCGCAGGTGGCCGATACCCTGACCCCTGCCCTGCTGGACCAAGTCATCCGCCTGACCGCCGCCGGTCTTCAGCGCGATTTCGGCGTTGCCAAACCCCGGCTTGCCATCGCGGGCCTGAACCCCCATGCGGGCGAAGGCGGAGCGATGGGGATGGAAGAGATCACCCTGATCGCCCCGGTTCTGAACCGTCTGCGGACCGAGGGCTATGACCTGCGCGGCCCGCTGTCCGCCGACACGATGTTTCACGCCCGCGCCCGGGCCGGCTATGATGCCGCTGTCTGCATGTACCACGATCAGGCGCTGATCCCGATCAAGACGCTGGATTTCGACGGCGGGGTGAATGTGACGCTGGGCTTGCCCTTCATCCGCACCTCACCCGATCACGGCACAGGATTCGATATTGCGGGCAAGGGCTTAGCGCGCCCGGACAGCACGATTGCGGCCCTGCGGATGGCCGCGCGAATGGCGGCGGCGCGCTCGGCGGCGACCTGAGGGGCGGCGGGTTTTCCCGGAGCGTTCCCTTGCACCGCGCGGATATAGGTCTTCTGAGGCCCCGCCATCGATGGAACGCCTTTCCATGTCAAAGAACCCGTCACATCCGTCACGGACGGCGCGCAATCAGATATGCCACGATGGCCTCCGCCAGTTCTGGACCAAAGGCGGCTATCATCGGGGCAGCGTTGGTTTCGAGATAGATCCAACCGCCGCTGCGAGGGCAGGTCTTGAAGTCGGAGGCGCAGAAATCCAGCCCCATCTCGTCGGTCAGCGCGGTGATGCCAGAGCGCAAAGCATCCGGCACCGGGGCGGCGGAGACGATCGCCGCCGGATCGGTCCGGTAGTCCAGCGCGGCGGAGCGGATCTGGAAGCCGAAGAGCCGGCTGCCGACGCGGTAGAGCCGCAACTCCGGCCCAACCAGACGCTCCTGCGCAATGATCGCAACGGAACCCGGCTGGCCTTCAGGCACCAAAGGGCGGCAATAGTCGCCTCCCTCAACCGGTTTGCGGATGGCCGGGGTTTGGGCTGCGAAGGCTTCCAGGCCACGGGGATTATTGCCTGCCATAGTGACGGGAACCGCAAGGCCATGGCGATGGGCTGCGGCCAGGGCGCTCAGCTTGTTGACGGAAGCAGAGCGGCCAAAGGTCATCGGATTGCACCGCCTGACTTCGGGATGACAGGCAAGCCAACCGCGCAGGACCGTGTGAACCGATGCCGCCACCGAAGGATTGGGGCCGAACACATCGGCCCGCAGGAACGCCGCCCCGACGCCGGTGATCTCATGGGCATCCTGCCACAACAGCGCGGTCAGGGGATCAAAGGTGATCGCGGCGGTGTCGGTCCAAAGGTCCAAGGTCTCGACCCCAAGCGTGCGCGCAGCCCCCTGCACCGCACGGATCGACGGATCGGACTTGCCGCCTGCGATCAGAAGGCGCCCGGCCATGCTTACCCCTCTGACAGACGCAGGCGCGCCATGATCTCGGCAACCGGGGCGATCTGTTGCGCGGCGGGCGGCGGGACAAGGAAACTCTGCGGCTCGGGCAAGACCACTGGCATGTCGTCGATCATCGTGCCGCCGCCATCCTCTTCTTCGCCATGGACCAGCGTGGTGATGACAGGCCCATGCCCGTCTTCTTCCCCAATCGCCATGGTTGTCATCATGGTCCCGCCGCCATCCTCCTCCTCTCCCCAGGCCAGGGTCGTAAGGTTGGGACGCTGAGGATAGACGGTGGACGGCGCCGGAACAACCGCCGCGCCGTCGGTTGCCTTGGGCACAGTCTGGGGGCCCGGACTTGCCACACAGGCGGCAAGGGACAGAACACTCGATGCAGCAATCAAACGACGGGGCATGGCAGCAGTCTCCAACTCAATTCAGCCGCCATCCTGGCCTTTCATCGGGGGGGACCACAATCCCCGTCGGAGCCGATGGCAATATGCTTGACGCCCACCCTGACGCGGCACGCCCCGTGGCGCTTTGCGCAGGTTCGGATTTAGAGGTAAAGATTCGACCTTCCGTGCGCATCGCGCATACCGCGCTTCGGTTTGAGACAGCTGTCGATCCGCGTCTTCGATTTCTCGGCTGTTGCCGTGACGCGGTCTGCCTCGTCCCTAGCGCAAGGAGGTCTCGGTTCAGGACGATTTATCGACGTCCCTGCAAGAGCGGGGGCGAAAAGACCGATGGCTACAGGGGTGCGTTGAACCTGGTTGCAGATCGCGAATCCCGTCGGGACAGGTCTGCTGCGGAGGACCGACCCACCGCAGGTTCTTGTGCTATCTGTGCCAGGATGAAGCGGGCGGAAGGTCAGCCTGCAGGCTGGATCAAGTCCCAGCGGTTGCCGAATGGGTCGCGCCAGACCGCCACGGTGCCGTAGGATTCCTGGCGGGGGGCCTCCTCGAAGATGCCGCCGGCTTCGGTGATCCGGGCGGAATCGCGGGCGAAGTCAGAGGTTTGCAGAAAGAGCCAGACGCGACCTCCGGCGGGAGAGGCCAGCGCCGCACGTTGGACCGGACCGTCCGCACGGGCGAGGACGAGGCGGATGTTCTCGCCCGGCGGTGCCACGGTGACCCAGCGTTTGGCGCCTTGGGGGATATCCTCGGTCAAGGTGAAGCCGAGCCCGCCGCAAAAGAAGGCAATGGCCGGGTCATAATCGGGGACAAGGACGCTGAAGGCCGCAAGTTTCATCGGTTCAGGCGCTTGGGCTGCGGCGTCACGGGTTGCGCGCTTCGGGCAGGGCGATCCGGGCGACCTGCTCGGCAATCGGTTCGACCGACAGGGGGTGCAGTTCGGCACGGTGGTTGGCCGGATCGCCGATCGGGATCCATTGACCGCCCTTGTAAATCTCGAGCCCCGAAAATTTCGCCTTGTAACCCATCTTGCGCGAGCCCGGCACCCAGTAGCCGAGATAAACGAAAGGCAGCCCCGCATCGCGCGCGATCTCGACATGGTCGAGAATGGCGAAGGTGCCCAGCGACAGATGCTGCAGATTGGGATCGTAGAAGGAATAGACCATCGACAGCCCGTCGTCGAAGACATCGGTCAGGGCGACACAGGCCAGCGGGCGACCGCGCTCGCCCGGGGCCGGGGGCCTAGTGTATTCGATGACGCGGGATTTGATCGGCGTCTCCTCGATCATCGCGGCGAATTCGAAGACGTCCATGTCGGCCATGCCGCCATCGGCGTGGCGCTCATCAAGATAGCGGCGGAACAGGGTGAACTGATCCTCGGTGGCCCAAGGCGAGGTGGCGTTGCGGCGCAGATGGGATGCGCCCTTCATCACCCGCTTTTGCGTGCGCGACCGCACGAAATCCGCCACGCGGATCCGGGCGGACAGGCAGCCGGAACATTCCGCACAGGAGGGCCGGTAAAGCACGTTCTGCGAGCGGCGGAAGCCCTGCTTGGACAGCGAGTCGTTCAGGCGCTGCGCATGCTCACCCTGCAGGGCGGTGAAGAGCTTGCGCTCGAACCGCCCGTCCAGATAGGGGCAAGGCTGTGGCGCCGTCACGTAGAACTGTGGCGCGATGGGGACCGTGTGCCGCATGGTGGCCTTTTGGGGTGAGACAAGGCCATGAGGTTAGCAAGGCCCGGCGCTGCCGCCAAGGGCCTTGTTACATTACTGAAACGCAGCCGCGTTGACGAGGCGGGTGCCCAGCACGATGTCGGACAGGCCTTGATGCGCCCGCGAGAAGGCCATCAGCGCGACAGAGATGACCTGCGGAAAGACGAAGGCCACCGATACCGTATAGAACAGCGTGTGCAGGAAGGCGGTGAGGCCGTCCAGCGGCGCGCCTTGCGCATCGCGGAAAGTCAGACCCATGGCGCGCATGCCCAAGGTGCCCGAAGTGCGGGCCAGGCCGAGCCAGCGGTAGAGAAAGCTGATCGCGAGATAGAGGCCGCCCAGAAAGAACAGCGCCAGAAACCCGGTGAGCGGGATCACAAGCGCGGTGATCAGGGCGATGGCCACCGTGTCGATGCCCCAGGCGATCAGGCGGCGCGGGGCCACATCGGCGTAAAGGCGATCCTCGGGGATCACGTGGATGGTATAGGGGCGGGAAACATACATCGGCGGGGTTCCTTGAGAAACCGTTCTGGGGACAGAGGGTCAGAGGACCTGTGGCCCCGGTTGCGGGGCCACAGCGGCATTAAAACAGGGCCATCACGTCAGACGGCAGTGCCGTCGGTGCCCGCATCGGGGGCCTTGGGCGTTTGCGCGGCCTTGGCGCGGTCTTCCATGAAGGCGTCGAATTCGGTCTTGTCCTTGGCGTCGCGCAGGCGCTGCAGAAAGGCCTGGAAGGCCTCCTGCTCTTCGGCCAGACGGCGCAGGGTCTCTTCCTTGTAGGCGTCGAAGGCCGAGTTGCCCGAGGAGCGGAAGCCCCCCACCCGGTCACCCCAGCGACCCGAGCGGTCGCCCCAGGCGCCCATCTTGTCGCCCCACTGGCCGCCATAGCGGTGGCCGCAGTTGTGACGGGCTTGGTCGCGGCCTTCGCCGCAGGAACGGTTGAACATGCGTTTGCTCCAGATCATATAGGCCAGAAGGGCGGGGCCCACGGGCCAGACAAAGACGAAACCGAGGATCATGGCGGCGATCCAGGCCGGGCGGCCACGGGCGTCGAGCCAGGCCTCGACATTGCGCGCCATGGTAAGGATGCCGCCCGGTCCGCGAAAGGCGGGTTGGGTTTGGGGCTGGCTGTACATGGACGTCTCTCTCCCTTGTGGGTTTGGTTGCGGTTTAATGTGAAGGCTTTTCACATGGACCCAAGATGGTCCCGCAATCCCTGCCGTTCAAGATGCGATGTAACGGATATTTACATTAAGCCAATTTCCGCCGATTTGGGATGCAGCACCCTGCCCTGCGATGGTCCCTTGCCGGAACCTGCGTGCCGGTGTGACAAACGCAAGAAAACTATTGTCAGACGGCATCTGGCGCGTGCAGGATTGTCACCGGGATCTCCGTCAGCGACAGGACATCTGCGCGATGAGTGAAATTGGCACCGAACCCGTTCGTGACCCTGCGCGTCTTGGCTTCGACAAGGAGCGGCTCGCGCGACTGAAGCCCTGGATGCAACGCTATACCGATGCCGGACGCTGGCCGGGAGGCGCAGTGCTTGTCGCCCGCCATGGCGAACTGGCCTATTTCGACTGCGTCGGCCACGCCGACCTCGAAACCCGGCGGCCATGGCAGCGCGACCTCATCGCCCGCATCTACTCGATGACCAAGCCCGTCACCGCCGTCGCCCTGCTGATGCTGTACGAGGAGACGCGCCTGCATCTCGACGATCCGGTCGAAGTTTTCCTGCCGGAATTCAGGAACCGCCAGCTTCTGATCCCGGGGGCGACGTCGCTTGACCAGACGGTGCCCGTCAAGACGAAGATGACGATCCGCCATCTGCTGACCCACACATCCGGCCTCAGTCTTTTCACCAACTCTGGTGTGCTTGGTGATGCCTATGCAAAGGAAAAGCTCGGCCTCGCCTTTGCTTTTGGCGGGCTCGACAAGATGGTGCGAAGGATCGCCGAACTGCCGCTGGAATGGGAGCCGGGCACGGTTTGGCAATACAGCGCCGGGCTCGATGTGATTGGCCGCGTTGTCGAAGTCGTGTCCGGCATGACACTCGACAGGTTCTTTGCCACGCGCATCTTCGAACCCCTCGGCATGACCGACACCGGCTTCTGCGTGCCGCAGTCCGGGATGAGCCGGTTTCCCGCGCTCTATGAGGCGACGCCGGGCGGCATGACGCTGAACGAAGCGCCGGAGGCTTCGGCATGGCGGTCGGGCAAGGTCGATACCTTCTGCGGTGGCGGCGGGCTGGTCGGAACCATCGACGACTATTGGCGCTTCGCCGAGATGTTGCGGGGTGGCGGGGCATTGGGCAGCACGCGCCTTCTCAGCCCCCGCACCTTGAAATTGGCGGCCGGCAATCACCTGCCCGGCGATCTTGCGTCGATGGCCGCGGAGGTCTGGGCCGAGACCCAGTTTGATGGGGTAGGCTTCGGTCTGTTGGGCTCCGTCGTGCTTGATCCGGCCAAGGCACAGATTTCGGCAAACATCGGCGACTTTGGCTGGGGCGGGGCGGCGGGCACGTTCTTCTTTGTGAGCCCGGTGGACGATCTGGTCGTCATTCTTTTCACGCAACTGCTGCCGTCCAGCGCCATTCCGGTGCGCAAGGAACTGCGTGCGCTGGTCTATGCTGCCTTGACCGGAGCCTGAAAGGCGCGAGGACGAATCGAGAGCCTGACACCACATCAAAGCCCCCTGCATTTCCACTAATTGCGCTAGCCTCTCAGCTTTCGCAATAAAACATCAAAAAACCCACTTTCCGCGACATATTCCATGTCGATTTGCGGTTGACGCCCCCGGACACCCGCCATAGTGTGCGGTTCGACGTGGAAATCGGGACATGGGGCGGGGCATGGCACTCTCTCTTGTAAGGATCGAATGGTGCATGGGCCGGTAGCGGCAACCCTGACAGGTGACCATGCGCCCCCGAGACTTTCCCGGGGGCTTTTTTATTGGCTAAAAGGATGATGCGATGCGGCAGATGACCGGGGCGAGAATGGTGGTGCAGGCGCTGAAGGATCAGGGCGTCGAGGTGGTTTTCGGCTACCCCGGTGGTGCCGTGCTGCCGATCTATGACGAGATTTTCCAGCAGAATGACATCAAGCACATTCTGGTGCGCCATGAACAGGGCGCGGTCCACATGGCCGAAGGCTATGCCCGCTCCACCGGCAAGCCCGGCGTGGCGCTGGTGACCTCGGGTCCGGGGGCGACCAATGCGGTCACCGGACTGACCGATGCGCTGATGGACTCGATCCCGATCATCGTGATCTCGGGTCAAGTGCCGACCTTCATGATCGGCACCGACGGCTTTCAGGAGGCCGATACCGTCGGCATCACCCGCCCCTGCACCAAGATGAACTGGCTGGTGAAGGACACCGCCCGGCTGGCGGAAACCATGCACCAGGCCTTCCACGTCGCCACCCACGGCCGCCCCGGCCCGGTGCTGATCGACATCCCCAAGGACGTACAATTCGCCACCGCGCAATACACCCCGCGTGAAGAGACCAAGACCTCGCACTACCAACCCCGCGTCCGGGGCGATGAGGCGCAGATCGCCAAGCTCGTCGACTTGATGGAAACCGCCGAGCGTCCGGTCTTCTACACCGGCGGCGGCGTGGTCAACTCCGGCCCCCGCGCCTCGGCTCTGCTGCGTGAACTGGTGGCCGAGACGGATTTCCCGATCACCTCGACCCTGATGGGGCTGGGGTCCTATCCGGCCTCGGGCAAGAACTGGCTGGGAATGCTGGGGATGCACGGGCTGTACGAGGCCAATCTGTCGATGCACGGCTGCGATGTCATGATCAACATCGGGGCCCGTTTCGATGACCGGATCACCGGGCGGATCAAGGACTTCTCGCCCCATTCCAAGAAGGTCCATATCGACATCGACCCCTCCTCGATCAACAAGGTCGTGCGTGTCGATATTGGCATCGTCGGCGATGTGACCTTGGTGCTGGAAGAGGTTCTGCGCCAATGGCGCGCCCGTGGGTCCAAAACCAACCGCGCCGCCCTGCCGAAATGGTGGGCGCAAATCACGGAATGGCGCGCTGTGAAGTGCCTGACCTACAAGAACTCCACCAAGACGATCAAGCCGCAGTATGCGCTGGAACGGCTGGAGGCGCTGACCAAGGGCATGGACCGCTACATCACCACGGAAGTCGGCCAACACCAGATGTGGGCCGCGCAGTTCCTTGGCTTTGAAGAACCAAACCGCTGGATGACCTCGGGTGGTCTGGGCACCATGGGCTACGGCCTGCCCGCCTCGATCGGCGTGCAGATCGCCCATCCGGACTCCTTGGTGATCAACGTGGCCGGCGAGGCCTCTTGGCTGATGAACATGCAGGAAATGGGCACCGCGATGCAATTCCGCGCGCCGGTCAAGCAGTTCATCCTGAACAACGAGCGCCTCGGCATGGTGCGCCAATGGCAGGAGCTTCTGCATGGCGAGCGCTATTCCTCGTCGTGGTCCGAAAGCCTGCCCGATTTCGTGAAACTGGCCGAGGCGTTTGGCTGCAAGGGCATCCGCATCGACGACCCCGCCGATCTGGACGAGGCGATCCGCGAGATGCTGGCCTATCCGGGCCCGGTGATCTTCGACTGCCGGGTGGAAAAGCACGAAAACTGCTTCCCGATGATCCCGTCAGGCAAGCCGCACAACGAGATGCTGCTGGGCGATGCCGACACGCAAGGGGTGATCGGCTCCAAGGGCGCGGTGCTGGTTTGATTCCGACGGTGCTCGCAATCAGACAGTGGATACCTCCAGCTGATCTACTTGTTCCCTCGTTTATATTTTCTGAACTCTTGTTCGAAAACGACAGATGGGTACGAGCAATAGCTTCTGGTCGTCGTGGTTCCAACAATGTTGTGACAAATGCGGTGCTACTCTCCGGAATCGCCGCCAAATCATTCGACATTTGCGTTCCGCTGTTTCTGTTGTGGTTCGCAGGATGGAAGATTGCTGTCACGTTTTGGGTTTTGACGAGAATAGTGTCAGCCATCTGGTCGATTACAGTCGGCTTGCTATACCGGGATCATTGGGCAATCCATGTGCTCGCAACCTTGGCCATTTGGCCAACAGCGGGCTTTATAGCAGCAATCCTGTTCAAACATTATTGGTAGGAAATCCAAACCATGAACGCTCTCAATATCAAGAAGGGCTCCAACAGCCATTCGGCTTACGAGTTGCGCGACCCGAACGGCGATCTGATCGAAAGCCATACCCTGACCGCCGTGGTCGCCAACGAGGCCGGGGTTCTGGCGCGGGTGATCGGGTTGTTTTCGGGGCGCGGCTATAACATCGACAGCCTGACCGTGGCGGAAGTTGACCATGAAGGCCATCTGAGCCGGATCACCGTGGTGACCAGCGGCACGCCGCCGGTGATCGCGCAGATCAAGGCGCAGCTGGAACGGCTGGTTCCGGTGCATGAAGTGCATGACTTGACGGCCGAAGGCCCCTCGGTTCAGCGCGAGCTGGCCTTGATCAAGGTGGCGGGCAAGGGCGAGGCGCGGATCGAGGCGCTGCGTCTGGCCGAGATCTTCCGGGCCAATGTGGTGGACTCGACGCTGGAAAGCTTCGTCTTCGAGATGACCGGAACCCCG
>CANGHD010000057.1 GCA_947453525.1 Paracoccaceae bacterium | reverse complement strand
CAGACCCTCTTTCGGGCCGTTGGTCCAAAGATAACGGTACATGGACCCGTGCACCGGCTCGCCATATTCATCAAGCCCGGTGCGCCAGGTGTAGTTCCACAGTCCACCCCAGTTGCCCTGCTTCTCAAAACAGACGACTTCTGGGATTTCTTCCCCCTTGGCGCGCGCCGACTGGAAGGCGCGAAGCTGCGCGAGACCCGAGGGGCCAGCGCCGATGACGGCAACTCTTTTGTTCATGGAACTCTCCCTGACAGTGGGCCCTGAAACGGACATACGATTCTGGCCCTTGGAGGGACCCTAGACAGACCCTATGCTGAGTGTCAATTTTTCTTCCTGCTATGAAACGTCGCAGGCGACGGTCCGGGCGGATGACTGGCAATCGGGCTTGCGGGGCCTCGGTAAAGCTTTACCAAGGCAGGGCAGAACAGGAAGCGCAGATGCCGATGAATCTCTCTCCCGCACACCGGGTCTTTGCCGGATTTGCGATCTATTCCTTTGCGATGGGCAATATCTTTCCCCGGCTGGCCGATGTGCAGGCGGGGATGGGGGTGACGACGGCGGCACTTGGCCTTGGGCTGATCGGCGCGCCGATCGGTACCTTGTTCGCGCTGACCTTCGCCACCCCGCATCTGGAGCGGTGGGGCTTTGGCCGCATCCTGCCGCCGGCCCTTCCGGTTCTGGCAACACTTTACGCGCTGGCGGTGCATGCTTCGTCGCCGCTGGTGCTGTTCCTGTTGCTGCTGCCGGCGGGGGTGGTGATCGGCTGCATCGAGATGATGCTGAACGCGGAAGCCGACCGGACCGAGCAATTGATCGGCCGTCGCATCATGAACCGCAGCCATGCCTTCTGGAGCATTGGCTTCTTCAGCGCAGGGATCTTTGGCGCGCAGGTAGCGAGTTTCGGGCTCAGCCCGCAGTTGCATCTGGCGCTGGTGGTGCCGCTGGTGACGGGGGCGAGTTTTCTGGCGCTTCGCGACTACCAGCCCTCCCCGGCGCGCAGCGGGGTGGCGGGCGGTGATGTGCCGCATTTTGCGGCACCGACGGCGGCGATCCTGCTGCTGGTGGTCGTGACGATCCCGGCCATGCTACTGGAAGGGGCGAGCATGGACTGGTCGGCCATCTACATGCGCGACGCCTTTGGTGCTGACCCGTTCTGGCAAGGGATTGCCGTGGCGAGTTTTGCCATGGCGCAGGGCGGGATGCGGTTCTTTGCAGATGGCGTGGTGGAGCGGACCTCGCCAGCTTCGTTGGCGCGGGTTCTGTTCCTCTCCTTGCTGGTGGGCTGTGTGATCGTGGTGACTTCGCCGTGGCCTTTGCTGTCGCTCGCAGGATTTGCGGCGATGGGCTTTGGCACCAGCGCGATCTTCCCGCTGGCCATGTCGGCGGCGGCGCGGCGGACCGACCGGTCCTCGGCCCTGAACATCGCGGCGCTGGCGCAATTCGCCTTCCTTTTGTTCCTGCTGGGGCCGCCCTTGCTGGGATTTGTCGCCCATGCATGGGGCATCCGGACGGCCTTTGGCATCTCCTTGCCGCTGATCGCGGTCAGTCTTCTGACGGCGGGGGCGCTGGCTGTCGGCATTTGCCTGATAGGGCACCGCCTGAAACAACGGACAGGCGGCACGTCGGTCACGAAAACAGGGCGGAGATGTGGTGGTCTGTCACCGCAGCGGTCAGGGTCAGGGTCAGCGGGAAGGCGTTGGTCTGGCCGTTGGACAGGGCCGCGAGGTCGGCGGTTTCAAGGACCGTGATCTGCGAGGCGATCCGGGAAGGCGTCCAGCGTGCGCAGAGCCCCCCGATCCGCCGTATCAAGTTGCGCGAGAGCCGCCGTCGAAAGGGCCGCCACCGCCGCCGACCTCAGGCCCGCAATCGCCGGAGAACTGATCGCGCCGACCCGCGTGCCGGGCAGGCCATGCACCGGTGTGACCGACAGAACGGCCACCCGAGCCGATATGACGGCGGTCATCTGCGCCGCCGACAGATCGGCCTACCGGGCGGTTCTGTGCGCGGGCAACTGCACCTTTGTCAACGACTGGATGTCAGCCTTATCAGGCCCGCAATGGCCCGCGTCAACAGGACCGCGATCCGGGCGAGGGACAGCGTGGCACTCGTCGTCATGGGACGCTCTGACTGATATAGGACAAGATGTGGGACCAGAGCCTCCCCGGCGCGGTCCGTTGCGGGCGCGCTAATGCCGGGAAGCCGCGAAGCCTGTCCGGTGCGCTTTCTGAAAGGGTGGCTATGACGCCTTGCCCGAAGATGGCAGCGACATCCTGGCTCCCGTGCCGGGCGCGCCGGATCACCACATTCCGATCCATGGCCTGTCGGATGAGGCCGCGGCCCGCGCCATGCTGGCCGAGGAAATCGACATCTTGATCCATCTGAACGGCCTGACCGAGGGCGCACGCCTCGGCTTCCTGCGCTGGAAAGCAGCACCGGTGATTGCCACCCATCTGGGCTATATCGGTCCGGTTCCCCTGCCTGTACTCAACCACATCCAGTGTGACGAGATGACGATCCCCGCGCGATCGAAAGCGCCTATGCACCCCGCCCGCTTCGCCTCACGGGCAGGTATCAGGCCACTGCCACCCATCGAACGCGCCGAGGAGGGATTGCCCAAGGATGTCTTTGCCTACACCTGCGTGTCGCATCACTCCAAACCGACCGGGGAGGTCTGGGAGGGCGGGGCCGGAAAATCGCAGCGACCGGGGACCCGGTGCTTTGGCTGATCGACGACAATCCCGAAAGCCGCGCCGCCGCAGCCCCCCGCTGGTGCACCAGGGGTCTGGCTGCGGAGAGGCCGATCTGCGCGCCACGGGTTGACCCTGATCGCTATCGCGCGCAACGGGACTTGGCGGACCTGTCTCTGGACACCCAGTCTTACAACGCCGGAACCTTCGCCTCCGACGCCCTGCGCCTAGGTCGCCAATCGTCACCCTGCAGGCCAGGGCCTTTGCCGCCCGCAAGGCTTCCAGCTTGCTAACCGCCGTTGGGTTGACGAAAGGGATCACCTGTTCGCAGGCGGACTACGAGCCGCGGGCGATCATGCTGTGCCGCAACCGCGCTGCGCTGCATTGGATGAAGGCGCATCTTTCCTCCGACACTTGGGCACGCACCCTTCGCCTCGACCGCGGGGCCCAAGACGGCACCGTCACCGGAAGTCAGGATCGCCACGGCAATCAGCCAAGCGCCGTCCTTGCCGTCCACCCCGACCAGGCAGGCCGCGAGGAGACCGGAACTTTTGGCCCAAGTCCCGCGCATCACAAGCTTGACCTTGAAGCCCGCTGCCACCGGCGTCGCCAAGACCGAGGGCCCGACGTCCCCCTCTGCCAGCCGGGGCAGGTCTTAGGGCCGCAGGGTCGCGCCGCGGTGTCCGGCATTCAGGAACGTCGCCCGCAGGGCCGACATCTGATGGGCGCGCGGCCGGTTCCTTGGCCGGTTTGGGGTCCCATACAACCATGTCCGGACCGTAGGCCGCGCGGTCTTGACGCTGGGTGTCGGCAAGCGCGTGACGGCCGCGCAAGTCAAAAGCCCGGCCAAAGCGCGGTCAGCTTTTGTCTTGCATTGGACCGACCGGGGCCATGCGAGGGGCGATCAACGGCAAGGAGCCCGGAAAACTCCGGGCCCGATTCCCTGTCAATCTGTTGCCGCGCCCTTGTCTTACGACGAGCGCAGCAGGGTCGCGGTGGAGCCGACGATTTGACCCACTTGCTGGAAGGCCACACGCCGCCGGGCTGAATCCGCGCCCGAGCGCAGCAGCACGACCTCGGTCGAGGCGATGATCGCCCGCGCCTCGGCATTGGCCGACAAGAGCTGATCCGCCGAAATCGCGGTCAACGGGCGCGAGGAGGACCGGTTCGGGCCCCGGGTTGAACGCGCCACGGTCTGCGCCAGCACCGACGAGGCATTGTTGAGCGCCAAGGCATGCAACTTGCGGGCGGCGTCTTGCAGGGCGGCCTTGACCTCGGAATATTCCCCATCGTTGGACAGACCATCGGCCACCGATTGTAGGCGGTCGCTCAGACAGTCGATGGCATATTCCTGCTGCACGAATTCGCGGCAAAAATTGGCACCGGCGTTGATTTCGTCGAGGATTTGCTGGGTGGTCTCGGTATTGATCAGTTGCAAGACGTCGGTCGGTCCGGTGGGATCGCCCAAGGGCGTCGTCGGGAAAGGATCGACCGAGCGGGTGACGGGCGGCGGTGCCGTGGGTAAGGTGGCGATCAGACCGGGGCCCGTGGCTGTCCCGGGCACGATGTAGTTGGTGATGTCGGTGGTGCCGGAGACGCTGACATCTTCCACCGACAGACCGGCCGTGACCTGACGCGCACCGGGATCGGCTACGTCATACTGGCCGACGGTCTGTGTCACCACACCGGCATCGTCCAGAACGAAACCGGTGATGGCAAAATTCTCCTGCGTCAGGTCGGCCAGCGTGGTGCCGTCGAACAGCTTGGAGGGCGTGCCGGTGATCGCGATGTCCAGAGCCTTGCGGAAGATCGTGCCGCGACCCTCGGCCGAGATGGGCAGAACATAGTTCGACAGCAAGGTTCCGGACTGTGCCGTCACATCGGCCGCCGTCAGCGTGGCGTTGAGCGAGACGACGCCGCTGCTGGCGTGGGCCGAGACATAATCGCCAAGGAACGGATCAACCGTCACCCCTTCACCGGTGATGAACCCGGACAGGACGATGTCAGCCGCCGTGATTGTGGCGGTGGTGGTGCCGTCGTAGACCTTGTCGATCGGATTGAGGATGTTGAGCTGAAGAAACAGCGGGTTGATGACAAGGTTCGCCGTGTCGGTCGTATCGAACGTATAGTTGCCGCTGGTCTCGGCAAGACCGCTGGCCGAAACGACATAGGGCGCGGAGGGCGAGGTGGCGTTCACCCCGTCCGAGCCGTCACCGCCGCTGTAGGCAAAGACCGGCCCGGCGCTGATCAGCCCTTCATCCTCGCTGCCGATCCAGCCGGTATAGATGGGCGTCGTCGTGTAACCGCCCGTGCCGTCATAGTCCTTGGCCTGGTCAGCCAGCGTGACGGTGATCGTCGCGCGATCGACGCTCAGGTCGCCGAAATGGGTGAAGTATCCGCTGATGCTGTTCGTGGCCGACCCCGAGATATTGGTCTTCAGCGCCCCGACAAAACTGCCCGCGTTCACGAAGCCCGAGGTCGAAAACGTCGCCACGGCATCGTCGACATAGGCGCTGCTGAACGCGATGCCCCAGAGCGACGGGTCGGTGATGTCCTCGCTTGTGCCCTGCACCTTCAGCGTGATCGCACCGGGCGTGTAGACGTCGCCATAGGTCATGGTGGCATCGGCAACGGTGATGGCGGGGGCTTTGCGATAAACCATCACATTGCCGGACAAGGCAGAAGGGTCGAACGGATCGGCGGGGTTGTAGGTGATGTCGAAGTCCAGCTGGTCCGGCGTCAGCACCCCCAGCGTGCCGCTGTCATGGTCGGGCCGGTCAGAATAGATGATCCACTGGCCCAGGCCCATCGACCATTGCGACCCGGAGTTCAGCGTCCCGATGGCGCCCTCGCCCGCGTTGTTGGTCACATTGCCGCCGGAGGCGAGGATCAGACTGCCACCGCCTTGGTTGGAATAGTGAAAATCTGACAGACCCGAAGTGCCCAGAACCAGATCGCCCGAGGTCTGCACGATCAGATCGCCGCCGGTGCTGACGTAGTCGCATTCGCAGGTCAACAACTCGGAACTGCCCAGCAGGCGCAGGTCGCTCGCGGTTGCGGTGACGCGCACGTCGCCGAAGCCCGTGTCCAGCGCCAGCATATCGACGGCAATAGACGGGTCAGCCGCACCTTGCGCCGTGGTCGACTGATAGAAGGCCCCGGCCGTCAGCGACGTGTCGGCCTGCGCCGCTGCGCCGCCGATATGGCCGATCCACGCGGCATTGGTGAAGGAAGAATTGCCGGGCTGGATCACAAGATCGCCCGCCACCGTCACGTCAATGCCGCCACTGCGGGTGCCTGCGGTGTTTTCGGCGGAGCCCGAAAGGGCGATGACGCCGTTGCCGACCAAGGCATAGGCCGAGGCATTGCCACTGGCGTCGCCGCCGAGCAGAAGCATGTCGCCTCCCGCCTCGACCGAAATGCTCCCGGTCGCGGCGGCCGTGGCAGAAGAGGAAACGGCGCTCTGGTTCAGGCCGACATGGCCGATCTGGGCGGCGTTCTGCACGTCCGCTCCGGCCTGGAGCGTCACGTCACCGACCGCGCGCACCTGAATGTCACCACTGACCGTGCCCTGATCGGCGTTGCCCGCGACGTTGAAGCCCAACTGCGCGAACCCGCCCGTCGCGCCGGTTGCCGTGGCGCCGTTGATGTCCAGATTGTTCGCATAGACTCGCGTGGTTCCGGTCTTTGACCCCACCGCAATCCCCGATGTCGCTGCCTGAGTGCCGATGACGACCGAGCCCGTCGTGGTATGCGACACGCCGTTGTAGCTGTAAGACACCCCGGTCGACTGGCCGAAGAGAGCCTGGCTTCGAAGGTCGGCCGCATCAAAGGGGCTGGCGTCGAAGGTGCCCAAATCGAAATCCAGCGACCCTGCCCCGGTGCTGCCATCCCAGCCCGCCACCACGTTCAGATTTCCACCCGTCGTGCTGCTGTTCTGGACTGAGGCGCCAAATCGCACGTCGCCGCTGGCCAGCAGGGTCAGGCTGCTGGCACCGTTCCAGTCGACCGCGTCGGTCACGGCAATCGTCCCGGATTCGCCGTTGGACCCCAAAGTCTCGATCAGCACATCGCCACCGACCAGCAGAGCCTTGACCACGGTCGGCGTCAAAACGGTGGTGGCCACGGAATTGCCCAGGAGCAGGACATCGTTATCAAAGGCGATCTCGATATTGTCGGGGTCGATCAGCAGCGTGCCACCGCCCGAATCCACCTCGCCCGCAAACGAGATATGGCGGCCCGAAACCTCGACAAAGCCACCCGCGCCGCCGGTGGCGAAGATCTGGCCGTCAAACTGGGTCTCGCCCACGGCCTTGACCACCACGGTTCCGCCCGTGGTCCCCGAAGCATCCAGTGTCCCGGCCAAGTCCACCGTGCCGCCCGTGGCCGCAATCGTGCCGCCGGCGCCACCGGCGGTCTTGGCCGTCACGGTCTTGTCGACGGTCAGCTTGCCGGTATCGCCCGCCGTCAGGAACACCCGGCCCTTCACCTTGGCCACGCCGCTGGCCTCGATCGTGCCTTGGGTGTTTCCCGCCAGCGCATAGACATTGCCACCCTTGGCGCGCAGTTCGGCCGCCGCAGCCTTGATCGTTCCGGCATCGGTGGCCGAGCTGTCGGCCCCGCCCACCTTGACCGAGAACAGCCCGTCGGCAACTGCGGCGTCGCGCATCAGAATCTCGCGTCCGGCAATCACGCCCACCGTGCCGTTCGGGGCAGACAAGCTGCCGTCGTTCACCACGCTATGCGCCAAAAGCGCCACGTCGCCGCCAAGCGCCGAGACCTTCCCAAGATTGATCACGTAGGCGTCTGACGCGCCGGCAAAGGTCATGTCGCCGCCGTTGAGAAAATCGGTGTCGGTCATGTCGAGTGTCGAGGCCACGAAGCGCCCGCCGGTGTTGACCACCCCGGTCTTTCCCACCACGATGCCATTGGGGTTGACCAGATAGACCGAGCCCGTCGCCGTCAGGCTGCCAAGGATCGACGACATGTCACCCCCCGTCACCCGGTTCAGCGTGGCGCCGTTGCCGTTGCTGACCTGCACGCCGTTCCCCAGACCAATCGAGAACGACCCCCAGTCCACAATGCCATATAGGCTGGTCTGTTGCAGCAGCAGCTGCGCCGGCGTCGGAGCACTTATCGCGATGTCACCCGCCACCACGTCGGGATCGCTTGGCAAATCCTGGGCGAAAAGGGCCACCGGCAACAGGCTGGGCAAAAAGCTTGCCCCCAAAAGATAGGCCGCCGTCACGCGCTTGAGTGCCATCATTCACCTCATTCCGTCTCTATGATCTACCGCCAAATTCCGTGTCAGTCCTGTGCAAGCCTAGCACGCCCTGCCCCGGCATGTTCATTTTACATTCGCCTGAAGTGCCGCCAGGGCGTCACCAAACCCGTCCAGCGATACGGGAACCACAATCCGTTTGGCCCCCTGCGCCAGAGTAAAGCTGATGTTCGCGGTCTTGGCGGCTTTCAACCTGTCCAGAAGTTCTGCGCCAGCATCAGTATCGGCCACGCAACTCTGCGGGGTGCAGGTGACATAGGTCAGGGACGCGATGTTATCCTGTGGTTTGGCTGCCGTGGCGTCGGCGGAGGGCTTGTCGAGGCTGAGGCTGACCCCGTCGCGCAGCGCCACATTGGTCGGCACCTGCACGGCGATGCGCTTGACCTTGGCCCCGGGCGGCGTGCCGATGGTCCAGGCCAGCAGGGGGCGCATCTGGCCATCCTGCCCCTTCAGGTTCAGCCGCGTCGTCATCTCGCAAAATGGCCGGGAGCCGGACCCATCGGCCTGCGCCAACAGACTGCAGCCCACGGTCCAGTTCCCATAGGTGGCTGTCGTCGCCGTAGGGACAGAGGTTTCTGCCACCGCAGGCAAGGCGGCAAGCCCGCAAAGACCCAGAACGATGCGTCGGATCGCATCCATTTCAGAACCGTGCCGTCAACTGGAACGCCACCGAAGCCTCATGCGCCGCCGTCGACCCCGCCGCCGTCAGGGTCTGGGTCACGTCGATCTTGGCCACGAAGTTCTCGCCCATCGTGAAGTCACCGCCGAGGCCGATGGAGGCCAGATGCTCGGCCTTGCCCAGACCCGAAGGGTCTGTGACGCCGAGGTCGGCAAAGACGTGCGGACGCAGTTCCCCCTGCATCTTGCCCAGCGGAACGCTGACCGGTGCGGCACGGTATTCGATGCTGAAGGAAGCCGCCGTTTCGCCCGAGACGGCATTGGTCGGATAGCCGCGCACCGTGCCATCCCCGCCCAACGCCAACTGCTCCAACGGGTGCAGCGTGTCGTTGGAATATTGCCCGCCAAAGCGCAGGGCGAGGGATGGACCGCCGTCCAGCATGATCTCTTGCGCAATCGAGGCCTTGGCATAGCCGTAGGACGCGGTGGTCCTTGTGCCGTTGATGTCCTGCCGCAGATGCCCCGCCACGACCGACACGGCGAAATCGCCATGCGTGGGCCTGCCGAACAGCTTGCCGTTCAGCGAGGAGCGCAGGCCCAGTTCCAGATGCTGCAAGTGGCTGTCTTCGGTGGAGAACCGCAGCGGGCCCAGAAACTGCCCGCGGTCATAGGCATTGCCGGCCCAGCCGATGAAAACCTCGGGCGTCATCTTCCACTGGCCCGTCGTGGCGGGCAGCGGGACAGCAAAGTCCGCCGTGGCACCATTGGTCGTGGTGGAGGCCGTGAAAGCCCCGCCCGGCACCGAATAGCTGGAAATATGGCTGAGCCCCAGCTTGACCTTGAAGCGAAAGCCCTCCGCCAGCGTGACCGGCACGAAGTAACTCAGCGCGTGGCTGACATAGCCCTTGTCCTTGCCTGTGTCCCAAAGATCGACGTGGCCCAGACTTTGCGGGGCGCCGTTGAACTGGTAGGACAGTTGGTGATCCTGCCACGGCAGGGCCGACAGGTTGAACCCGGCAAAGACCCGGCCCAGCCCGGTGTCGCGCGTGCCGGCGTTCGAGGCCCCGGCATAGGCCGACCACGGACGCCCGTTCTGCACCTTCAAGGTGAGCGTGGTGCTGTCCGCCGCCTTGCCCGGCTCGAAGACGACCGAGACGTGGCGGAACGGGTTGAGGTTCAGCCAGTTCACATCCGCCAGCAGCGTCGCGGTATCCACCTCTTGCCCCGGCTTGACCCGGACTTGCGCGGCGACATAGCCCTCGGCGCCCGGCGCGGCCCCCTGCACCGCCGTTCTTTCCAGCACGAAGGTGTTGACATTGACCTGCAGCACACCCGAGGTCACCTCTTGCGGCGGCACGGTCACCAGCACGAGCGCCCGGCCATTATCGCGGTAGTATTTGGTGATCTCGGCCTCAATGGCGCCGATGGCCTGATAGGACAGCGGCTGGCCGATATACTTTTGCAGCAAGGCACGGAATTCCGGTGCCTTTGCCGTGGACCCCGCCCGCGAGATGTCAATTCCCGGCCCGGTTTTGGGCAGCAGCTTTGATCCATTGGCATGGGCATCCACCAGGCTCAGCCCCGTCAGATTCACCCCCAAGGACGTCGCATCGGTCAGACGCGTTTCCAACGCCGCCGCGGAAATCGTTGTTGTCTGCGGCCCTTGCAGGATCGGCGCCGGATGTTGCTCGACCGTTTGGGCGAAGGCAGAGCCACCACTGCCTGACAGCGCCATCAAAACCCAGACACAGCACCCAATGCCTGGCGTCAGGGCGGTTGTTGCAGCAGACCTTCTGGCCATGGGCTTCCCCTTGATGCGATAAACCAAACGCAAATCGACAGAATTCACAGAACTTGCACTTTGGGCTGCTTACAGGAAATCCCGAAGCCGGACAATCGCACAGACGCGTTGGAACGATTTTCCGCGTCCCTGCGGCACTTTGGGCTCATCAGCCTCTGCTGCGAGGGTCGGCTCGCCAAATACCAATCGACACAGGGGATGATACCTTGCCAAGCGCCGCCTTGTGGCCGCCCGCAGTTTGCGGCAAGAGCGCGCCAGAACACCAGCGTTTGAAAGGGCAACACGATGGATTACAGCAAATCCGGCAACGCAAAATTCGGCAAAGGCATTCCGCGCCATGTCGAACACAACGCCAAGGGAACCGACAAGAACCCCTATGGTCTGCGTGAGACCAAGGCCGAACTTCTGGCCCGCATGAAAGCGGCGGCACAGACCAAAACGCCAGACTGAAGCGCCAAACTGAGACTCGACCTGCATTCAGCCCTGACGGGCCGCCGTCCGGCCCGGATTGCCTTCATAATGCCGCTACATTTTCGGGCAGCGCCAAGAATTGGTCCAGTTCTAGACGAAGTTTAAGGACATTCAGGATCCAATCCCGAAAGGGGAACCTGAATGTAGGGCTTGAAGATGAAACTTCGCATCTCGACTTTGATCACATGTGCAACCGCAATCGTTCTGACCCAAAGCGTGCAGATGGAGGCCTTCGCCGAAGACGCCGCCAAGGCCGGCGTGGAATGCAGCGACAAATGCGGAGGCGAAAAGGCATCCTCTGACAAGGAAGCAGCCCAAAAGGCGGCAGAAGCCAAGGCCGAGGCCGACAAGAAGGCTGCCGAGTCCAAGGCCGAAGCCGACAAGGCCGCTGCGGAAAAAGCCGCCGCTGCGAAGACAGCCGATGAAAAGCTTGCCGCGGAGAAGGCTGCTGCCGACAAAGCGGCTGCGGAAAAGGCTGCTGCTGAAAAGGTTGCGGCTGACAAAGCCTCTGCCGAGAAAGCGGCTGCTGAAAAGGTTGCCGCCGACAAAGCCGCCGCTGAAAAGGCCGCTGCCGACAAGGCCGCTGCCGACAAAGCCGCCGCCGACAAAGCCGCTGCTGACAAAGCCGCTGCCGAGAAAGCGGTTGCGGAAAAGGCTGCTGCCGACAAAGCCGCAGCTGACAAAGCCGCTGCCGAACAGGCTGCCGCTGAAAGGGCCGCTGCTGAAAAGGCCGCTGCCGACAAGGCCGCCGCCGACAAAGCCGCCGCCGACAAAGCCGCTGCCGAGAAAGCGGTCGCGGAAAAGGCTGCTGCCGAACAGGCTGCCGCTGAAAAGGCTGCCGCTGACAAAACCGCCGCTGAAAAGGCCGCTGCTGAAAAGGCCGCTGCTGACAAAGCCGCCGGTGAAAAGGCCGCTGCTGACAAAGCCGCTGCTGAAAAGGCTGCCGCCGCGAAAGTTGCCAAAGAAAAGGCCGCCGCTGCAAAAGCAGAAAAGAAAAAGGCCGCCGCCGCTGCGAAGGCCGAAAAGAAAAGAGCCGCCGCCGAAAAGGCTGCCGCTGCCAAGGCTGCAAAGGAACAGGCCGCTGGCGAGACCAAGCACGGCGCCTAGATGCGAAACATGGTGGCAAGGACCAACGATCCTGCAGCCGGCCGATCTCGCACGAAGATCTGGCCGGCCGTAGATCCGACCTCTCCGACCCTCAGGACCAAGCACAGGCCAGTGGCAAGTCTTGCGACGTGACGGTTGTGGCCGAACCCGAACCGCAGAGCCCGCCAACGGCCTTTGGTTTCGGCGCGGGCCCTCCTTCCGACGGGTGCCAGATCAGGCTGGCAGAGCCGGCAGCAGGAACCGCGCCTTCGCGCCATTCCGCTCAAACTCCCGCATCAATTCGGTGCAATCCAGCGGCAGGTTTCTGCGCTGAATTGGCGTCCCTGGCCGGGCCGGAAAATAATGGTCTATGGCGGCTTCCGCAATGGCATTGCCACCACTTACGCCCGTGGTGGGGAACGCGTGCCCGCCGATATTCGACTTTCCATTCAATTCCAGGACATAGGGCCGCGTGCCGTCATGAATGATGTCGATCCCGCTGTCTGGCAAGCCCAGCGCCTTGTTCGCAGCCACGGCCAACGCCGCGACATCCGCCGGAATGGCACTGGCCAATCCATGCGTGCTGCCCCCGGCTGAGATGTTCAGCACGTCCAGCAAGTTGACCCGCTCGCCCATGACCGGAACCATGGTCGGGTTCTTGCCGAATTTTCCCAGATAGATCGTCGATTGTGCGAGATTGATCGGTGCCTTGCGCAGATAGGGGTTCTCCTGTCGCGCCGCATTCTTGCGCTGGATCAGCGTGGCAATCGAGTCATAACCGTTGCCCACCACAAAGATACCGGTCCTGACATAGGCGTCGATCGCGCAATCCTTCACGACATGGACGCGGTATTCGGTTCCGCGCACGAATTCTTCCACGACGGTTCTGCTGTTGCGGCGCGTGCTGAGCATCGGAATGACCTGCGCTTTGGCCAGTTGGGTCATGACCCCCTGACCCAGCGACCCGCTGTCGGGTTTGATGACAAAGTACTGCGCGTCGGACTTGGTCAGGAAACGCTCAACCTCCGACAAGTTCGTGCCATCGCTCAACAGCCCGGCCGGGGTGGATACACCAGCGGCAAGCAGCTTTTGCTTGCCGAGGGCTTTGCTGCGCGAGGCGGCCACGAGCCTCTCGTACGTCCAGTCCCCCATTGAGGCCTCGAAGAAATGCGAGGCGTTTCCGTCCGACACCGAAAAAAGCCGGGGCCATTGCGACGACCGCTTCATGTTGTCGATATTCACTCGGGCGTCGGCTTGATTGCCGAAGAATTCGACCCGCAGCCCCCTTTGCCAGGCCGCCATAGCCATCAGGAACTCGCTCATCAGGTCGGCGCCCATCACCGTGGCCGCCTGTCTGAAGGCCGGGTCGCTGAAATCAACGGCGGAACGGTGCGTTTGGATCAGATCTGTCATCATATCTCGCGCAAGAAAAGGACCTTGGGCCGATAGCACAGCCCGACGTACTCAAAGCACTGGCCCATTGCAACGCGCTGGCGCGCAGGGGACCTTGCCCTGAACCTCCCTGCACATCCTCTGCGCCGCACCGCCAGCACGGGGCCGAGTCTGTGACATTTCCGGAAGCCCTGCAAGCACCCATCGACAGCGTCCATGTTCCGGGCACGGCCCGCTTCTGCGTGGCGGCGGACGATGCCGTTGCCATCTTTAATCTTTGAAAGGCCGGGCTGCCCCTTGTCCCGACAAGACCGGACTTGCCGGCGCCGCAGACCTGAATATCATCGAACAGAATACGACGGGCGATCCGCGCTGCGTCAAGGGCAGTGCCGGGACGCGCCGCATTTGAGGTCGTCACATTGGCCGCCACGCGCCCTATCTTCGTTCGGATTCCGGTCTGGATTTCAATTGCACTTCGGGAGATCGACATGGCGATCAGGCAAGGAACCATTCAGTCCGACATTCTCGGTCGTGAAATCTAGGTCATTGCCGGAAGCGACACGGAGAACTGTGGTCAATGCTTCGCGGAAGTTGCAGTCCGTTGACCTATGCCTTCGCAGGGGTGGGAAACGCCCGGGAACAACGGGATTTACAAGGCGGGCGTGCGGCGACGCGCTGCGTCTTCGGGGCGCCAATGCCAACCCAGTCGACTTCGGTGAAGGTCGCGGCGGCTTGCGGCCTGCCGCACCAGGCCGTTTGACCGGTACAATCACCGGGCGGTCGGCAGGCGGTGCGATTGACCAGCGACGGGCCATGGTTTTGCGTGCCGACAGGGTAAACGGCATCCTTACGGTGACATGAGTGCGGGGCGGCGCCCTGTCCTGTCGTGGGACCGGCGCCCTGGCAGGCAAAGCTTTCACCAAAACATCCTATGCCGAAAAGGGCACCGATCTGGTGTTGGCCCCGGAACCCCTTCCGATCCTGCCCGCGCGTCACCTGAACTTCCAACACGCGCTTGACGGTGACGCGGGACACGCACCCCATGCGGACCGCGGTCATGGCCGTTCCCAAGACAGAGCGTCTTTGGGATTCGAGTCAGTTTGTCGCTGCATTCTTCGTACTTTTGGGTTTCGTCATCGCCGAGCCTTGGTATAACGGGGACACACGCGGCAGAAGTTGCACCTGCGATCAAGGCCCGGGCGGTTGAACCAGCCCCGGCTCTTTGAAAGGTGGAAGAGTCATATGCCGATGCCACGTTACAGTGCTGGTTTGCCCTATGCGGGCACCGGCTCGCCCCTTCAGCCGACCTTTCTGAACATGGCCTCGCCTTCGGTCGTCGCGGCCATCGCCGGGCAATTGACGACCGGCTACTGGACCTCGAACGGCGACACGCCGGGGCATTTCGCGGTCAAGCCGGGGGCCACGCTGAACGTGGACCTGTCCGGCCTGACCGCTGCCGGCGCGGCCATGGCCAGACTGGCGCTGGACAGCTGGACCCAGACGACGGGCATCCTGTTCAACACCGAACCGCCTCCGGGCGCGGTCATCCACCTCAGTTTCGATGACACGCAATCCGGTGCCTTTACCACGCAGGACAAGGCCACCGGGATCGTCAAGTCGGCGCATGTGAACGTCTCGACCGACTGGATCGCCAGCTACGGCGAGGGTGCAGCCGGCTATTCGTTGCAGACCTATATTCACGAGATCGGCCACGCTCTGGGCCTTGGCCATGCCGGAAACTACAATGGCAGCGCCTCGTTCCCCGGGGGGGCGCTGTTTCAACAGGACAGTTGGCAAATGTCGATCATGTCCTATTTTTCGCAAAGCCAGAACAGGAACAGCGGCGCCTCCTTCGCCTGGACCATCGGGCCGATGCTGGCGGACATGAAGGCGATGGAGGCCCTGTACGGCGTCAACGCCAAAGCGGGCTATGGCAACACCATCTACGGCATAGGCTCGAACGCGGGGTCGCTGCAGCAGGTGATCGGGCAGATGATGGCGGGCGGGACCCTGGCCAACCCGGTGTCCTTCACCGTGATGGATCACAACGGCACGGATATCTTCGACTTTTCCACCGATGTCGCCAATCAGGTGATCAACCTGACAGCGGGCGCGGCCTCCAGCATCTATGGGCTGACCGGCAATCTTTTGATCGAGGGTGGCACGATCATCGAGATCCTGCGCGCCGGGCATGGCAACGACGCCCTGCGCGGCAATCTGGCCGCCAATCAGATCTTCGGCGGCGAGGGGCGGGATTCGATTGAAGGCGGCGACGGGGCGGACACATTGGACGGGGGCAGTGGCGACGATGCCATGCTGGGCGGGTCAGCGAATGACAGCCTGTCGGGCGGCGACGGGGCCGATTGGCTCAGCGGCGATGATGCGGATGACAAGCTCTATGGCGGCGGTGGCGCGGACCGGATGCTTGGCGGGGCGGGCCGCGATGTGCTGGATGGGGCCGCCGATGCCGACCGGCTGGAGGGCGGCGACGGCAATGACAGCCTTCTGGGTGGCGACGGGGTCGACACACTGCTGGGCGGCTTGGGAAATGACACGCTTTATGGCGGGGACGGCGTCGATGGTCTGGATGGCGGCGATGGCAATGACATGGTCTACGGCGACACAGGGGCCGAAACCCTGCTGGGCGGCGGCGGTGATGACAAGCTCTACGGCGGTCTCGACAATGACCAGTTGAACGGCGGTCTGGGCAATGATCTCGCCGATGGCGGTGCGGGGGCCGACAGGCTGCTGGGCGAGGCGGGCAACGATTCCCTATTGGGCCAGTCCGAGAATGACACTCTGATCGGCGACATCGGCAATGACACTCTGTCAGGCGGCACCGGCGACGACCTGCTGACCGGCGGCGAGGGCAATGACAGCCTGAAAGGCGACGACGGCAGCGACAACCTCGACGGCAGTGTCGGCAATGACGTGCTGGACGGCGGCGGCGGAGACGATCTGCTGCAGGCCGCCTCGGGCGAGGACAAGCTCAGCGGCAGTGCTGGAAACGACATCCTGCTGGCCGGCGAGGGCAATGACCAACTCTTTGGCGGCATCGAGAATGACACGCTGATCGGCGACGCGGGCAATGACCTGTTGTCAGGCGATGCGGGCGACGACGTCTTGTCCGGCGGGGCCGGGGTCGATGTCTTGACCGGCGGGCTTGGCGCGGATGTCTTCGTCTTGCTGCCCTTTGACGCCAGCACTGCGACCAGCTTCGATACGATCAAGGACTTTGTCTCGGGCACCGACCACATCTCGCTCGGCGACGTCCACCTGAGCAACGGCGTGGGCCTGATCGGCACCAACGCCTTCAGCGGGGCCGCTGGCGAGCTGCGCTATTCGTCCACCGCTGCCGGTCTCAAGGTGGAACTGGACGTCAATGGCGACGGTGCGGCGGACCTGACCCTCCTGATGACAAAGGTCCTGACCCTTGCCGCCATCGACTTCCTCTGACCTCCCAGCCGGGGCGTAGCGGGACGTCGGACCTTTTCCCTCGGGCCCATGACCGTCATCGCGCATCGCTGGGCTTGGCTTTCGGCAAATTCCGGGTTCAAGGGGCGCAAACCCACGATCGCCATTGCCCAATATGGCCCGTCTGTGGTTCTTGCCAGCAGGGGCGGATGGGACGCCGTGTGCAGGGTCGAACCGGCCAGTGCTGCGGCCACGGGATCAAGGGAAGATCGGTTGCATGACGCGGGTTCTTGGGGTGGACAGCGGTGGGACGAAAACGCTCGCCGCCGTGGCGCAGCGCGATGGGACGGTAACAGACGTTAGGCGCGGCGGCAGCCTTGATCCGGTCTCGGTGTCAGACTGGCCTGTGCGGCTGCAGGCGCTGATCGAGGCATTGGGTGAGGCAGGCCACGGCCTTGCGGCTACGGTTCTGGGCCTGTCCTACCATACTGAAATCGCAGAGATTTCGGCTGAACAGGACCGTGTGGCCGCTGCCCTGCTGCCCGGCAATACCCTTGTCGACAACGACGTGCGGATCGCCTTTGATGGTGCCTTTGCGGGCGAGGCCGGAGGGCTGATCCTTGCGGGCACCGGGTCAATGGCCTGGGCCAGTCTGGGCGGTCCGCAGGACAGTCACGAACGCGCCGGGGGCTGGGGCGATCTGTTCGGCGACGAGGGCAGCGCCTACTGGATCGGACGCGAGGCTTTGGCCGATGCCGCGCGGGAACTGGACGGGCGGCGGCCCGCATCGGGCTTTTCGGCGGGCCTGCTCGCCGCCATCGGGGTCGGGCCCGAGTCGCTTCTGGACTGGTGCTATGCGCAAGACCACCGCCGCTCGGCCATAGCCGACCTTGCCCGGAATGTGGCCGCGCTGGCAGAGGCGGGGGACCCGCTGGCGCAGCGCATCCTTCACCGCGCGGGCGATGAACTGGCCGAGACTTTGCTGGCGGCCTGGCGCAAGGCGGCGGGCGCACGCCCGTTGCGCTGGAGTTATGCGGGCGGGGTCACGACCAACCAGCAGGTTCTGGCCCGCATTGCCGAACGGGTGGGCTGTGCCCCGCAGCCCTGCCGCCTGCCTCCGGTCGGCGGGGCGCTGTTGCGCGCCGCGCGGCTGGCCAAGTGGGAGGTGACCGAGGCTTGGGTGGATCAGGTTGCCCTGACCTTGCCGCAGGCCATGGAACGCTAAGCAAAAGCCTTAAAGGTCAATCCGCTGGCCCGTAGATGCGTCAAAGACATGGACATGCTCGGGCGCTATGGTCAGCCAGATCGTCTGGCCCTCTTCCACGATCAGCCGGGTTTGCGCTGTGACAGTCACCGTGGTCCCCGCGACCTTGACCGCAAGATAGGAAGTAGCACCCGTCGTCTCGCAGGTCACAACTTCAGCTGCAATCCCGC
The DNA here is from genome assembly GCA_947453525.1 of Paracoccaceae bacterium. GTDB lineage: Bacteria > Pseudomonadota > Alphaproteobacteria > Rhodobacterales > Rhodobacteraceae > Stagnihabitans. Next base: position 1,668 of record CANGHD010000057.1, on the reverse strand, counting down.
CCTGCCCCGTAGCGCGGCCGATCGACAGATGTTCCGGCCGCAAGCCCAGCAAAACCTTTTCGGGCACAGTGCCCGTCAGGCCGCCGGGCGGCGTGATCTGCTGGCCATCCGACAACAGGAAGGCCCCGCCGGCCATCCGCGCCCCGATCAGGTTCATCGCCGGCGAGCCGATGAAGGCGGCGACGAAGACATTCCTCGGGCGGTCATACAGGTCCAGAGGCCGCCCAGCCTGCTCCACCACGCCGCCGCGCATCACCACGATGCGGTCGGCCATGGTCATCGCCTCGATCTGGTCATGCGTGACGTAGATCGAGGTGACACCTAGCCGGCGATGCAAGGCCCGGATTTCCGCCCGCATCTGCACCCGCAGCGCGGCATCAAGGTTCGAGAGCGGTTCATCGAACAGGAAGACCGAAGGCTTGCGCACGATCGCCCGCCCCATCGCCACCCGCTGGCGCTGACCGCCGGACAACTGGCGCGGATAGCGGTCGAGCAACGTCTCCAGCCCCAGGATCGTGGCCGCCTCGCGCACGCCTGCGGCAATGGCCTCCGACGTGCCGCCGCGCAGGCGCATAGAGAAACCCATGTTCTGCGCCACCGTCATGTGCGGATAAAGCGCGTAGTTCTGAAACACCATCGCCGCATCGCGTTCCTTGGGGTCGGCCCGCGTCACATCGCGGCCCCCGATCGCAATGGTGCCGCGATCAAGCTCTTCCAGCCCGGCAATGCAGCGCAGAAGGGTCGACTTGCCGCAGCCCGAAGGCCCGACCAACGCCACGAATTCCCCCGGTTCGGCTTGCAAAGCCACGTCCTTCAGCACCTTCACGCTGCCAAAGGACTTATAAAGACCGGCGACCTGCACCCCCGTCATCGGGCTGACTTGCGGTGCAGAGGGATGAGTGTCATGGCAATGCTCCTTCAGGGCCGGAAACCTTGGGCTTGCCGTTTGTGCCATTGGAAACCGGAATGTTCTTGCTATAATCCGACAAGTTCTTCCGGAATTCCAGCGCAAACCCGCAAGGGGTGATCCATGTCCAGCACCCGAGCCTTGCAGTTTCTTGACCCCAGCCAGACCGGAAACCGCTTCCTGCAGCCGGATGAGTTTCTGACCGAAACCCATCTTGTCGAACCCATGCCCGAGGCGCATTGGCACGACCATGTGGAACTGAATCTGCTGACGCGCGGGTCGATGACCTATCAGATCAACGGCGCGCAGGTGAAGCTTAACGCGGGCGGGCTTTACTGCTTCTGGGCCGCCGTGCCGCATCAGGTGACGGTGGCGGACGCGCAGACCGAACTTGTCTGCATCTATCTGCCCTTCGCCGACCTGCTGTCCTTGGTGATCTCAAGCGATTTCAAGAATGACCTGATGTCAGGTGCTATCCTGACCACGCCAGAGCCTGATCCGGCGGATCTATTGCTCGTCTCACGCTGGGCGCGGGATTGGGACGGGGCCAATGACCATCTGGCCGATATCATGCGGGATGAGGTGCGGCTGCGACTGCGCCGCCTGTCGGTCAACCACATCCGCGCCGATATGGCGGGCCACGAGGCCGAACCCCGCCGCAACACAAAGGCCGCGACGGAACGGCGGGTGGTGGCGCGCGTCCAACAGATGACCAGCTACATCAACGAGGATTTCGCCAAGCCGATCGATGTGTCCGACGT
>CANGHD010000056.1 GCA_947453525.1 Paracoccaceae bacterium | reverse complement strand
TACCTTGACCCGGCCCTCTGCTGGACCGGCTGCAAGGACACCGGGCGCGGCAACTCCTTGTCTTTCCTTGGGTTCCACTCGGTAACCCGCCCGAAATCCTACCATCTGAAGAAGGTGTGACCCCAATGACCCACAACGTTCCCAACCGGAACTGGAACTACCCCACCCCGATCAAATTCGGCGTCGGCCGCATTGCCGAACTGGCGGATCATGCCAAGGCGGCGGGCCTGAAGAACCCGCTCTTGGTGACCGACAAGGCGCTCGCGTCCCTGCCGATCACCTTGCAGGCGCTGGACATTCTGGAGGCCGCAGGCCTTGGCCGTGCCGTCTTCTCGGACGTCGACCCCAACCCGAACGAGAAGAACATGGCCGACGGAATTGCCGTATACCTCGCCGGCAACCATGACGGCGTGATCGCCTTCGGCGGCGGCTCTGGCCTCGACCTTGGCAAGATGATCGCCCTGATGGCGCATCAACCCAAGGACCTGTCGGTCTGGGATCTTGAGGACGTGGACGACTGGTACACCCGTGCCGACGCCTCCAAGATCGCCCCCATCGTCGCCGTGCCGACCACCGCTGGCACCGGCTCGGAAGTGGGCCGCGCCGGGGTTCTGACCAACTCCCTGACCCACAAGAAGAAGATCATCTTCCACCCCAAGCTGATGCCCGTCGTCACGATCTGCGACCCCGCCCTGACCGTCGGCATGCCGCGCTTCATCACCGCAGGCACCGGCATGGACGCGCTGGCGCATTGCCTGGAGGCCTACTCGTCCCCCTTCTACCACCCGATGTCCCAGGGCATTGCCCTCGAAGGTATGCGGCTGGTCTTCGAGAACCTGCCGAAAGTCTACGACAACCCGAACGACCTCGACGCCCGCGCCCATATGATGAGTGCCGCTGCCATGGGCGCCACGGCCTTCCAGAAGGGCCTCGGCGCCATCCACAGCCTCTCCCACCCGATCGGCGCTGTCTATGGCACCCACCACGGCACCACCAACGCGGTCGTCATGCCCATGGTGCTGGATTTCAACCGCGCCGTCATCGAAGACCGCATCAACGCCGCCGCCGCCTACCTTGGCTTCAACGGCTTTGACGGCTTCCGCGCCGCCGTGATGGACCTGCGCGCCAAGCTGAACATCCCCGCCAACCTGACGGCGATGGGGGTCAAGCCCGAAGACCTCGACATGCTGACCGACATGGCGCTGGAGGATCCCTCCTGCGGCGGCAACCCGGTGGCCATGACACGCGAAAACACGCGTGCGCTGTTCGAAACCTGCATGTAAGCTTTCTCCTCCCGCGGCACCTTTGCGGCGGGAGGGAAGATCGAGGTCCAATGGTGCAGCATATTTCCAGTGAAATCGCCGTCATCGGCGCCGGGGTTGTGGGTCTTGCCATCGCGGAAGCCCTGGTGGCCGAAGGGCTGGAGGTCATCCTCGTCGACCCGTTGCCTCCCGGCTCCGGGGCGAGCTACGGCAATGCTGGCACGATTGCGGACTACGCGGTGCTTCCCGTGGGCACGCCGGATGTGTTGAAGAACCTGCCATCCCTCCTGTTCAACCGCAATTCCCCCCTTGCCATCCGCCCCGGCGCCCTTCTGTCGCTGACCCCATGGCTGACCCGCTTTGCCCGCCAATCCCTGCCAGGCCAAGCCGCGAGGAACAGTCAGGCCATCGCAAACCTGCTGGCGGGGGCCCGGGACCTTTGGCACGATCTCGCCGCGCGCATCGGCGGGCTGGACCTGTTGGAGCAGAAGGGCTGCCTCTACCTCTATGAAACCGAACAGGCCTTCCGCGCCGCCGAGACGGACATGGCCTATCGCCGAAGTTTCGGGGTCGAGGTCGACCTGATCTCCTCCCGGGACCTCGCCCACCTGGAACCGGACCTGCCCGAGTTCCCCGGCGCCGCCTTCTTCTCCGGCGCCGCCTTTCTGACCGATCCGGGGGCCATGGTACAACGGCTCGCCCAGTCGACAATGCAGTATGCCGGCCTGCTGACCGCGCGGGTCGATGGCCTGACGCGGCAGTTTGACGGCGTGGTGCTTGACGGGCCGGACTTCCGCCTGCACGCCAAGAAGGTGATCGTTGCCGCAGGGGCCCATTCCCGGCCCTTCGCGAAGCTGGCGGGCGACGATGTTCCGCTGGATACGGAACGCGGTTACCATCTGGAATGGGATATGCCTGCCCCGCCGCTGAACCGGCCCTGCAGCCCCACCTCGCGCGGCTTCTACCTCTGCCCGATGTCGGGCCGCTTGCGCGTCGCAGGCACGGTGGAACTGGGCGGCCTGACAGCGCCCCCCTCGCAGCACCGCCTTGACCGGCTCCTCGAAGGCGCCCGCGCCATCTTCCCCGACCTGCCCGAGCCCTCGGCCTCTTGGATGGGCTTTCGCCCCTCGATGCCCGACAGCCTGCCGGTGATCGGCCCCTCCAAGGGCGGCCCCGAGGTGATCCACGCCTTCGGCCACGGCCACATCGGCCTGACCCTCGCCCCCATCACGGCACGAATTGTCACCGATCTGGTGCAGGGGAGAGAGCCGGAACTGGACATCACGCCCTATCGCTCCAGCCGGTTCTGAGAAGATTGCACGCGTGCAATCCCAGACAACCCCTTGTTTACAAGAGACTTTCTCAATGTTCTTAACCTTGTCTTAATCCCATTCACCGAGGCTCAAATATCCCACGGGAGGGTCCGGGAGGGTGTGAAACCCTCCCGGCTGCCGGCCACCGGCGCGGCGTCAGGGCCTTACAGCATCCCCGGCACCACCTGATCGGGCGGGCGGTGGCCATCGGCGAAAGTCTTGATGTTGATGATCACCTTCTCGCCCATCTCGATCCGCCCCTCGATCGTGGCCGAGGCCATGTGGGGCAGGAGCACGACGTTGGGCAATTCCTGCAACCGAGGGTTCACCCGACCGTTCTCATAAACGTCCAACCCCACCCCGGCCAACTCGCCAGCCCGCAAGCCCCGCGTCAGGGCGTTCTCGTCGATCACCTCGCCGCGTGAGGTGTTCACGATCACCGCCGTCGGCTTCATCAGCTTCAGACGACGGGCGTTCATCAGGTGGTAGGTCGAGGGCGTATGCGGGCAGTTGATCGACAGGATGTCCATGCGGGACACCATCTGATCCAGGCTTTCCCAATAGGTGGCCTCAAGCTCGGCTTCCACCTCGGGGCGCAGGCGGCGGCGGTTGTGGTAATGGACCTGGCAGCCAAAGGCGCGCGCCCGGCGGGCGACGGCCTGACCGATGCGGCCCATGCCCAGGATGCCCAGACGCCGCCCGGCCAGACGGCCCCCCAGAAAGGCCATCGGCGACCAGCCCTGCCAGTTGCCCGCCTGCATGGCAGCCAGACCTTCGGGGATGCGGCGGGTCAGGGCGAGGACCAGAGCAATCGCCATGTCAGCGGTGTCCTCCGTGGTCACCCCCGGTGTGTTCGACACCAGAATCCCGCGGCTGCGCGCCGTCGCCACGTCAATATGATCCACCCCCGCGCCGTAATTGGCGATCAGCTTCAGCCGCGTGCCGGCCTGGCCGATCAGGCCGGCATCGATCCGGTCGGAAATCGTCGGGACCAGCACGTCGCAGCGGTGCATCGCTGCGGCCAGTTCCTCACGCGACATCGCGGTGTCGGGGTCACGCAACTCCACATCAAACAACTCTTTCAGCCGCGTCTCCACCACGGGCGGCAAATGACGGGTGACCACGACGGACAATCGACCTTGACCCAAGACATTCTCCCACACTTCCCATCGCAGGGCTTTGGTGGCAAAGTGACCGCAAGTGCTGCGCGGCACAAGTCCGGACGGTGTCCATCGCCCCATGACCGGACAAGAAGACGCAGCCGTCTCGAGCAGGACGATGATGAAGGCACATATCTTCGCGGCCGCAGTTCTGGCGGGCTCAAGTCTGGCGCTGTCTCTGGCCACGTTCCGGACTGCCGTGGCGCAGGAAGGAGCCGCCACGCTGGAACAACAGGTCGAGGGCGCCACCGACACCGGGATGAACGGCGGAGACACCCAACCGCCCCAGCCGCATGATCCCGGCAAGGGCGCCGTGACCAACCTGCCAATCCCGCGCTATGTCACGCTGAAAGGCTCGCAGGGCAATGCCCGGCGGGGTCCGGGGCTGACGCACCGCATCGACTGGGTCTTCACCCGCGAGGGCATGCCGTTGAAGGTCACCGCCGAGTATGAACACTGGCGCCGGGTCGAGGATGTCGACGGCGCGGGCGGCTGGATCCACTACACCCTGTTGTCCGGCGTCCGCTCGGTTCTGGTCACGCAGGATATGGCGCAGGCCTTCGCCAATCCGGACCAGACCTCGGACGTGGTCTACCAGTCCGAACTGGGGGTCATCGGCAAGCTCTTGCAGTGCGTGCCCGACTGGTGCCGGGTCGCGGTGGAGGGCGAAAAGGGCTGGGTCAAGAAGACCGCGCTCTGGGGCGTTGATCCGGCGGAAATCTATCCCTGAGCGGTGCCATGCGGCAATGCGCGCGCCATCAGACGCTTGCACGCGGGATCGCAACCGACTAGGAATTCTCCAATCGAATAACAAGGCAAGATCCGCATGGCGCTCGACCGCAAACCCTATCGCCGCGAGGCCGAGGACAAGCGCCGCCAGGCTCTGGTCGATGCGACCCTTGCGCTCGTGGCCGAGGGCGGCGCGAAAAGCGCCACTGTACGGGCGATCGCCCAGCGGGCCGGGGTCACCGCAGGGCTGATCCGGCATTATTTCCAAAGCAAGGACCAGCTGATCACGGCAGCCTACCGCCACCTGATGGAGCGGATGACCGATGAGTCCGCCGCCGTCCTGACCGCCGCCCCGCGCGATCCGCACGCAAGGCTGACCGCCTTTGTCGCCGCCGCCCTCAAGCCGCCCGTCGTTGACCCCGAGGCGCTGATCCTCTGGGCCACCTTCCTGCAGGACATCGACCGTGACCCTGCAATTAAGGAAACCCACGCGCTGACCTACCTCGGATTTCGCGACATGCTTCAGGGCCTGATCGCCGCTCTGCCCGGCACGCGCGACGAGGCCAGCCTGCGCCGTCTGGCCATAGCCTGCAACGCGGTGATCGACGGGCTGTGGATGGAAGGTTGCGTGCTGCCCGAAGCCTTTGCCTGTGGCGAGTTGGTCGCCATCGGCGTCGGCTCGGTCGGGGCCATTCTCGGCATTGATCTTGCCCCCTATCTTCACCTCGCAGACCCGATCCCGTCGGATCAATTCCTGGACGCACTGACATGAAATACGCCGCCATCACCGAACGTCTGGCCCATCTGGGCGGGGCCAAGTGGGAAGTCCACGCCATGGCCAAGGCAATGACCGCCGCCGGACAAGAGGTCTTGTCGCTCACGATTGGCGAGCCCGACGTGCCGCCGCCGCATGACCTTTTGGCCAAGGCGCAATCCGCGATGGAGGCCGGTCGCTATGCCTATTCCAATGGCCGGGGCGAACCGGGCCTGCTGACCGCCCTGTCGGCGCGGTATACCAAGCGGACCGGGCGCGCGATCGGGATCAATCAGTTCATGGCCTTCCCCGGAACCCAGACCGCCCTGTACGCCGTCCTGACAGGGCTTGTCGGCCCAGGCGACGAGGTTCTGGTCGGCGACCCGATGTATGCGACCTATGAAGGCGTCATCACCGCCCCCGGCGCCACCGCCGTGCCGGTGCCGCTGCATCCCGAACACGGCTTTCGCATCCAGGTCGCCGATGTCGAAGCGCGCGTGACCCCCGCCTCGCGCGTCCTGCTCCTCAATACGCCGCACAACCCGACCGGCGCGGTGCTGACGCGTGACGATGTGGCGGCCCTTGGCCGTCTGGCGCGCCAGCACGACCTCTGGATCCTGTGTGACGAGGTCTATGAAGAACTGATCTTCGGCGACGGCATCTTCGCCTCGCCGCTCGATCTGCCCGAACTGGCCGAGCGGACCATCGTCGTCTCGTCCATCTCCAAATCCCACGCCGCCCCCGGCTTCCGCTCCGGCTGGGCTGTGGGACCCGGCGAGTTCACCGCGCGTCTCCTGCCGGTGTCCGAAACCATGCTGTTCGGCAACCAGCCCTTCATTGCCGACATGACCGCACTGGCCGTCTCGCGCCCGTCGGCCGTGGCGCGCGGCATGGCGGAGCGTTTCGCCCGCCGCGCCAGGCTGATCAAGGACACGCTGCACGGTCACAATGGCATCCATGTCCACGAGCCGGGTGCCGGTATGTTCACCGTGGTCGACATCCGCGCCTCTGGCCTGTCGGGCGAGGATTTTGCCCGCAATCTTCTGCGGGAAGAAAAGGTCGCTGTCATGCCCGGCGAAAGCTTCGGCCCCTCGCTGAACGGCTGGCTCCGGCTCAGCCTGACCCGCCCCGATGAGGAAATTGCCGAAGCCTGCCGCCGCATTGCGGCCTTTGCCGCCCGCCAATTGAAGGGGAACTAGGATGAGAACCGTCGGAGAGCGTCTGGTCGAAGGCCTTGAAGCGCGCGGCGTCCGTGTGGTCTTCGGGATCCCCGGCGTGCACACGGTGGAACTGTACCGGGGTCTGTCCGGCTCCAGCATCCGCCACGTCACCGCCCGCCACGAGCAGGGCTGCGGCTTCATGGCGGACGGCTACGCCCGCGTGTCGGGCAAGCCCGGCGTGGCCTTCGTCATCACCGGCCCCGGCCTGACCAACACCCTGACCGCGATGGCGCAGGCGCGGGGGGACTCCATTCCGATGCTGGTGATTTCCGGCGTCAACCGCCGGGCCGTACAGGGCTTCGCCCTTGGCTTCCTGCATGAACTGCCAGAACAAAGCGCGCTGGTCGCCATGCTCTGCCCCTCACGCCAGATCAGCGAGCCGTCCGATGTGGGGCCCGCGCTGGACTGGGCCTTTGCCCTTCTGACCAGCGGCCGCCCCGGCCCTGTGCATCTGGAGGTGCCGACGGATGTCATGCCGATGCCCTGCGCCCCCTTGCCGCCCCCTTCACCCGTCGCACAGCGCCCCGTGCCACCTGCCGGAGACCTCGCCGCTGCGGCCGTGTTGCTGAACCGGGCGCAGCGCATCGTGATCCTGGCCGGTGGCGGCGCGCGCGGCTGCGACGCGGTGCTGCGCGCCTTGGCGGAAAAACTGGATGCCCCTGTGATTGAAACCACAAACGCCCGTGGCATGCTGCATGACCATCCGCTCTGTGTGCCGGTGTCGCCCTGCGTTGATGTGGCCCGCGATCTGGTCGCGGCCGCCGATCAGGTTCTGGCGATCGGCACCGAATTCGGCCCGACCGAATATGACATGTATGCCGTGGCCGCCTACCCGGAACTGCCCACGATGATCCGTATTGACGTAGCCCCTGAGCAACTGGCCAAACGTCAGGCGGGTCTGGCCCTGCTTGGCGATGCTGGGGCCACGATGGCGGCCCTGCTGCCGCTGGTGCAGGCTCGGCAAAGCGATGGTGCGGCGCGCGCCGAGGCCACCCGCAGCACGGCCCGCGCGGCGATGCCCGACCTGTCCGCGACCTTCCCCGGCATGCTGCAAGTCCTCGAGACGATCCGCTCCGCCCTGCCGCGGTGCTTGATCGTGGGGGATTCAACCCAACCGGTCTACGCCGGGAACCTCTACTACGACCACGACCGCCCCGGTGGCTGGTTCAACGCCGCCACCGGCTACGGCGCTTTGGGCTTCGGCCCCGGTGCCGCCGTCGGAGCCGCCTTGGCCGCGCCCGGCACCAAGGTGGTCTGCCTGATCGGCGACGGCGGCTTGCAATTCTCCCCCGGCGAGTTGCGCACGGCGGTCGATGAACACCTGCCCATCACCTTCCTCGTCTGGAACAACGCCGCCTTTCGCGAAATCGCCGATGCCATGCGCGGGGCGAATACCGAAATCATCGGCTGCCACCCCTCGCCCCTGAATCTTGAACCCTTCGCCGCCGCCTGCGACCTGCCCTTTACCTCGGTGCCGCAAGACCCCGAGGCGCTGCACTGGGCCCTGTCACAACCCTGCGATGGCCCGAGGCTGATCGAGGTCCGCGTCACGCTGTAACCGCCGAAGATCCCCAAAATTTCTGGCGAAAATTGTTGGGGATCACCCTCAGGCGTTTTTCGCCAGCCGTGCCTCTAGCACTTCAAAAGGCAATCCTGGCGCGTCCTTGGCGCAGCGGATCACGAGGCTGGTCTTCACATTGGCCACATTATCAGCCTTCAAAAGCTGTTCCGTCAGGAAGTTCTGGAAGGTCGACAGATCCGGGGCCACGCATTTCAGAATGAAGTCGATCTCGCCGTTCAGCATGTGGCACTCGCGCACCAAGGGCCAGGCGCGGCAGCGGCCCTCGAAGGTGGATAGGTCCGCCTCGGCCTGCGAATTGAGTCGCACCATGGCGAAGACTTGCACCTCGAACCCCATCTCGCGCGCGTCGATGTCGGCGTGATAGCCCTTGATATAGCCCGCCTCCTCCAGCGTCCTGACCCGGCGCAGGCAGGGCGGCGCGGAGATGCCCACCCGCCGCGCCAGTTCCACATTGGTCATCCGGCCATCGTCCTGCAACTCGGCCAGAATCTTGCGGTCAATCGGATCAAGCTTGGACACCGGCATGGGACTCTCCTCTTCTGCCTTTCCTTACGCCGTCGCGGGTATCCACGCAATAATATTTCTCTTTTGCGCAATAAAAAGTCGCACGAACGCCAGCCCTTCCCCCCGCTGCCGCCCAAGACTATATCACCTTGGGCGAAAAACCGGATGAGGGCGACATGGGCGAGACGCGGCACACCAAGGTTCTGATCATAGGCTCGGGTCCTGCAGGCTATACGGCGGCGGTCTATGCCGCCCGCGCGATGCTCAGCCCGATGCTGGTTCAGGGCCTGACCCCCGGCGGACAACTGACCATCACCACGGAAGTGGAGAACTGGCCCGGCGACACGCAGGTGCAAGGGCCCGACCTGATGATCCGGATGGAGGAACACGCCAAGGAAATGGGCGCTGCGGTGATCTCGGATTACATCACCAGCCTCGATCTGCAAAACCGCCCCTTCACGGCGCAAGCGGATTCCGGCACCACCTACACGGCGGATGCGGTCATTCTGGCGACGGGCGCGCAGGCGAAATGGCTGGGGATCCCGTCCGAGACCAAGTTCAAGGGCTTTGGCGTATCGGCCTGCGCCACGTGTGACGGGTTCTTTTATCGCGGCAAAGAGGTCGTGGTGATCGGCGGCGGCAACACCGCTGTCGAGGAGGCGCTGTTCCTCACCAACTTCGCCAGCAAAGTCACCCTGATCCACCGCCGCGACACCTTGCGGGCCGAGAAGATCATGCAGGACCGCCTGTTCAAGCACCCCAAGATCGCGCTGGTCTGGAATTCCGAAGTGACCGAGGTTCTGGGCACCGATACGCCCGTCTCGGTGACCGGTGTGCGCACCCGCAACCTTCTGACCGGAGAGGTCGCCGACATTCCCTGCCATGGCTTCTTCGTGGCCATCGGCCATGCGCCCGCCTCGGAACTGGTGAAAGACCAGCTTCCGCTGCACAACGGCGGCTATGTGCAGGTCGAACCCGGCACCACCCGCACCGCCATCCCCGGCGTGTTTGCCGCCGGTGACCTGACAGACCACGTCTACCGCCAAGCCGTCACCAGCGCGGGCATGGGCTGCATGGCGGCCCTGGATGCAGAACGCTGGCTGTCCGGGCACGGTTGATGCAGAGGCTGGAGGGCACCTTCTACCGGGTCATCTTCGCCCGCGACATGGTGCATCTTCTGTCCGGCGCGAACGCCCCTGAAGGCCGCTTCCACCATGACGGCCAAGCCGCGCTCTATCTGTCCGCCAGCCCCGAGGGCGCTGCGGTCGCCATTGCGACTTATTTGCGCCCCGACGATCCGCCGCGTGTGATGGTTCTCTTGGCGGTGACCTCGGCCCGTATTCTGGACCTGCGCCAACCCGACAATCTAGGGGCCTTGGGTCTGTCAGGCCATGAGCCTTCGGCGAAATGGCAGGAGGAGCGGGCGCAGGGCCTTCCGGCCACGTCATGGCGCGCTTCGGATTCTGTGCGGAAGGCGGGGGCGGATGGCATGATCTACGCCTCGCGCAAGGCACCCGAGCTTTGGCATCTGGTTTTGTTCAACTGGAACCAGCCGGGCCACGCCCAAGTTGCGGCCAAGGGCGCGCCCGCCGACTTCCACACCTGACTTGCGGCGGAACCGGGGGCAGCGCCCCCGGCCGAAGCTGTCAGCGCAGCGGGATCATCTTGGCCAGGAGGCGGTCCTTCAGGACATAGTGATGGAAGATCGCCATCGCCGCATGGCCGAGTATCGTGATCATCAGCGCGTTCATCACCAGCACATGAAGATCGCCGGTGCTGTCCAACTTGCCAAACCAGGTCAGCGCGCCGAGGGCCGGGGTGGCGAGCATCAGGCCATACAGCACCCAGTGTCCGACATCGGCGGCCCGTTCAGCCAGCGTCTTGCGGCCCGGGGTTTGCGGAGCACCCGTGAGAAAGCGCACGGCCAGCCGCGCGATGACCAGAACCAGCAGCACGGAACCCGCCCAGACATGCCACACCGGCGTCAGACCGACGACCGGATCGCCGGCCAGATGGGCGTCCAGCGCCTCGCCCATGCCGTCGGAGATGAAATAGTTGGCTGCAATCAGCAGAGCCGTTGCCCAGTGCAACCCGATTTGCAAAGCGCTGTAGGATGTTTTCGTAGGAGGAGCCGAAGCCATGTGTCTTTCCCTTTTGGTGCCTGCATCCGGCAGCCTCTGGCCAGCCGATGATGCGTGATGCAAGCGACCTAGAGTTATGCTGCACCTGCAGCAATGGCACAATGGGGTTAAGAAACCGGAATTGTGGGCCCCTATACCCGAAGGTCTAGGCCCTGAATCTGCCTAAAAGCCTCGGCTTCGGCCCGAGGGCGTCCACCGGGGCCGAAGGATCAATGCACCCAGACCGGGGCCATGTCATGTTCGCGGGCCAGGGCGAAAGCCAGCTTGCTTTCGGCGACCAAAGCCAGACGTTCGCCGTTCGGACGGTGCACGGCGTAGATCGTGGCAAAGCCCTCGGCCTGTTCCTGCAACTCGGCCGGCAGGTCCGACACCAGAACCGGGCGGACATAGACGATGGCGCCTTCGGTGGCGAATTTGGCGCCGGGCAGGTTTGCGTATTTGGTATCCATCACTGTTCCCCTTTGGTTGCGGATGTTGCGAGCGCCACGGGTCAGGACCGACCGATGCGAATGGTCTGCACCACGGTCTCGGGTGCCTGACGGCGCAGATCGACGTGCAAGAGACCATGTTCCAGATCGGCGCCGCCGACCTCGACCCCATCGGCCAGCACGAAGCTGCGTTGAAAGGCACGCGCCGCGATGCCGCGGTGCAGATAGACCCGCTCGGTGATATCCTCGGACTGGCGACCGCGGATCACCAGCTGGCGATCCTCGACCGTGATCTGCAGGTCTTCCTCGCGGAACCCTGCCACAGCCAGCGTGATGCGATAAGTGTTTTCGGACGTCGCCTCGATGTTGAAGGGCGGATAACCCTCCGAGGCGGTCTTGGCGGTGCGCTCCACCAGCCGTTCCAGCTGTTCAAAGCCCAGAAGATGCGGATGGGCGCCGAAGCTCAGTTTCGTCATGGTTATGTCCTTGTACCAAGCGACATTGTCAGCGGGCCCCGAAGGCACCCGCGTCTGTCAAATATGGGGCCGCGGCCCGGCCAGCACAAGCCCCGGCGGCCCGCGATCTGCGGGCAAGGATCTTAACCCGAAGTTCCGCAGCGGAGCCTTCTTTTCCTTGCAGAATTTTTTCCGATTGCCCGCGAATCGTTATATGATGCAGGCATGTCATCCTTACCCAAGATCTGACCCATGTACGCCTCCAACGAGCTCAACTTCGAAGACATGCTGCGCATCAAGCTTTCGGTGCTGCGGCTTGAGCATCGCGATCTGGACGAGGCCATCCATGCCCTGGAACTCTCCGGCCGCCCCGACCAATTGACCCTGCGCCGCCTGAAGAAGCAGAAGTTGGCGCTGAAGGAGCAGGTCGTGAAGCTGGAAGACGAGCTGATCCCCGACATAATCGCCTGACAGCGCCGCCGGGAAGATGGGCAGATTGCCCATCCTACAGGTCGTCTGTCCCGACGCTGTTCCGTGGGGCGGCCCTTGGTCTTGCCCTGTGGGCTTGGCCGGTATAATCGGCGCGGAGATCATTTGGGGGCGCGCATGGGTGTTCAGGTCGGGATCATCATGGGAAGCCAGTCGGACTGGCCCACGATGAAGGAGGCTGCCAGCATTCTGGATCAGCTTGGCGTGGCCTATGAGGCGAAGATCGTCTCGGCCCATCGCACGCCGGACCGGCTGTGGGACTATGGCAAGACTGCCGTCGAACGCGGGCTGCAAGTGATCATCGCGGGCGCGGGCGGGGCAGCACATCTGCCGGGCATGATGGCCTCCAAGACGCGCGTGCCTGTGGTGGGGGTGCCGATCCAGACCAAGGCGCTGGCGGGGGTCGACAGCCTCTATTCCATCGTCCAGATGCCCCGCGGCTATCCGGTGGCGACCATGGCGATCGGTGCCGCCGGTGCCGCCAATGCCGGATTGCTGGCGGCGGGCATTCTGGCCCTGCAGGATGCAGGCCTTGCCGCGCGGCTGGTGGCCTGGCGTGACGCCCTGTCGGCCTCGATCCCCGAGGAGCCCAAGGATGAGTGAACTTGCCCCCGGTGCGATGATCGGCATTCTGGGCGGCGGGCAACTGGGGCGGATGCTTTCGGTGGCGGCCGCCCGGCTTGGCTTTCGCACCCATATCTACGATCCCCTCGCCAACCCGCCTGCGGGCGAGGTGGCACATGCGGTGACCACGGCCCCTTACGAGGATGCGGCGGCGTTGCGCGCCTTCGCGGCCTCGGTCGATGTGATCACCTATGAATTCGAGAATGTGCCGACCCAGGCGCTGGACCTGCTCGAAAGCCTGAAACCGATCCGGCCGAACCGCCGGGCGCTGGCCACCTCGCAGGACCGCTTGCTGGAAAAGGCGTTCCTGACCGGGCTTGGCATCCCCTGCGCGCCCTATGCCGCGGTCCGGACGGCGGCGGATCTGGAGCCTGCGGTGGCCGCTATCGGCATGCCTTCCATCCTGAAGACCACCCGGCTCGGCTATGACGGCAAGGGCCAGCGGCGGATCATGTCCTTTTCGGACGTGTCGGACGCCAGGGCAGCTTTCCAGCAGGAGTCCGTGCTGGAGGGGTTTGTCAGCTTCACCCACGAAGTCTCGGTCATCGCCGCGCGCGGTCTTGACGGGTCGGTCGCCTGCTTTGACCCCGGCGAGAATGTCCACCGCGACGGCATCCTGCGCACCACGACGGTTCCCGCCAAGCTGACCCACGCCCAACACACCGACGCCGTGCTGCTGGCAGCCCGCATCCTGAACGCGCTGGACTATGTCGGGGTGCTGGGGGTGGAGCTGTTTGTCACCGCCCAAGGCCTGATCGCCAACGAGATCGCCCCCCGCGTCCACAACTCGGGCCACTGGACGCAGAACGGCTGTGCCGTGGACCAGTTCGAACAGCATATCCGCGCCATCACCGGCTGGCCTTTGGGCGACGGTGCGCGCCATTCCGATGTGGTGATGGAAAACCTGATCGGCGACGATATCCGACAGGTGCCCAAGATCGCGCGCGAGCGGCATGCCGCCCTGCATCTCTATGGCAAGGGCGCGCCACGGCCCGGTCGCAAGATGGGACATGTCAACCGGGTGAAGCCGCAGGCCTGATCCCGGCCGGGTCGGCGGATGCGCGCCGCGCACCGCAATCCCGCACCGGAAAAGCCAGATCCGGCGGCGGGGACGGCCGCTCGGGCAAGGTCGCCCGGCTGAGGCCTGCGGCGTATCGCTGTCCTCCAGATCCCGAACCAGCCCGTCGCGGCCGGCGGCTCGATCTTCAGGGCGGCGGCGGGCGTCCGACGGGTGGGCTCGCGCTGGCTTGCGCTTCGGCGGCTGGCGGCTTACCCGGCCTGTGTGGTTCCCCCGGGTTTGGGCCCAATCAAGGACGTCAGCGCCGCCCGCCGCGTCAGCCCCGGCGCAAAGCGGCCCTTGTCCAGAAAGCTCAGCGTCTGGGCGATCACCTCGGGCGAGTTCATCATGAAGGTATGGCTCACCGGCAGGGTCAGATGCGCCGTCATTCCCTCCAGCCGGGTCGAGGCGACCGACACCGTGCCGTCATCCGGCCCCGGCAACAGGCGCGAGAACAGCGGGTTCAGGCTTCGGGTCCCGGCAATCACCCCCACCTCGTAATCCGCCGGCGGCAGCTTGCGCGGCAAAGCGTCGGGCCCGGTGCCCAGTTCGGCTCCCGCAGGCCCGTTGACCCAGTGAAACGCGGCCATCCCGCCCAGGGCATCAACCACCTCGGAGCCCTGATTGGGCGGGGCCAGCATCACCACGCGGCCCAAGCCCTCTGGCCTGTGATCGCGCAGCCAGAGCCGCAGCAGGATGCCGCCCATCGAATGCGTCACGAAATGCACCCGCCGCACAGCACCGTCCGGTCCGACACCACAGCGCGCCACCCGCGCGCCCACCCCCGCCGCCAGATCGGCCATCGAGGCCTTGGTCGACGGATAGCTGTCGTTGATCACCTCGTAGCCCTGCGCCCGCAACGCTGCGTCCATCACCAGAAGCGAGGCCTCCGTCCGCGCCAGCCCATGCAGCAGGACTACCGATTCCGCCCGCCCGGGCTTGCGCCCCTGCGCGGTCAGCATGGCAAGAAACTGGGCAGCGGTCTGACGCATGGCCTTGAGATGGTGCCGAACACCCCGTTCTGCAAGTCTGACGCGCGGCGACCTGCGGCCACAGGCGCCGCATCCCGCCGCAACTGCGCAGGAAGTCAGCGCCCCTATTAAAGACGACGACTTTTCCCGTCTTTTTGCACGTCCGCCCTGCGCGAACGCACCCCATGCCCCTTGCCGCACGGCGCGCGCACCGCTAAACTTGAGCAACCGGGAGTGATCCCGGTATTCTCAGGGCGGGGTGCAAGTCCCCACCGGCGGTATAGCCCGCGAGCGCCTTTGGTTCCAAAGGGTCAGCAGATCCGGTGCAACTCCGGGGCCGACGGTATAGTCCGGATGAAAGAGAGAATGTGTGCCCCGCTCCCGCCCTGTCGTGAGGTGGAAGGGTCATGCCTATCCCCCTGATTTATGTGGTCGACAGGAGACACTCATGAATCAGACCAGAAATCAGGCCAATTTCTTCAAAGGCGCGGCCTTCATGGTGCTGGCCGGCATCTGCTTTGCCGCCGCCAATGCCATCACCTACCATATCACCGCGCCCGGCGACTGGGGCGGGCTGGGGTTCCGGGCGCAATCCGACACCTTCTGGCAATATGCCATCGCCACGCTCTTCTCGGCGCCGTTCATCCTGCGCCATGGGCTGGCCGGTCTGAAAACCGCGCGCCCGGTGCTGCACCTTGTGCGGGTGATTATCTCGGCCCTCGGCGTGCAGGCCTTTGTGCTGGCCGTCGCGGCGCAGACGCCGATCTGGCAGATCATCGCCCTTGTGATGACCTCACCGATCTTCGTTCTGATCGGAGCGGCTTTGTTCCTTGGCGAAACCGTGTCACCGCCGCGCTGGATCGCGGCCGCCATCGGGCTGGCCGGGGCCACGATCGTCTCGGGCCTCTGGACCTCGGGTCTGACCTGGTCGATGGTCTATCCGGTGGCCGCAGCGGTGCTCTGGGCGGGGTCCTCGCTGATGACCAAGGTGCTGACCCGGACCGAGTCGGCCCCCTCCATCACCCTCTGGCTTCTGGTGCTGTTGACGCCGATCAACGCGGGCCTTTCGGTTCACGTTGGGTTCGAACTGCCCTCGATCCAGATCCTCGGCTGGCTGGTGATAGGCGGCATCATCATGATGTCGGCGCAGTACCTGCTGACCTGGTCCTATGCCGCCGCCGATGCGGCCTTCGTGCAGCCCTTCGACGACCTGAAGCTGATCAGCAACATCCTGATCTATGGTCTGGTCTTCGGCTATTGGCCCGAGGGTAACATCTGGGCCGGGGTCGCCCTGATTCTCGCGGGTACCCTGTACCTGCTCTGGTCCGGGCGCAGCACGACGCAAGCTGCCGCCATTCCGGCGTAAGCACTGGACATTCATGCGCCAAGGTCTAGCCTTGGCGCATGGCTCCCAAATCCCCCCGCCTCGCGACCCGCGCCCTGATCCTGCAAGAGAACAAGCTTCTCTTGGTGAATGCTTTTCCAGGCGGGCGGTCTGACCTGTGGTGCGCGCCGGGCGGCGGGGTCGAGTCGGGCGCCTCGCTGCATGAAAACCTGATGCGCGAGGTCTATGAGGAAACCGGCTTGCGCATCTCCGTGGGCCTCCCCGCGCTGATCAACGAATTCCACGACCCCGCCACCGGCTTTCATCAGGTCGACATCTTCTTTCGCTGCACCGTGACCGACGGCACCCTGTCACCCCGCTGGCGCGACCCCGCCCATGTCGTGACCGAACGCCAGTATTTCGCGCAATCCGACCTGACCTCGCACCAGATCCGCTTCAAGCCCGACAGCCTCGCCCATGCGCCTTGGGAAACCACTTTCACCTATGACGCGCTGGAGCGTCTGATCCGATGAGGAACCTGCCAAGTGAGTAGGGCCTTCCTGAAAGACGGCGACGGTGCGCGGGACCCTTTGCCCGACGTGCCCCGGTCGCCGCATCCGAACGACGCGGCCCCGCGTGGCCTCGCACCGCTGCATTCCCGCCAGCACCTGCGCCAGACCGCCTTGGCGGCCCTGAAATCCCGCGCCGACCGCCGCGAAAAACGGCCAGAGGCAGCGGCGGAACGCGACCGCCGCCATCTGGAGGCCCGACTGCGCTCGGCCATCCCGGTCGGTCCCGCGCCACATCCCCTGACCAAGGTGGCCTTCGGCCTGAGGGCCAGGGTCGCGGACGCACCGGGCCAGACCCCGAGCTGCGAGATCACCGGCGAGGACGAGGCCAACCCGGCGCACCGCAGCATCACCCCGCATTCCTCGCTTGCCCGCGCGCTTCTGGACGCCGAGGTGGGCGATACCGCACCCTGGGCCAAACCCTCAGGAGCCAGCCTGCTGACCGTGGTGCAGATAGAATGCCCCAACGCCTGATCCGCCCGCTTGATCCCGCAACCGACCGCGCCGCCGTGGCCAGCCTTCTGCTGGAGGCGCAGGATTACTACCACCTCTGGCTCGGCCATGCCCCGGGCGCAGAACAGGTCGAAGAGGTCTTCACCTCCGGCCCCCCCGGATGCGACCCGGCGAAATCCCACCGCCTCGGGCTTTGCCTCGACGGCACCCTCTCCGGCGTAGCGGAGCTTTCCTTCGGCTTCCCCTTGCCAGAGGACGCCTACCTCGGCCTGATGATCCTGGCCCCGCGCGCCCGTGGCCAAAACCATGGCACCGCCCTCACCGCCCATATCGAAACCCTCGCCCGCCCCGCGCCCCGCCTCTATCTCGCCGTGCTGGACGCCAACCCCAAAGGCCGCGCCTTCTGGGAGCGGCAAGGCTTCACCCCCACCGGAGTATCCCGCCATGACCCCGAATCCGGCCACACGATCCACCGCCTGGTGAAACCGCTCTGACGGGACTGCGCTCTGCGGACCCGGCAGCGGGGGGCTGCGCAGCCCCCCGCACCCCCTGCGCCGGGAGGGCTTCGCGCCCTCCCGGACCCTTCCGCGGGATATTTGAGCAAATATGAAAGGGATAAGGGGAGCGCTTCCAATTTGCTCCTTGCCCCGATCCTGCCGCCAGAGGCACGCCCGAGCCGGTTGGCGCTTGCGCCAGAGGCGAGATGAAAACAGTGCGCGCCCTTGCGCGCTCCTTTGGATCAAAGGTCGGCAAAGGCGGGCGGATAGACCAGCACCCGCTCCGGCACGTCATCTCCTGCCCTTGCGATCAGCGTGTGCGAGATCGGATAGGGCGAGATCAACCGCACCGCCCGCTCCAGCGAGAACCCGGCGCGGGCGTAGAACGAGGGCTTGCCCAGCACGACGAGGGTGGGGGTTTCGGGGCCGTCCAGCAGGCCTGCGCCCCCCAATGCGCGGCGGATCAAGGCCTCGTCGTCAAATCCCATCGTCACCATTCCAACCAAAAGCGACCCGAAACGGAAATACTGCTGCAAGGTGTCGGCCCTTACAGTGTCTTCAGTCAGCGCCAAAGCCCCATTCTGCCACTTGGGCCAGACGGCCACGGGGCCAAGGCAGAACCAGTTTTTGGGCTCGACCATCCGGCTGATGGCGGCATAAGCCCCGATCGGGCGCTCCCGTTGATGGCGATCATACCAAGGCGTGACCATCTCCCAAGCCATGCTGCCATCCTGACGCAGACGGCGCACAAGGTCTGCCTCTGCACGGCTGTCAAAGGCTGCCTCCAGCAAAGCGTCAATCTCGTCAAACTCTTCTGGCACCGCGTTGCGTGCCGTATCCGGCCCCATCACCATCCCCCACCTCCAAACGAAAAGGGCGCCCCAAACGGAGCGCCCTTTCCGACCAGCCCTAGGGCCAGATTACATCATGCCGTCCATGCCGCCCATGCCGCCCATGCCGCCGCCGCCCTGGCCGCCCGACTTGGGCTCCGGACGATCCGCGATCATGGCTTCGGTGGTGATCAGCAGCGACGCGATGGAGGCTGCATCTTCCAGAGCCGTACGCACGACTTTGGCCGGGTCGATCACGCCGAAAGCGAACATGTCACCATATTCTTCGGTCTGCGCGTTGAAGCCAAAGGTCGGGTCGTTGGACTCGCGCACTTTGCCAGCCACGACAGCGCCATCGACACCAGCGTTTTCAGCGATCTGGCGCAGCGGAGCTTCCAGAGCCCGGCGAACGATCGCAATGCCGTTCTGCTGGTCAGAGTTGGCGCCAACCAGGTCGTGCAGCAGTTTTGCCGCTTGAACCAAAGCCACGCCACCGCCAACCACGATGCCTTCTTGCACGGCCGCACGGGTCGCGTTCAAAGCGTCGTCAACGCGGTCCTTGCGCTCTTTCACTTCGATCTCGGTCATGCCGCCGACGCGGATCACTGCCACGCCGCCAGCCAGTTTGGCCACGCGCTCTTGCAGCTTCTCTTTGTCGTAGTCCGACGTGGTCTCTTCGATCTGGGTGCGGATCTGGCCGACACGTGCTTCGATCTCGGCCTTGGCACCGGCGCCGTCGATGACGGTGGTGTTGTCCTTGGTGATCGAGACTTTCTTCGCACGGCCCAGCATGTCCAGCGTGACGCTTTCCAGCTTCATGCCCAGGTCTTCGGAGATCACCTGACCACCGGTCAGAATGGCGATGTCCTGCAGCATGGCCTTGCGACGGTCGCCGAAGCCCGGAGCCTTCACAGCAGCAATCTTCAACCCGCCGCGCAGCTTGTTGACGACCAGCGTCGCCAAAGCTTCGCCTTCAACGTCTTCCGAGATGATCAGCAGCGGGCGCTGCGACTGGATCACCGATTCCAGCAACGGAACCATCGGCTGCAGCGAGGACAGTTTCTTCTCGTGCAGCAGGATGTACACATCCTCCAGCTCGACCGTCATCTTGTCGGCGTTGGTGACGAAGTAGGGCGACAGGTAGCCGCGGTCGAACTGCATGCCTTCGACGACTTCGACTTCGGTCTCAAGACCCTTGTTTTCTTCGACGGTGATCACACCCTCGTTGCCGACGCGCTGCATGGCGTCCGCAATGAAGCGGCCGATCTGTGCTTCGCCGTTGGCCGAGATGGTGCCGACTTGGGCGACTTCGTCGGTGTCCTTGACGGGACGCGACGCTGCCTTGATGGCTGCCACAACCTTGGTGGTCGCCATGTCGATGCCGCGCTTCAGGTCCATCGGGTTCATGCCGGCCGCGACGGCCTTCATGCCTTCGCGAACGATGGCTTGGGCCAGAACGGTGGCGGTGGTCGTGCCGTCGCCGGCTTCGTCATTGGTGCGGGAAGCGACTTCCTTCACCATTTGCGCGCCCATGTTCTCGAACTTGTCCGCCAGTTCGATTTCCTTGGCAACCGTCACACCGTCTTTGGTGATGCGCGGGGCGCCGAAGGACTTGTCGATGACAACGTTGCGGCCTTTCGGGCCCAGCGTCACCTTGACGGCGTCGGCGAGGAT